>JACQGN010000097.1 GCA_016199545.1 Betaproteobacteria bacterium | reverse complement strand
CTTCCCCCGTCAAGGGGGAAGGAGCCGATTATTACGCCGCCTTCAGGCGGCTCACGGGGTGCGAGCGCCTTTGAGGCGCTCACCCAATAAGCCCCCGGCTTTGCCGGGGGTCATTTAACTCTCCCCCGTGCGCGGTGGATACTGAAGATTTCTACTAATTCCGCGGGAGAACTCCGGTAAGGAATGTGGTGGGGCAGCGACCAGCACATTCCTATGCGGGCTTCAGCCCGCAGGCTACCAGCCGCGCGGTTCGGCGCGGAGGAACGCCATGCCGCTCACCGCTTCCTCGAGCTTTCCGTATTCGACTTCTCCGAGTTTGCGCACCGGCGGGCGGGGCTGACCGCATTCGCGCCCCATCATGCGCATCGCCGCCTTGAGGCCGGCGAGCCCGTCCCTCAGTCCCGATTCCCCGGCGATCTTGATCGCATGGTGCAGCGCGCCGATATTTTCCTGCGCCGCGCGGGCTTCGACATACTTTTCCTTGCTGCACAGATCGTGCAGTTCCCGCACCAGCTTCGGCGCCACCGCGGACAAGGCCGAAAATGCGCCCGACCCGCCCACCAGCCCGGTGGACACCATGAACTCGGCGCCGGGGATCATCTGCAGATCCGGACGCTTCTTGCGGCCGTTGGAAACAACCTCGACCTGATAGACCCATTCGAGGCTGCAATCGACCACGCCGGCGAGATTCGGCAGACGATCGACCAGCTGCAATGTCATGTCGGAAGTGAGCGCAGCCCCGACCGACTCGATCGGCGGGTTGCAGACGAGGAACGGCAAGCGCACCGCCGAGCCGATGCTCACGATGTGCTCGACCACCATCGCCGGCCGCGGGTGCCAGAAGTACGGCGGGTGCGAGACAATTGCGCTTGCTCCAGTCTTTTCGGCATGACGCGCGCGCTCCACGGCAATACCCGTGCCGGCGTCGCTGACGTGGGCGATCACGGGTACGCGGCCCTTGACCTGCTTGAGTGTAAATTCGAGGAGTGCTTTCAGTTCCCCGTCCTTGAGGCTCAGGTCTTCGCCCTCAGGCATCGGCAGCGCGAGCGCATCGGCGCCGTTGCTTAGGTGAAACTCGAGGATCTTCGCGTAGGTGTCGAAATCGATGCTCTGGTCGCGCTTGAACGGCGTGACTGGAGTGTGGACCAATCCGGAATTGAAGGTCGCCATGTTTGCTGAAATCCTGAAAATCAGTGATTCGTGATTAGTGACTTGTCAGCCGAGAACGTCTTCGTTCGTTGCCCCTTACCAGTCACCAGTCACCAGTCACCAGTCACCAGTCACCAGTCACCAGTCACCAGTCACCAGTCACCAGTCACCGGCCACCAGTCACCAGTCACGGTTCACCGTTTTTCTACCAGCCGTGAGGCTCCGATTGCAGGATGCCCATCTCCTCGAGCTGCTTGCGCAGGAACTCGATGCGCTCCTTGGTGGCCGTGGGCAGCGGCGAGCGCGTGGGACCGACCGGGCGACCCATCATGATCATCGCGCCCTTGAGCGAGGAGGGGTACTGTTCCTTGAACAGGCTCCACAAGCGCGAAATCTTATACTGGCATTCGCGCGCCGTTGCCCAGTCATGCGCCTCCAGCGACGCGAAGAACTTGTTGCAGAGGTTCGGTGCGATGGCGCCAGAGGAGGAAAACGAGCCGCAGGCGCCGAGCGCGAAAGAGGGCAGCAGATGCTCGACGCCCATGATGATCGCGAATCCAGGGCGCATCTTGAGAGCCACGCGCGCGATCTCGAGGAACTTCTGGCTCTGGAAACTCGCGTCCTTCATGCCGATGTAATTGGGCAGCCGGTCGATCAGGCGCTGCGTGAGTTCGCCGGTGAACTCCACGCCTTCACCGTTGCGCCATGGCGAGTTGTAGGTGAGCACCGGCAGATCGGTGGCGGTGCCGATGCGCACCACGGAGTCGAATATCTCCTCCTGCCCGGGCCGCCGGCAGTAGGGCGAGATGATGAGGAGGGCATCGGCGCCGATCTTCTGCGCATGCCGCGCGATGTCGAGGGAGTCTTCCTCGGAAAGGGTGCCGGTGAAAATCGAAACCGGCACGCGCTTCGCGACTGTTTTTACCGCGACCTCCGCACCGAGCATGCGTTCGGCAATCGTCAGATTGAGGGACTCCGCCTTGTGATGCGGCCAGGCGATCGCGGGCGCCCCGTGGCGCACGTGAAAATCCACCATCTTGGCAAAACCTTCCGGATCGAAGCTGCCGTCTTCCTTCAGCGGCGTGACGGGGGCCTGCATGACGCCTTTGAGTGTGATGGACATGTGCTGTATCCCTTGCAATCGAGTGAAGTTAGAGCCCGTAACGTAATGAAGCGCAGCACGTGCCTCATTATGTTACGGGCTCTTGGTTAGCGTCCCGGGCGCAACACTAAACCGGATCGCGGGCCGCGGTCAAACGGCGGCGGTTCTCATTGTCTTCGCGAGGCGCCGGACGGCAACGACGCGATCTCGCGGCGGGCGCGTGTCGTGGCTTGCCACGGGATTGCTTCTCTGCGCTCGCAATGACAGGCCCAGCCACGGGTGTGGTTACTTCACGAGTCCCAGATCGGCCATGACGGCCCAGGCGGCGGCGAACTCCTCGTCCAGGTATTTCGCGAAGTCCCGGCCGCGCAGGAAATTGCGGGTGAAGGTCGTGGCGGCGATCGCCCGGGCCCACTCTTCCGAGGCGGCCATGCGCGCCATCGCTTCTTCCCAGAACGCAGCCTGTGCGGGCGAGACGCCCTTGGTGGCAAGGTGCGGTGCCGCTTTCGACATACTTCCATGGCCGTCACGTGCCGCCCACGCTCACCGGCCGCTTGAGACTTCCCACGTCGGGCGCGGACGGCAGTCCTTCGCGTGCACGGAGCAGTTCATAGTAGCGGGCGGCCAACGCCAGGTCCTGCAGCGCCGAGCCTACCGATTTGAAAACGATCCGGCCCTCGGGGGGCACGCTTACTGCGCCGATCACGATCTGGGCGAGCGTCGCGCGCCGCGCCTCGGGCAGGGCGCCGCCAGCGATCGCTTGCCGCAACTCGCCGGCCTCCTCGAACGCGTGCGGCGTGTCGACGACGGTGAGGGCGGCGTCGCGAAAGCACCCGACATCGACTTCCGCGAATTGCGCCCGGGTGTTGCCGACTGCGCAGAGCAACCGGCAGCGGTCGAGCCACGCACCGTGAAGCACTGGCTCTCGGCTCCGCGAGCTGCTTGCTGCGGCGACGACCTCGCGTCCCTGCACCGCCGCTTCTGCAGAATCCACTGCGGTAACCGGTATTCGGAGCCGTTCGGACATCGCGCGGGCGTAGGCTGAACGATGCGCCGGCGTTGGACTGTAGACGGCCGCAGATTTTACGCGGTACACCGTGGCGAGACTTTCGAGCTGCGTGCATGCCTGGTGGCCGGAGCCGATGATGCCGACGGAAAGCGGCGCCGGCAGGGGAATCCTGCGCGCGATGACGCCGCTTGCCGCGCCCGTGCGGAGATCCGTAATGCGTTGGGCGTCGAGCACCGCGAGAAGCTCCCCATCACTCATGCGATAGAGCGAGACGACGTAGCGTGTGCCGACGCCCAGAATGCTGTGATAGGCCTTTATCGCGCAATAACCGGAGGCTGCGTCGGATGCGAACAGGATACGCATTGCCCCGCCTTCGAAGTCGGTGACGAACTTGGGCGAGATCGAGGTCTTGCCCGCCGCGTCATGGGTAAACGTCCGCTCGAGGAGATCGATCGCTTCGTCCATGCCGATCGCATCCCGCAACGCCTGGTCGCCGAGCATCAGCGCCATGCGGGTTCCCCTAGGATTTTGTCGGAGCCAAGTCCGACAAAATCCTTATACGGAACTGCACGCAGCAGCAAAGAGAACGAGGAGCGTGAAGGGTCGTCCTTTCGGCAACTTGACACACCGCCGCGTCGGATAGGCAACCGACACGGGCTTCACGCATCAGATAAATCGATTTCATCATGTTTTCGGTTGTCTATGACGGAGTCTTGCCAAAGGAATTTGGCGGGCACAACTCCGCCAAATTCCTCCGGTTGACGATGTCGCGTGCCGCATGGATCACCTCGCCCGCGGTGAGGCCAACGGGGCCGGCGCCTCGGTTGACGAGCGCGTCCGCCGCCGCCCCGTGGAGATAGACCGCCGCATGCAATGCCTGCTTCGCATCGCTGCCTTGGGCAAGCAGGGCCACGATCTGCCCGGTCAGCACGTCGCCCATGCCGGCGCTCGCCATACCGGGATTGCCCGAGGTGTTGACGGCCCACGTACCGTCCGGCGACGCGCAGACACTGCCCGCACCTTTCAGCACGACGTGGGCGTTGAAACGTTCGGCGAGCATGCGGGCTGCCGCGATCCGATCGTGCTGGATCCCGGCGGTCGTTGATCCCAACAGGCGCGCCGCTTCGGCAGGGTGAGGCGTGAGCAGGGTCGGTGCGGGCCGGCGCTTCAGAGCGTCGTGCAGCTCGCCGGCTGCGCCGATCATGTTCAAGCCATCGGCATCGATGACAAGGGGGAGCGCGGTATCGATGGCCCATATGAGGAAATGCGCGGCGTCGGGGGATTGTCCCATGCCGGGACCGGCCGCGAGCGCTGTGAGGTGGCCGAGTTTGAGCACGTCATCGGCGCTGCGCAGCATCAACTCGGGCTGCATCAGGTCGACACGCGGCGCATCGCGCGCGATCAGGCCGACGTAGACTCGTCCGGCGCCGAGCATGAGCGCCGCCCGCCCGGCGAGCAGTGCCGCGCCCACCATGCCTTGCGCGCCGCCGATCACGCCGACGCTGCCGTAGTCGCCCTTGTGAGTATTGAGCGCGCGCGGTTTCAAGACTGCGCCGAGCACTGCCTTTGCAATCAGCGCGCCATGGGGTGGCGACAGCGCGGCGGCATCGAGTCCCAGCGTGTCGAGGTGCAGTTCGCCGCAATGATCGAGCCCGTCAAGCGTCAGCAACCCGGGCTTGATGCCGATGAAAGTGATGGTGTGATCCGCCCGCACGCACGAGCCGAGTATCCGTCCACTGTCCGATTCCAGTCCACTGGGCACATCGATCGCAAGCACGGGTGCGGCCGACCCGTTTGCGAACGATACCAGTTCTGCATGACCGCCCGCGACATCGCGTTGCAGTCCGATGCCGAACAGGCCGTCGACGATGAGGCTCCAATCCGCGGCGGCCGCGGGCGCGTCACGCGTCTCACCACCTGCGTTGCGCCAGGCATTCAATGCGGCACTGGCGTCTGGCGAAAGCTTTGCGGGGTCTCCCGCGAACACGACCTCGACCCTGAACCACCACTTCTTCAGGTGCCGCGCCACGACAAATGCGTCGCCGCCGTTGTTGCCGGGTCCCGCCAATACCAGAACCGGCTTTCCCGTGCCGCCCGTGAGTTCACGCGCCAGTTCCGCCGCAGCGAGCCCGGCACGCTCCATGAGCGCCGGCGGGTCCGGCGCGGACAACGCCGCGACCTCGATGCGACGGATTTCCTCCGTGAGGAAGATGGGCGCGCCGTGTGCGGGATGCGAGGGCATGGCGTTAGTGTAACGGAAAGATCCGCAAGTCGACCTCCGGGTTCGGGTAAAATGACGCTTTAGCGCGTTCTGCTTCGGGTCATGTCGCAAATTCTCCGGCTGCGCGGGCGCACTGCCCTCTCTCCGTTTCGCCTCCGGAAGCTTCTCCAAGACCCGGCCCTCGCCGGAATCGATCTCGAAACGGAATACTGGCATTTCGTGCAGGTGAACCGCGCGCTATCCGCAGCAGAGCGCGAGCGCCTGGACCGCCTGTTGCGTTACGGCCCGCACGCGACCCCGGCGCAGGTGCAGGGTGATCTTTTGCTGGTGGTACCGCGTTTCGGCACCATCTCTCCCTGGTCTTCGAAGGCGACCGACATCGCGCGGCATTGCGGCCTCGACATGGTGGAGCGCATCGAGCGCGGCGTGGCGTATTGGGCGCGCCGGGGAAGAGGCCACGGTGCCGGCATCGACCGCTTGGCGCTCGCTTCGCGTATCCACGACCGCATGACCGAGACCGTGCTCGAGTCGTTCGACGCCGCGGATGCCCTGTTCCGCCGCCACGAGCCGGCGCCCCTGGTTACGATCGATCTCGCCGCCGGCGGACGTGAGGCGCTGGGACGCGCCAATCGCGAGATGGGGCTCGCACTGTCCGGGGACGAGATCGAGTACCTCGCGGAGCACTTTCTGCGCGCCGGGCGCAATCCCACCGACGTCGAGCTGATGATGTTCGCGCAGGCGAATTCCGAGCACTGCCGCCACAAGATCTTCAACGCGAACTGGATCATCGACGGCAAGCCGGAGGCGCAGAGCCTGTTTGCGATGATCCGCACGACGCACGAGCGCCATCCGCAGGGTACGATCGTGGCGTATTCGGACAACGCCGCGGTGATGCAGGGCGCGCGCATCGCCCGCTTCTTTCCGGGATCGGATGGCGCGTACCGTCGGGTCGACGACGACGTGCACATCCTGATGAAGGTGGAAACCCACAACCACCCGACGGCGATTTCTCCCTTTCCAGGCGCCGCGACCGGCGCAGGGGGCGAAATCCGCGACGAGGGCGCCACCGGGCGCGGCGCAAAGCCTAAGGCCGGGCTCACCGGCTTCACGGTGTCCAACCTCAACATCCCCGGATTCGTCCAGCCCTGGGAGCGATACCAGAGCGACGATGAAGTGAGGGAAGGTGTGCATCTCAATCCTCAATCCTCGATCCTCAATCCCGAGACCTACGGCCAGCCGCGCCGCATCGCCTCGGCGCTCGACATCATGATCGAAGGGCCGATCGGAGGCGCTTCCTTCAACAACGAATTCGGGCGGCCGAACCTCGCGGGTTATTTCCGGACTTTCGAGCAGGAGGTGGCGGGCGAGATGCGCGGTTACCACAAGCCGATCATGATCGCGGGCGGCATCGGCAACATTGCGGCCGGCCATGCGTTAAAACGACCCCTTGTCCCCGGTACGTTGCTGATTCAACTCGGCGGTCCGGGAATGCTGATCGGACTCGGCGGCGGCGCGGCATCGAGCATGGGAACCGGCAGCAACCAGGAGGATCTCGATTTCGACTCGGTGCAGCGCGGGAACGCAGAGATCCAGCGCCGCGCCCAGGAAGTACTCGATCGCTGCTGGGCGCGCGGCGCCGCAAATCCGATCCTGTCGATTCACGACGTCGGCGCCGGCGGGCTGTCGAACGCGCTGCCGGAACTCGTACACGCAGCGGGTCTAGGTGGACGATTTGATTTGCGCCGCATCCCGAGCGAGGAGCCCGGCATGTCGCCGGTGCAGATCTGGTGCAACGAGGCGCAGGAGCGCTACGTGCTGGCGGTGAGCCCCCTAGACCTCGCGCTGTTCAGCGCGATCTGCGGGCAGGAGCGCTGCCTGTTTGCGGTGATCGGGGAG
>JACQGN010000099.1 GCA_016199545.1 Betaproteobacteria bacterium | reverse complement strand
TCCACTTCGCGGGCTGGTGGATGGGCAAGGACCTGCTCAACTACTACCCGGAAGGCGCCGCACCGTTCGTGCGCGGCGAGGCGGTCAATACGGCGACGACCTACGGTTACGACATCGTAACCATGATGCAGGAAACCAAGACCACGCTCTGCCAGGTTTCCAAGTTCACAGCCTAACGGAAAAGGGATAGCGAGGAGCTCACCATGGCGAGAATGAAATTTTTGAGTGATGCTGAACGCTGCATCGAGTGCAATGGCTGCGTGACGGCGTGCAAGCAGGAGCACGAGATTCCGTGGGGCGTGAATCGCCGCCGCGTGGTGACGCTGAATGACGGCGTGCCGGGCGAGAAATCGATTTCTGTCGCCTGCATGCACTGCTCGGACGCCCCGTGCATGGCGGTATGCCCGGTGGACTGCTTCTACAAGACCTCCGAAGGCGTGGTGCTGCACGACAAGGACCTGTGCATTGGCTGCGGCTACTGCTTCTACGCCTGCCCGTTCGGCGCGCCGCAGTTCCCTCAGGATGGCGCGTTCGGCCTGCGCGGCAAGATGGACAAGTGCACCTTCTGCGCCGGCGGTCCAGAAATCGACCACTCTCCGGCCGAGTTCAGGAAATATGGCCGCAACCGGCTCGCCGAGGGTAAGCTGCCGGCGTGCGCCGAAATGTGCTCGACCAAGGCGCTGCTGGGGGGCGACGCTGACGTGATTGCAGACATTTATCGCAATCGGGTGCTCAAGCGCGGGAAGGGGTCCGAGATCTGGGGTTGGGGCACTGCATATGGCAAGCCGGCGAAGCAGCCGGGAGCCAAGTCATGACGCGCGGCACGAGGTGGCTGCTCGTTGGCGTAGCCGCAGTGCTGTCTCTTGTCGCGGCAAGTTGCGGCGAGAGTACCAGCGTGACGGTCTACAAGAAGGGCGAGTACCAGGGCAAGAAGGACGCGGACGCGTGGGCGGGGGAACCGTTCAAGGGCGACAAGGCCGCCTGGGAAAAGGCGATCAAGGCGCGCAACGACGGCCAGAACGAATATTCGCGGGTAGTGGCGAACTAAGAGGAGGGATCGATGCCCGGCGAGCGCGTTTTCATGCGTGGGGTGGCGTGCCTGTGCGCCCTGCAATTTATGCTTGCGGCGCCAGCACTGGCAGGCGCGGCGGACGGTGATTCGAAGGAACAGGCGCAGCGCCAGGCGACCCAACCGCTCAATAACGCTCCAGTGTGGCGCGACGTGCGCGGCGGGGACGTCAACCGGTATCAGACGACGCAGGTTCGCGGGGTCGAGACCAATGTGCTGGTGCAGAGCGAAGGCGAGATCTGGCGCCAGATTCGTAACGGCCCGATCACCGTCTACGGGGGCTGGCTGCTGATCGCCATTTGCGCCATCATCGCCGGGATTTATTACGGCAAAGGCGCGATCAAGCTGCATGAGAAACCCAGTGGGCGCATGGTCGAGCGCTTCAATTCGTTCGAACGCATCGCGCATTGGACGATGGGCATTTCCTTCTGCGTGCTCGGGGTGACGGGGTTGATCATCCTGTTCGGCAGATACCTCGTGATCCCGGTTCTCGGGTACACGGTGTTTTCCTGGCTCGCGATCCTCTCCAAGAACGTGCATAACTTCGTTGCGCCGGTATTCGTTGTCAGCCTTCTTGTATTCATCGTGATCTACGTGAAGGACAACCTTCCCGAGAAGGGGGATTTGGCGTGGCTTGCGAAGGGATGGCGCATGTTCGCGGGCGAGCATATGCCGTCGGGCCGGTTCAACGCCGGCGAGAAGGTCTGGTTCTGGCTCGGTGTCGTGGCCCTGTGCCTGGTGGTGAGCGCGACCGGCCTGATCCTGCTGTTCCCGAATTTCGAGCAGGGGCGCCTGCTCATGCAGCAGGCCAACGTGATACACGCGATCGCAGGCGTGCTCGTGATTGGGTTCTCCCTGGGACACATTTACATGGGCACGATTGGCGTCGAGGGCGCGTACGAGAACATGCGTATCGGATATACCGACGAGGCCTGGGCCCGTGAGCATCACGAGTACTGGTACAACGAGGTCATGGCCGGGAAGGGTGTTGCCGGTGGCTCTGCGCCCTCGACCGCGAAAGCCGTGTCCGTAAAGGAGGGTTGGAAGCTATGAAAGCACCCGGTTTCTGGAAATGGCTGCCTGCGCTGCTCGTGGGCGGGACGGTGAGCCTCGCGCTCGCAAAACTTCCGGCGCCGCCTCCGGTCGATCCCGCGAAGGCGGCGGAAGTCAAGCAGAAGGCGGCCGAAGCCGCGAAGAAGTCAGCCGAAGCGATGGCCCGGGCGCAGGATCGCGTGGTCGAGCGCTACAAGAAGGAAAAGGGCATGCCCATGGCCGCTACGGCCAAACCCGCCACTCCCGTGAAGCCTGCCGCGGCGGCAGCCCCCGCCAAGAAAAAGTAGCGCCAAAAAAAGCCCGATCATCCCGGGCTTTTTTTATGGGTATGGCTCTTACAGTTCAGTCCAGACCTCCGACGCCTTGTTCGAGCAGTCCCCAGGCTTTCGAGCCGAGAGCGGTCTTCCAGCGGCGGTAGAAACCGCTTTCAATGAGGCGTGCGTGGAAGCTTGCGCGGTTGGGGTGCAGAACGGTCATGCCACGCGCGGTCAGGCGGGTTTCGAGTTCGCGGTTGAAGGCATCGGTGTGAGCGCGTTGCCGCGCGACGTGCCGCGCGACGCTCGTGAGGACCGTATCCTGGATGTCGGCGGGCAGTGAGCGCCAGAAGCGCGCGCTGGCAAGCAGATTGAATCCCGACCACATGTGGTACGTCAGCGACACGAACTTCGTGACCTCGTAGAGCTTCAGGGCCTCGGTCACGGCGAGAGGATTCTCCTGCCCGTCGACGCGGCCCTCCGCCAGCGCCTGGTGCATCTTGAGAATGTTGACTTGCACCGGTCGCGCACCGAGGCTCGCGAACGCGTCTTCGAACATCCGTCCTTCGGGAATGCGTATTTTCAGGCCCGCAAGGTCGTCAGGACCCGCGACCGGCCGGCTGACGGTCGAGATATGGCGAAAACCATTCTCGAGCAGGCCGCGGGGCAAGGCGTAGACGCCCTTCGCGAGCAATTCGGCGCGCAGGTAATCGCCAAGCGCGCCGTCGAACACGACGTGAACCTGGGCGTGATCACGGAACGCGAAGGGCAGGCCCTGGATTTCGAGCGCGGGCACGACCGGCCCGAGGATGCCGCCCATCAAGACGTAGAACTCGATGTCGCCGTCGATGAGGCGCTGGACGATTTCGAGGTGAGAACCCGGCAATCCCTCATTGCCGGCGTGTACCGTTACATCGAGTCGGCCGCCGGTGCGCTCCCGCACCTCGGCCCAAAGATCGACGAGAAACGGATGTACGTGGCTGTCGGCTGAAAGGTAGTGGTACTGCCGGCCGCGCCACCGCACCGCTGATTGCGTTCCTTCGGTCATCCTAGAACCGCGGGTTGGCCACAGAGATCACAGAGAACACAGAGAGAATCGAGAAATTACATCTGCCGGTGGCTTAAGCCGACGAAGATCACGAAAGCTCCAGCACTCATTTGTTTCTTCTCTGTGAACTCTGGTCTCTGTGGCTGATCTTCCCGAAATTCTTCGCCCGTCTTGAACCTAGCGTGGCGTGGCGTCGCCGGATTCCACGATCACCTGCTCGACCTCGCTCACGCCGGCCGCGCGGCGGAATGCGGCCGCCGCCTGGTATTCGGGAGACTGGTGGCATTTTACCGCCTGTTCCAGAGTGGGAAACTCGATCACGACGAAGCGGTGAAACTTGTCGGTGCCCTCCATGATCTGATGGCGGCCGCCGCGGGCGAGCACCTTGCCGCCGTGCTTTCGGACAATTTCCGGCACCCGGTCGGTGTACTTCTTGTACTCGACGGGATCGTTGATCTTGCAGCGTGCGAGCCAGTAAGCGGGCATGGTCGTCTCCTGTTGGGGCGTGATGGGTCAGAAGTGAATAGTCCAGCGAGCCACTTGCCAGCTGGCGGGCGGCAATTGGTAGCGAGCTGTAACCGCAAGTTTCAATCTCCGGCCATTTCCCGCACGACCCGTGTAATGCTTCCGGTCACGCGCGGTATCGGGGCTAGAACAACAGGCTGGGCAAGCCGGTCGCGATCTGGGGCCACATGATGATCAACGTCATCGTGAGGAGCATGATCGCCCAGTAGGGTGTCGAGCTCCTGAAAATGTCAACCAGGGAAACGCTGGCGTCATCGTCCTGAATCGCCGACTTGACGGTATAGACCAGGAGGCCGAATGGTGGCGTAAGCAGCCCCGCCTCGATGGCCAGAATGCCGATGATGGCGAATGCGATCGGATCGTACCCCAGCGTTTCGGCGATGGGCGCGAAGATCGGAACCGTCAGCAGCATGATGGAAATAGAATCGATCACCATGCCCAGCAGAAACCACACCAGCACCATGATGGCGATGATCATGAAGGGAGTGAGTCCCGCGCCCAGGAACAGATTCTGAATCGCGTTGGTCACGCCCGTCATGGCGAGGGCACGTGAATACAGGGACGCCGCCACGAGCAGCAACAGGATGGGCGCCGAGGTGCGCCCGACCGACAGGATCGAATCGATGATGCCCTTGAATCGCATGCCCTTGGCGATGCCCAGCACCAGCCCGATAAAGGCGCCGGCGCCGGCGCCCTCGGTAGGCGTGAATACCCCGAACCAGATGCCGCCCAGGACGGAGGCGATGACGGCCAGTATGCCACCGCCGCTCACGATCAGCGCCGGTATCGATGCATCGTCTGTGCGCCCTTTCGAGTGGATGTCGGCGCCGCCTCCGACGAGGCCGGGACGGAACAGCGCGCTCGCGAAGATGTAGATCACAAACATGAGGGTAAGCAGCAATCCCGGAAGTACGCCGGCCAGAAAAATCTGGCCAATCGACTTTTCCGTGAGGATACCCCACACGATCATCAGCACGCTGGGCGGAATCAGCATGCCCAGGCAGCTCGAGCCCGCCACGGCACCGAGGGCGAATCCCTTGTGATAGCCGAAGCGTTTCATTTCGGGATAGGCAATGCGGGAAAATGCCGCGGCCGAAGCGATGGATACGCCCGTGACAAACGAGAACAGCGCATTGCCCAGTACGGTGGCGATCGCGAGGCGCCCGGGCAGGCGTTTGAGGGCGCGGTTGATGCCGCGGTAGACGTCGGTAACCGCCCCCGATTTCCCGATGAACTCGCCCATCAGCATGAACAGCGGGATGACGGCAAACACGTAGTCGCGGAGCGATTCGTACGCCGTGCTGCCCAGCATTGTTGCGACCACGCGCAATTCGCCGGTAACGAGGTAAATGCCGAGCGCGCTGGCCACGCCGAGCGCGACCGCGATATGGACGCCGAGTGCGACCAGGACCAGCAGGCATATGATGAGGGCGACGGCGACGTTAACGTCGAACATCGCAACCGCACCTTGAGTTCATCATCGTCCGATTTCGAAATGCGCTCTAGCGCTTGGATACCGGGCGGAAATACGCGTCCGCCTCGTCCTCGATCTTGTCTGTGCCACCGCGCTGGAGGACGTCGAGATAAGCCACCACGAAATAGTTCAGGATGGCGAGCGCGCTGCCGATCAGGATGATGAAACGGGTCGGCCATGACGGTACCCGCAGTGCGCCTTCTCCCTCGAATTCTCCGCCGACCCAGGAGTCGATTGCGAACCTCCACCCGCCCCAGATGATGAGCGCGAAGAATGCGGCGCCGAGCAGATATCCGAACGCCAGCGCGACCCGCCGAGCCCATGGCGGAAAGCGGCACACGAGGAAATCCGCCGCCAGCATGGAACGGCTGCGAATGGCGTAGCCGGCCTGCAGGAACACGATGATGACGATGGAGTTCGCAACGATCTCGCGCACGCCGTTCAGCGGATTGTTGAACACGAAGCGCCCGATGATGTCGGCCATGATCACAAACGTCAGGATGAAGGCCCACACGGCGGCCATGATCATCATGAGCTTGGCGGCTTGGTCGCTGATTCGTCTGATCGACATGTGTGCGCTAGATGACGGCGGGCGAGGGCGTGCCGGCATCCGGGGGGGTACCAGAGTCCACTACTGCACGGGCCCGCGCGGACGCGCACCCGGCAAGCTCGCGCTGGAAGGAACAGCCCGCGCGGCTGCTCCTCCGGCGAACAAGCTCATATGTTCTGGAAACGCGGGTTACTTGACGACGTAGCGAACCGGCCAGCGATGGCCTCGCTTCTCGGCTGCATCGAGAGCGATGTTGAGCACCTTGACGACCGGCAGGCCCTGTTTCTTCAGCTCGTTGGCGTGGGATTGCGGCCAGTCCTTCAGCGACTGCGCCCATTCCAGGCGCACTTTGGGGTCGATCTCCTTGACCTTGGCGAGACCGCCTTTCAGCTTCTCGATGTCCTTCTGGTAGCGTTCCTTGTTGTTGGTGCCGGTCCTCTCTTCATAGTCGCGCGCGACCTCCAGAAGAATCGGCCTGACGTCAGCAGGCAGGCGGTTCCAGGTGTCCTTGTTGATCGTCAGGCCATGCCAGGTGATCGAGCCGAATCCGATCAGCGTGTAATGGGGGCCCGGCTCGTAGAGTTTCAGGTTGACCCATGCGCTCGGGAACATGATCCAGCCTTCGTAAACCTTGGTCTGCATGCCCGTATAGGCTTCCGGGAGCGAGCCTTGCACCGGAGTCACCCCGGCATACTTGAGCCAATTGAGGTTCAGGCCCGCGCCGGCGATCTTGATGCCCTTGAGGTCCGACACCTTGTTCCACTCGAACGAGGTGCCGAGGTTGTAGCCGCCATCGGCGATGCGCGCCAGAAGCTTCTGATTGAATTTCTTCTCGAACACCTCGGTGAGGTAGGGCACCGCCTTGTAGACGTCCTGCGCGATTCCCAGGCTTACGGTCGGATCCATGGTGCCGAACGGCAGCATGACCTGGAAGGCGTGCAGCGGAAGCTTCGAGGCCTCGAAACAGAAGCAGAATCCGCCGATGTCGACGACGCCATTCTGCACGCCCTCCAGGGTCTCCGTCACCTTGACGATGGAGCCGCTATATCCCTCGACCCAGTGGATCTTGTGTTTGGTCTTCGCCTCGACGCGCTTCTTCAGTTCAGGCTGAAAATAGTCTTTCATGAGTCCGGCGTAGACGACCCCCGGTGGATGGCCCGTTGCGATGCGCAATTTGATGTCCGCTGCCTGAGCTGAGCTGAGGGTGATCGCCGCCGCCAGTGCGGCCGCGAAAACGCAAATCCGGTTTGTATGCTTCATGTCTCCCACCTTTGAATTGAACCGGAATTGTTATTGAAGAGCCGCCTGATATTCCCGCAACCGGCGGTACGTGTCAATCATGAGCCTGCACAATCCGCCGTTCGACCCCGCATGCCGCGAGACGGCGTGAAGAGCGGCTCGCGACGTGGGTGCCGAAACAGCCGAACGGTGTTCAAATCACGCCTTCCATCACCTGCACGTCCACCGGCGTTCCCGCGGCGACGTTGCCCTGCTCGGTCGGCAGGATGATGAAACAGTTGGCCTCCGACATCGAGCGCAGAATGCCGGAGCCCTGTTCTCCGGTCACGCGCACGCTCCACGCGCCGTTCGCATCCTGCGTGAGGATGCCGCGCTGGAACTCGGTGCGCCCCGGCGCCTTCTTGAGGGGTGAGGTACAGGGCACCTTGAACGTCGGCAGTGGCGGCACCGGGTCGCATCCGGCGAGTTTCAGCAGTGCATCACGCACGAACTGGTAGAAGGTGACCATCACCGACACGGGATTGCCCGGCAGGCCGAAAAAGTGCGCGTTGCCGATTCTCCCATAAGCGAGCGGACGGCCGGGCTTCATCGCGATCTTCCAGAAAACGACTTCGCCCATCTTGTTGAGCAGTTCCTTCACGAAGTCGGCCTCACCGACCGACACGCCGCCGCTGGTGATGACGACATCGGCTGCTGCTGCCGCCTCGCTGAACGCCTGTTCCAGCAGCTTCGGATCGTCGCGCACCACGCCCATGTCGATGACTTCGCAGCCCAGGCGCGTAAGCATGCCGTGGATGGTGTAGCGGTTGCTGTCGTAGATCTGTCCCTCCTTCGGAACCGTGCCGAGAGACACCAGTTCGTCACCGGTGGAGAAGAACGCGGCGCGCAACCGGCGGTAGACCGTGACCTCGGGCAGCCCCAGCGAGGAGATCAGCCCGACCTCGGCCGGCCGCAACGTGATCCCGTGCCTGAGCGCCACCTGTCCGGCGGCAAGGTCTTCTCCCGCCCGCCGCAGGTTCTGTCCCTTGCGATGGCCCGCGCCTATCGTCACGCGGTCGTTCTTCGCTTCGACGTGCTCCTGCATGATGATGGTGTCGGCGCCCGCCGGCACCACGCCGCCCGTCATGATACGCACGCATGCTCCCGGCGCGACGCTGCCGGTGAAGGGCGCGCCCGCGAACGCGGTGCCTGCGACCGTCATCGTGACCTGACCCTCGCGCGGCAAGTCCGCGAAGCGCACGGCGTAACCATCCATCGCCGAGTTGTCGTGCGCCGGCACGTCGAGCGGTGAAATGACGTCCGCGGCGAGCACCCGGCCCAGTGCGGCGCGGGCGTGGACGCGCTCGGTGGTGGAGACGGGGGCCAGGAAACGCGCGATGACTTCGCGCGCCTTGGCCACCGGCATCGAGTTGGGATCATAGTCGTCGGTGCAACTGATGGCGCGCGACAGGGTAGGCTCGTTCATGTTCGGTCATCCTGCGCCAGAGAGTGGCGCCTGCATTCGGTCAATTGCAAATTGTAGCCCACGAACCGGCCGTCTTCTACGGCATGTTCAGTCCTGGCCGAGTATCGGTAATAATGTCCGGATGCGCACGATAGGGCGTCGGG
>JACQGN010000098.1 GCA_016199545.1 Betaproteobacteria bacterium | reverse complement strand
TCGTCCCAAGACTCAGCATTCGATAAAAAGACAGCTAAGAAATTATCATCATGTGCCATGATGTACAAGTCCGCGTCTAACCGTACGATCTGTAAGGAAAAGATGTGGGTATTACCCAGTCCATGGGGGAGGGTTGGATCTCGAGGAGGCTGTCCCGACGCGGCGGCGCGTTACGCGCCTTCCCGCCGCTAACCCACCCGATTTCTGTCACGCCCGATCAGGCACGCATCACCGGTCACGCATTTCCCTATTTGTACTCCTCATGCTTCGGCAACGCCTGCGTCTCTACGTACCACTGCGCCCGCGATCCCCAGAAGATGCTGCCGTCCGGGCGCTCCTCCGGGCTCGCATCGAGGCACCCCGCCGGCACCAGGTAATTCTCGGTGGTCGCGATCTTGTGCGGCATGCGCGTGCCGCACTGGGTGCAGAAGCACACCGCGAAGCGCTTGGCGCCCGGCAGATCGAAACGGCGCACCAGCGCTTCGCCGGCAAGCCAGGTCAACTGGCTCTGGGGAACAAAGATGTTCGCCGCGTGCGCCGCGCCCGTGGCCTTGCGGCAGCGGCTGCAGTGGCAGTACCTGAAACCCGCCAGCGGCGGCTTGATCTCGAAGCGCACCGCCCCGCACAAACAGCTTCCTGCGATGGATTTCTGTTCCAATTCGATTCTCCTCTACCAATCGTTACGCACCACTACCGCGCAGCGGCGGGTTACGCACCTTCTCGCCGCTAACCCGCCCTACGATTTCTACCAGTCACGCACCGTCAGTCACGCACCATCAGAGTCAGGCACCTTCCGCCGCCTGAGGATTCCACTGCCCCTTGCGCATGCGCGTGATCGTCACCTTCGAGAACATGCCTGCCTTCGCAAACGGGTCGCCGTCCGCGAAGGCCTGCGCGTCGGCGCGGCTGCCGACGTTGACGATCAGCAGGCTGCCGTTGAAATCCTTGCCGTCGTCGCTCACCGTCCCGCCCGAGAGCACCAATATGCTCTTCTGGCTGTGGAGATAATCGAGGTGGGCCTGAAGGCCCTTTTCACGCAATGCGGCGAAGGTTGGCGCGGCGACCCGCGAGATGGCCCAGAGCATGGATGGTCTCCTTTCAAGTCGGATTCACATCCCCTCCCCCGTTCACTGGGGAGGACAAATCACATCCCCTCCCTCGTTCACTGGGGAGGACAAATCACATCCCCTCCCCCGTTCACGGGGGAGGGCCAGGGTGGGGGCGCCTCGGCCGGCCACGAGGACGGTGCCGGGGCTTGGCGAGCGGGGTGACTGCGTACGCTGCAGCGGGCTCGCGCACATCAAGCGTAAAGGGGCTACGCACCGTCACGCCACCGAAGACCGTGCCATCCTGCAGATCCTCCGTCAGCATCAGCTCGCAATCCTGCAACTGCGCCGCGGCGACCACCATGCTGTCCCACCAGCTCAGGCGGTAGCGCTGCTCGACCTCATGCGCCCGCACGAGCAGCGCCTGGTCGACCGGCTGCGGACCCCATGCAAAGTACGTCTGAATACGGCCCCATGCGTCTTCGGACGTCATGCCGGGATGCAATTTGCGGGTCGCGTTGTAGTAGAACTCGGACAGAACCTGGATGCTGGTCCGCCCCAGCCTCTCCCTCCAGAGATGGTCGAGCCACGCCTTTGCGCGCACCCGTTTGACCGGCTCGCCTTGATCGCGCGCGTAAAGCAGGACGTTGGTGTCAACGAATACGGCCGCGGTCATAGAGCTCGTCGCGTGTTGCGTAGCGTTCCGCGGGACTTTTCAGCTTGACCGGCTTCTCGGCAAACCACCGCTGCATCGCCCTTTCATATTCGCCCGACTCGCGCATGTGCTGGTGCAGGATTCCCCCGACGAAGCGCGACAGGCTCACGTTGCGTTGCGCCGCGTGCACGCGCGCCCATGCGGCAGTCTCCACGTCCACCGTGATGGTGACGTTCTTCATCGCCCGGCCTGGCCCGCGAGCACGCATAAAAATTATATTACACGTAGTTCGTGTAAATGTCGATTTCTTGCACAACGGGCGCCGGCTGTTCTAATTGGGACGGATACCGGCTTCGCGCACCAGTTGCAAGGGTGGGTCAGCCGTGCCCGCGGCGTAACCCACCGATCGCGCGCAGCGGCGGATTACGCGCCTCCTCGCCGCTAACCCGCCCTCGATCTCTTGCGCCTCCGCCGGTTCACTTCGAAAGGCGTTTCCACACCTCGTCGGCATCCTTGGCCTTGTTGTAGTCCTGCGCCATATCGCCTGTTCCGACCGGACTCTTCGCCGCGAAAAACACCGCCGGGCCGCCGATGGCGCACACGCCGTGCCGGGTGTTGCGGGGAATGTGAACCAGAAAGCCGGGCTCGATGATCTGCTCCTCGTCACCGACCACCATCTTCATCCTGCCCTCGAGCACGAGCATGAACTGCTCTTCGTTCGGGTGAAAGTGGGGAGGCGGGCCTTCGCCTTCCTGATAAGTCGTGACGCCCACTTTGATGAGCTCTCCCGCGACGGATTTTCCCATCGCTGGGCCAGCGTTCGAACGCTTCGCCTCCATTTCCGAAATCTTGTAGAACGCCATGCTTTCTCTCCTTTTCAAGAAGCCCTGTCACGGGCGGTTCGCTTCATTCCGCATAACGGGGAAGAATATACACCCCATCGGCTCGCGGTTCCGCTCCAGATCTCTGCGGCGATCTCGCGGCTGGCCGCGTGTTACACACCCTGCCTTTCGCGCGGAAACAGGGGCCCGGTGGTGCGGCTGTAGCGGGCCACCCGCCAGCCGAGTATCAGCGCCTCGGCGAGAAATGCCGCGCCCACGGCTGCGACCCCGACCGCGGCGCCGTTGAGTAGCGGCGCAACGAGCGTGACGCTGCCCACGGCGGTCACCACCAGCAGCCGTATCACGGCGCTGCCCGCGATCGCCCGCGTCTGGCGCATGGCGGAAAGCAGGCCGCGCAGCAGCGAAGCGTAGCCCCAGACGATCACGACCAGCAGCAGCATCTGCACGCCCGGTGTCGCGTAATCGCTCAGGTGGCGGGGCAACCCCATGACACCGCTCAGGATCACATCACGCATGGGCGTATAGAACAGCGCCCCCACCAGCATCACGTACACCAGCGTGACCCGGTGCGCGAACTGCAGCATCACGCGCAGGTCGTGGCGGCTGTGCGTCAGAGCCTGCGCTGTCTGCACCAGGTTGCGCAGGGGCGAGGCGACCAGGGAATTGAGCGCATTGACCACGCCAAAGGCAGCGAGCGCCAGGTCCGGATGGGCGAGACGGCCGAGAAAGAAATTGATCACGAAGGTGACCCCGTTCTCCGTGATCTGGGTGATCATCAGCGGCCAGGAAAAGCCCCACATCTGGCGGTACGAGGCCTGCTCTCCACCGCGGGCGGGCAGCTCGGCGTAGAAACCCCGGCTGACCCAATACATGTATAGCGCTTCCACGCTCATGCACCCGACCAGCGATGCGGCGCCCGCCATGGCCCCTTCCATCCAGAACGGCAGCACCATCAGCATCAGCGCCTGGGAGACCAGCCGTATGATCGTCGCGTACGAGATCGGCAGCGTGCGCCGGTGCATCATGCACAAGGCGGTGGCAAGATTGCGCGCCTGGTTCGGGAAAATCCACAGCGCCATGATCGCCGCGGCCGCCTTGGCGAGCCGGGTCACCTCCGCGCTCGCCCCCATCATTTCGCCGAACAGCCAATCGCCGAGCGCAGTCAACGCAAACGCCTCGATCAGGAAAAACGGCGCCAGGGACACGGCGAAGTAGAAGCGCGCCACCCGCCAGAACGAGCGCTTGTCGGTGACGTAGGACAGGCCCGCCTGCGTTTCGACGCCGACGATTCCGCTGAAGGTGGTATTGAATGCGAACGCGACGCTGAACGCGGCCAGCGTGGTGATGGGGTCGCCGAGCCGCGCGAGGAAGGCGTGAACCAGTGAGTGCGAAAGCTGGTGCAGCTCGGTCGAAAGGATGAGCGGCACGAAGAACAGTACCGCGGCGCGAACCGTCAGGGGGCTGTGCGAGTACATGTATCCGAGGAGCTATGAGTTGCGAAGGGTGGGTTAGCCGCGCCGCGGCGTAACCCACCGGTCGCGCGCAGCGGCGGGTAACGCGCCTCCTCGCCGCTCACCCGCCCTACGACCTCTGTCACGCCCCACCAGTCACGCCCCACCAGTCACGAATTACCAGTCACGCCTCATCAGAGAGGTCGTCCGACCACCGCCGGCGAGGCAGGCCATCGATATCCTCCGTGGTGTCGCCGTATTCCTCTTCGTCGCCCTCGCCGTCAAATTTCTCGATCTCACTGAGCAGCGCCTTCAGACGGCGCTCGGCGGCGGGTTCGCGCTCGGCTTGCTGGCGTGTTTTGCTGGCAATGGATACCGCCTCTTTGTGGTCGCGCGCCGTCTTGATCGGACGCGCCAGTGCTCTCGCCATGTGATTTTCCCTCCGGCGTGTAATATTGCACGGACTTCCCGCAGTTGCCAATCCCGATGCAAAGGAGAAATGCGATGGCCACCGCCACCCCCAGCGTCACGCCCGATCTGATCCGCTACCTGGCGCAAGCCGCCACGTCGCCCGTCCCGCCACAGGTGCTGGCGAAAGCCAGGAACCACATACTGGACACGATCGCGGCGATGATCTCGGGCACCACCATCAAGCCCGGCCAGTTCGCGCTGCGCTACATCGCGCAACAAGAGGGCAACCCCGAGGCGCAGGTGGTGGGAAGCAGGATCGTCACCTCGGCCATCAACGCCGCCATCGCGAACGGCATGCTGGCCCACTCCGACGAGACCGACGACTCCAACGGCTCGGCCGGGATCCATCCGGGCTGCGCCATCATCCCCGCAGCGCGCGCCATGGCCGAGCGGGAAAACGCCGGCGGCGAGGCATTCCTGCGGGCGGTGATCCTCGGTTACGACATCGGGTCGAGATCCAGCACATTGCCGACCTGCATCAGCATTCCGTCCAGATCCCGGCGCGCGACATTCATCGACGAAAGCACCGAGCGATCGGTGGCCGTGTCGAAGCGCGGCGGGCTCAACGCGCGCTCGACCGTCTCGATCTGTCCCTCTTCCGCGCCCTCGGTCGCGAGCGCCGCGATCCGTGCCGCCTGCAAGAGCCGCGTTGGTCGTCAGCTTGGTGATCGGCTGGAACTCGCGGATCGGGTCCGGCAAGTGAGGAACGTTCGCGCTCCCGCTCCGCGCAAAACGCACGGAGCTGCGATATATCCACAATGGATGCATAATGAACGTCATGACGATTATCCCACCACGTCTTCCCGGCGAAATGACAACGATGAAACAAGCCATGTCCCGATTCATGGACACGCTGCTGTTTGTGGGCTGCGTGGTTTTACTGGTGCCGCATGCCCCGGCTTCCGACCGCTTTCCGGAGCGGCCCATCCGCGTCATCGTGCCGTTCTCGCCGGGCGGTGGGTCGGACCTCGTCGCACGGGTGGTATCCGAAAAGATGGGGGAGGCGCTGGGCGTGAGCGTGTTGGTCGACAATCGCCCAGGGGCGGGGAGCACGCTCGGTACGGCGCTCGTGGCGCAGGCGGCGCCCGATGGCCATACGCTGCTGTCCAGCTCGGCGAGCTTCGTGTTCAGCCCGAATTTCTACACGAACCTGCCCTACGACCCGGTCAAGAGCTTTCGTCCCATCACCATGTTCGCGCGCACGCCGATGGTGCTTGTCGTGCATCCCTCATTGCCGGTTAAAGGCGTAAAGGACCTGCTGGAGATCGCCCGGCGCCGCCCGGGCGAGATTCTGTACGGCTCCAGCGGTGTGGGCAGCAATCTCCATCTCAATACGGCCCTTATCGAGCGGATGGCCGGAATCCGGCTGACTCACGTGCCATACAAGGGCGCCGGTTTGGCCCAGATCGCGCTGATGAGCGGCGAGATCCAGATGCTGTTGACCGGCATTCAGCCGGCAATTCCGTTCCTGAGAACGGGCAAAATGCGTGCGCTTGCAGTGAGCACGAAGGAGCGCCTGCCGGTCGTGCCGGAGGTCCCGACACTCGATGAAGCGGGCGTGCGGGGCTTTGACAGCGCCGGCTGGTTCGGGCTGTTCGCGCCGGCGGGCACGCCCGATTCCATTGCGCAGCGGCTGCATCAGGCAGCGAGCCGGGCCGCGCGGAATCCCGTGGTCGTCAAGCAACTGGCGGGCGAGGGATCCGTGGCCGTCGGCAACTCGTCAGTGGAGTTCACGGCGTTCGTTCACGCCGAAATCGCGAAGTGGGCAAAGCTCATTCGCGAATTAAAGATATAGACGCGGATCCACTTGCGTAATTCGCCTCGCCATTCTTTCGCTGTTGCGCGCCGGTTGCCGGCGCGCAACCTTTTCCAACCTTGAGACTTGAGGCCTTTGATCATGACCACGTTGCACACGGCGCAGTTGGCGGATTTTTCGGAAGAGGATCGTGCGATTCTGGCGCGTTTGGCAAAGCGAATGGGCAGGACGGTTGAGGCCTTGCTCGAGCCTTCGATCATGGGAGTCCAGACCCACTGGCCCGCCTGGCTGGAGGCGAATCATCTGGAGACCAACTACTCTTACCGGCTCCAGGGAAAGTTGCCGCCGCTCGCCAAGGAGGCGATACATGTGGCGGTTTCCATGACCAACCATTGCAGTTATTGAGTGACCCAGCACTCGGCCGCCGTGTTGCGGCTGACCCAGAACGAGCGCGCGGTCGTCGAAATCGCCGCGGTCGCCGAACACATGGCGAGCCTCTGCGCCGGGGCGGCCGGGCTCATGCTTGAACCCGATGTGCCGGCTCCGGAAGCAACCACCGCGGCATCAAGCGTGCCGCTGCTGGATGAGCGCAGCGCCCCGGACGCGGCTGCGACGCTCGCCGAGATCCGGAACTGGAGTCAGGCTGCGTTGGGGATACAGCATATCCCCGCCATGTGGCGGGCCCTGGCGCACCATCCGAAACTACTCGAGGCGGTATGGCGGAAGAACCGTCTGGTGCTCGGTGCGGGCGTGCTCGATGAGCGTACCAAAGCCGGAGCAGCGCTCGCGGTGGCCCAGTTCCGGCAGAGCAGTTACTGGATCGCATACCAGACGCAGTTTCTGCGCATCTCATGCGGATACGACGACCGCAGTTTGGTGGAAGCTTCTGCCATGATGATGCACTCGGTGTCGTTCAATACTATCGCGCACGGCATGCGCCTGGATGCCGCGATGGATAATCTGGCCGCAGCGGATTTCGGACCGGGCGGCCGATTCGAAAACATGCCGGGGCCCGGGCGGCCGACAGCGGGGAGCGTGCCTCAGAAGTGACGTCCGGCGGCGTGCCCGATCACACTCGTCTTCCCGCTCGTCTTCCCGGTGAAAACCGGGATCCAGGAACGTAGGGCGCATTACCGGCGTAATGCGCCGACACCCCCTCCGGCGCTACGCCTCTCCGGCGCAATACGCTTCGCTATTCCGCCCTACGCTTCTGCATTCCGTGCGCGCCGGGAAGCCGAAGATGAAAATCGCTTATCTCCTTCCCCCCGCAAATGCCGGGCAAGGTCGGGATAGCGGCAAGCTACTCCGCCTTCGCGCCCGAGGCCTTGATCACCTGCGCCCACTTGGCGATTTCCTCGTGGAAGAACGCGTTCGCCTCGCGCGCCGCAGTCGTGATCGCAAGCCCGCGCATTCTGCCGTCCTGCACGTACGGCACCGCAGGCGGCAGGTTCGAGAACACCATGTCGATCTGCCCGCCCAGCAAATCGATCATGCTCGGCCCCGTGCCCTTGTACGGCACGTGGACGATGTCG
>JACQGN010000094.1 GCA_016199545.1 Betaproteobacteria bacterium | reverse complement strand
CTTGCATCCAGTTCAGGTTTTTTAAGAGCATACCGCCAGTTTCTAGCACACTGGACGCCACTGTACAACCCCTTTCCCTACGAAAGATGTGTAGATACCTATGCCCGAAGGGAGAGGGACATCTCCCTTCTCCCTCCGGGAGAAGGGCCGGGGATGAGGGAAGACCTCAATGGAACCATTTCCGAGATGGGCTCTAGGTTATGCGTCCGGTGAAACGAACGTCGATGCTGCCGATCGGTTCGAGCGTGAATCGAATCTCCCTGTCGGACTCGATCCACATTGGCGGGGTGATCGAGCCGGTGATGATAACCGCGCCGGCGCGCAGCGTATGCCCGAACGCGCGGAGCACGCCGGCGACATGGCGCACGATGTCGACAAGCTCACCGGTGGCGGCCTGCGGGTCGGAGGTTCGCGCGACTTCTGCTCCGTCACGGCTGATGCGGGCGGTAAGCCCGTCCAGCACGCATCCCGCGCGCGACGGGTCACACGCGCTCAGTATCACGTGCCGTTGATAGATATTTCCCGACAGGATCGCCTCGACATCGTCCGGCGCGAAATCCACGTCTGCCAGCTCGATCGCGGGCCCCACGCCCGCGATTGCTGCTTTCGCTGCGTCGCGGTCAACTCCGCCGGCAAGGTCCGTTCGCATGTGGACTGCAATTTCCGCCTCCAGCGAGCCGGCCCCGCTCCAGCCCCATACCAGCACCACGTCTTCGCTGGACGTGTTCCTGAAACCGTGCCAGTGGCCGCGCGGCGTGAATACCACGTCGCCTTCGACGGAAGGCCGCTCGCCGTCGTCGGTGTACATCACCCCGTGTCCCTTGACGACGATCCAGAACTCGTCGCAGTTGAAATGGCGATGCCGGTCGTGCTGCGCCCCCGGCGGCAGCACCGTCCAGCCGACCAGCAGCTTGTCGGAGTTGGCCGTCTTCTGGTCGATCAGGAACTGCACCTGCATGTTGACCCAGCCGTCCTTCTCCTTTAGTCCGCCGACCTTGGGCATATCCTTCAGATTGGTGCGGAAGGGCTTCAACACGGTATACGAATCCGGTTTCATTTCGACATGCCTCCCAGACGGCGGTAAGCCTCGTGTGCGACGACGAAATCGTTGCGGTCGATGCCCAGGCCGCGGCAAGCGTTCATCATTTCGTTCGCCGCCGCCGCGAGCGGGGTGGGCGAGCCCTGTTCGCGCGCGAGTTCAAGCACGAGTTGCATGTCTTTCTGCTGCAGCGTCACGTCCGCGAGCGGCACCGCCGGCATCCTGCCCTCGAGGATGAACGGCCCGCGATAGCCCAGCACCGGTGATGCCGCGACGCTCTTGAGAATGGCGTCGACCGCGACGTCACGCCGCACGCCGCCTTTTTCCGCCAGCGCGACCGCCTCGCCGAATGCGATTACCTCGACCATCAGCAGCAGGTTGATCGCGAGCTTCATCTGCGCCGCAAGCCCATTGGCGCCGATGTAGGCGACCTTCGGTCCGATCGCGAGCAACACCGGCTGCACCCGATCGAACGCCGCGCGGTCGCCGCCCACCATGAGCGAGGCATTGCCCTGCGCCAGCGTCACCGGGCTGCCGGAGATCGGAGCATCGAGCATGGTCAGGCCGGCCTGGGCGAACTCGGCAGCCACGGCGCGCGAGGTTTCGGGCGCAATGGTGCTCATGTCGAGGTAGATCCCGTCCTTTGCGAGCCCGGCGAAGATGCCGTTTGCGCCCAGTGCGACGGATCTCACCGCGGCGCCGTCGGTGACGATCGAAAACACGATCTCGGAACAGGCGGCGACCTCGCGCGGGCTGCCCGCCCAGCGCATGCCGGCTTTCTCCAGCGGTCCGGCCTTCTCGCGCGAGCGGTTCCAGCCGGTGACGTGGTGGCCCGCCGCCATCAGACGGGGCACGATCCCGGCGCCCATCACGCCGAGGCCGACGAATCCAAGCCGCATCCCGATGCTCCGGGTCTGTTGTAAGTGGAAGTGTGGAGCCTAGCGAGGCGCCAGGTGGCCGTCAATGCCGGGCATGCGCTGCAATACGGCAGGCGGCGTGACGTGCGTCCCACGTTGCCTGCGGCGGTGGCCAGGTCGAGCTTCTCCACCCGTGTGTGCAGCGAGTTCAGATTGTGGACGAGTTCAGAAAGCGACGGGTCGCGAACCGCGTTCGATGCGATAATCCCCGCTCGGTCCGAATTGAGAACAGGTGAAAGGAGATGCAAGCGATGATGCGATTGGCGAGGCGATCGGGTGCACGCCCGGCAGGCGTGGCATGCGCGTTCGTGATCGGCTGCCTGGTGGCGCAGGCTGCGGCGCAGGAGCGGTATCCGTCCAAGCCGGTGCGCATGATCGTGCCGTTCGCGCCTGGCGGCGGCGCGGACATTTCGGCGCGTTCGATCTCGCAGAAGTTGAGCGAACGGCTCGGCCAGCAGTTCATCGTCGAGAACCGTCCCGGCGCCGGCGGCAACGTAGGGGTGGAACTCGCTGCCAAGGCGGTTCCGGACGGCTACACGCTGCTGCTGGTGTCGAGCAGCTACGGCGCCAATCCGAGCCTGTACAAGCTGTCGTTCGACCCGGTCAACGGCGTCGAGCCGATCACGCTGGTGAGCCAGCAGCCATTCATAGCGGTGGTGCATCCGTCGCTGCCCGTGAAGTCGGTGAAAGATCTGATCGCGCTCGCGAAAGCAAAACCCGGCGAGTTGAACTTTGCTTCCTCCGGCGCCGGCGGCATCCAGCATCTTGCGCTGGAGTTCTTCAAGAGCGCGGCCGGCGTCAACATCCTGCACGTGCCGTACAAGGGTGGCGCCTCCGCGCACACCGACCTCATCGCCGGCTACGTTCACATGACCTTCGGCACCATACTCTCCACCCTGAAGATGGTGAAGTCTCGGCAGTTGCGCGCGCTGGCGGTGACGACCACGAAACGCACTTCCGCTCTCCCCGACACACCGACCATGATCGAAGCGGGCGTGCCGGGCTACGTCGTGAGCGGCTGGTACGCGGTGCTCGCGCCGCGCACGACGCCGAAGCCGGTGACGACCCTGCTCAATCGCGAAATCGTGGCACTGCTGCAGGCGGCGGAGGTGAAGGAACGCCTCGCAAAAGAGGGCAGCACCGTGGTCGCCGGCACGCCGGAGCAGCTCGTCGAGCATCTGCGTGCCGAGATCGCGAAGTGGCAGAAAGTGACGCGGGCGGCGGGCATCCGGCTCGGCGCGACGCGCTGAGCGGCGCTGAATGCATGATTGCAATGATCGGCTGCAGCATAACGTAACGGGAGGTGAGGCATGAGCACGGCAAAGGGCGTGCGCGAAGTCGCGTACGTGGACATCCAGCAGGCGCACCCCGCGTGGCACAAGCACGCCGGCAAGCGCGGCTTCGAAAAACTCGGCTGGCACGACTGCGCGGGCGGCGGCCAGATCGTCGTTCAAAATGGGGTCGCGTACGTGGGCAACATGCGCAATCCGTACGGCACCATGGTCATCGACGTGAAAGACCCCAAACACCCCAAGCACCTCGCCGAAATTGCGATGCCCGTGGGCACGCATTCGCACAAGGTGCGGGTCGCGAACGGCATCATGCTCACCAACCGCGAGGTGCTCAACCAGCGCGCGGCGCGCGGCGAAGTCGCGCCCGAGGAGTTCCAGGGCGGCCTCGGCATCTTTGACGTTTCGAATCCCGCCAAGCCACGGCACATCACCAACTGGCGCACCACCGACAAGCCCGGGCCCAACTACGCGCGCGGCGTGCACCGTTTCGATTTCGATGGCCGCTACGCCTACATTTCCCCGACGTGCGACGGCTACCTCGGCAATATCGTCATGATCCTCGACTTGAAGGACCCGGCGCGGCCGGAGGAGGTGGGCCGCTGGTGGATGCCGGGGCAATGGACCGCAGGGGGCGAAAAGCCGACGTGGTCGGGCGCGGCGCACAAATGCCACCATCCGCTGCGCTACGGTAATCGACTTCACACCAGCTACTGGTACGGCGGCTTCGTGATTCTCGACATCGAAGACATGGCAAAGCCCAGGATGCTCTCGCACGTGGACTGGAGCCCGCCGTTTCCGTGGCCGACGCACACCTGCCTGCGGATTCCCTTCAAGATCGACAACCGCGATTTCATGGTGGTGACCGACGAGGACGTGACGCGGCTCGACGGCTGCCCGCCGTATCCATCGTCGTTCATGTGGGTGGTCGACATCACGGACGAGACGCATCCGTTTCCTGTTTCGACCTATCAGATCGAGGGCATCGGGCCGGAGCAGCAGCCGGGCATGACCGGCTGCCACCAGCCGTGCGAAATCGTGATGGGCACCGAGATCCCGGTGGCGTGGTTCGCGCACGGGCTGCGCATCGTCGATATCGCGCGCCCGCACGCGCCGAAAGAAGTTGCGTTCTACATGCCCGACGTGCCCCCCGGATCGGACCGCGTGCAGAGCAACGACGTGACGGTGGACGACCGGGGGCTCATTTATCTGCTGGACCGTGTGCGCGGCCTGCACATCCTCGAACGCGTCGGATGACGCGTGCCCGCTTAGCCGATTACCCTTCACCCTTCACCCTTCACCCTTCACCGAGTACCACGATGAACATCACCATCCTCGACGATTACCAGAATGTGGTTCGCACTCTCGCGTGTTTCTCGAAGGTCGCGGGGCACAACGTGGCGGTGTGGAACGATCACACCAAGGACGCAGACACGCTCGCGGAGCGGTTGAAGGACACCGAGGCGCTGGCGCTGATCCGGGAGCGCACGCCGGTCCGTGCGCCGCTGATCGAGCGCCTCCCGAAACTGAAGCTCATCAGCCAGCGCAGCGTCTATCCGCACATCGATGTCGACGCCTGCACGCGCCGCGGGGTGCTGCTCTGTTCCGACATGCACCCGGGCCGGCCCTCGTACGCGACGGCCGAGCTCACGTGGGGGCTCGTCATCGCGGCCATGCGCTGTATTCCTCAGGAAGTCGCGGCGCTCAAGGCCGGCCGCTGGCAATCGACGGTTGGCACGGGGCTCCGCGGCAAGACGCTCGGTATCTTCGGCTACGGGCGCATCGGCGGGGTAGTGGCGGGCTACGGCAAGGCCTTCGGCATGAAGGTCGTGGCGTGGGGGCGCGAAGGCACGCTGGCGCGGGCGCGCGCCGACGGCCATGAGGTAGCGGCGAGCAAGGAGGCGTTCTTCGAGCAGTGCGACGTGATTTCACTTCACCTGCGGCTGATTTCCGAGACGCGCGGCATCGTCACCGCCGCCGATCTCGCGCGGATGAAGCCGACCGCGCTCATCGTCAATACCAGCCGCGCCGGGCTGATCGAGCCCGGCGCGCTGGCCGAGGCCCTGAAGCGCGGGCGCCCGGGCAGGGCGGCGGTGGATGTTTACGAGGATGAACCGGTGGTGAACGCCGCTCATCCGCTGCTCGCGCTCGACAACGCGGTGTGCACGCCGCACCTCGGCTACGTCGAGCGCAACGGTTTCGAGGGCATGTTCACCAGCATTTTCGACCAGATCTTGGCCTTCGCCGCCGGCAAGCCGATCAACGCCGTCAATCCCGATGCGCTTCAACGGCAGTGATGAGTGATGAGCGATGGGTAATGCGCGTGGATTACGCGCGACGGCAGAGCGTGCGATCGAGGCGAGAGCAATGACGATTGCGGGAATGAAGAGTGCGTTGCTTGCCGGGTTGCTGCTCGCCGGCGCCGCTCCCGCCTGGCCCCAGGGCGCGAAACCCGGGGCGAGCGATTACCCCAGCAAACCGCTGCGCATGATCGTGCCGTTTGCGCCGGGGGGGCCGAACGACATCCTTGGCCGCATGGTCGGCCAGAAACTCCACGAACTCTGGGGTCAGCCCGTGGTGGTTGAGAACCGCGGCGGCCTCGGAGGAACGATCGGCATGGCGGCCGCGGCAAAGTCGCCTGCGGACGGCTACCATATCGCCATGGGCGGTTCGAGCAATCTGGCGGTCGCGCCCAGCCTCTACCAGAGGCTCGCTTACGATTCGGCCCGGGATCTCACGATGGTGGCGAACGTCGCTCATGTGCCTTATGCGTTGGGCGTGAACCCGGTCGTGCCCGCCAGGAATGTCAGGGAGTTGATCGCAGTCGCGAAGAGAAAGCCGGGCCTGCTGAACTACGCGTCCTCGGGCGTGGGGAGCATGTCGGCGCTGGCGGCGGAGCTGTTGAAGTCGCTCTCGGGTGCGGAAATCGTGCATGTTCCGTATAAAGGCACCGCTCCGGCATTGACCGACGTCGTGAGCGGACAGGTGGACATGATGCTCGCCGACCTCTCGCTCGTTCAGCGCTACGCGGAAATCGGCAAACTGCGCATGATCGCGGTCACCGGCTCCCGGCGTTCGGGCGCGGCGCCGGGCGTGCCCACGATGACCGAATCGGGTTTGAAGGGCTACGTCATCGAGCCGTGGTTCGGGGTCGTGGGTCCCGCCGGCATTCCCCGGGACATCGTCGAAAAGCTCAACGCCGCAATCGTCGGCGCGCTCAAAGCCGCGGACATCATGCAACGCCTCAAGGCGCTCGGCTACGAGCCGCGTCCGGGGACACCCGAGCAGTTTGCGGCAACCCTCAGGAATGATATCCAGCTCTACGCCGACATCGTGAAGCGCGCCGGCATAAGCGGCTCGCTTTAGTGTGCCGTCCCGCAAATAACTTGCATGAATGACCGGTTGTTCCGGCGACTCGGATGGTAGCCCGGATACGCCGTTCCTGTCATTGCGAGGCACGAAGCAATCTCGTTGCAGGCAACGCAACCGCGGCCAGCCGCGAGATCGCCGCGTCGCCCACTCCTCGCGACGACAGTGGGGTCCGTGCCTGTCGCCGATTATTGAAGTTGTTAACGGGACACGATACTGGCACCGCTGCACGCGGGGAGTGACTGCATCGAGCCATCATTTGGACACGAGTGGCTTGTCG
>JACQGN010000093.1 GCA_016199545.1 Betaproteobacteria bacterium | reverse complement strand
GGCATCGATGGCGCAGGAACAGACCTGGTGCAGTTCTTCCTTCTTTTCAGGATTGTCGAGATTCCTCGCAATTTCCCACGGCTTCTTGTGATCAATGTAGATATTGATGTAGTCGGCGAGCATCATGATCTCGCGGACAACCTTCCCGAACTCCCTTTCTTTATAGAGCTCCTTGATCCGCTGGCCGGATGGTTGGATGGTTGCCAGCAAAGCTTCCGCTGTTTCGGCTTCACCACGCACGTAACGAAGAATTCCCTCTTGTTTACTTTCTTCGGTTGATCGCTGAACGCCGGCAATAGCACGTCCAAGACGGGCGTCGTATTCCGTGGGGTTTGCGACAGAACCCCCAACTTTTCCGTCAAAATGCTTGGTCAGGAAAGGAAGAGTTCGGCTCGCGATATTCACGTACTTCCCCACCAGATCGCTGTTCACCCGAGCGACGAAGTCGTCGAGGTTGAGGTCGATGTCCTCCATCGTCGAGTTGAGCTTGGCGGCGTAGTAATAGCGCAGCCATTCGGGGTTGAGTCCCTGCTGGATATAGCTCTCTCCGGTGATGAATGTGCCGCGCGACTTGGACATTTTCTCGCCGTTCACGGTGAGGAAGCCGTGGGCGTAGATCTTCGTCGGTGTGCGATATCCGGCGAATTGCAGCATCGCCGGCCAGAACAGCGCGTGGAAGTAGAGGATGTCCTTGCCGATGAAGTGGACCATCTCGGTATCGCTGCCCGGGCGCAGAAAGTCGTCCACGCGGACATCTTTCGCCCTGGTCTCGACATAGTGGCGAAAGCTGCCGAAGTAGCCGACCGGCGCATCGAGCCAGACGTAGAAGAACTTCCTGCCGCCGGTGCCGGGGATCGGGAAGCCGAAATAGGGTGCGTCGCGGGAGATGTCCCAGTCGGAGAGCTTCGATTCTCCCGGTTCGCCGAGCCACTCCTTCATCTTGTTTGCGGCCTCCGGTTGCAGCCGGTCCGCGCCTTGCGTGAACTCGCGCAGGAAGTGCTCGCAGCGTGGATCGGAGAGCCGGAAGAAGTAGTGCTCGGAGGCCTTGCGCACGGGTACTGCGCCCGAGACCGTCGAATAGGCGTTCTTGAGATCGGTCGGGCTGTAGGTCGCGCCGCACACTTCGCACGAGTCGCCGTACTGATCCTTCGCGCCGCATTTCGGGCACTCGCCCTTGATGTAGCGATCCGGAAGGAACATCTCCTTCACCGGGTCGTAAAACTGCTCGACCGAGCGGGCGTCGATCAGGCCCTGCGCCTTGAGATGGCCATAGATGTCTTCGCAGAAATCCCGGTTCTCCTGCGAGTTGGTGGTGTAGTAGTTGTCGAACCCGACGAGAAAATCGTCGAAATCCCGCTTGTGCTCGTGCCAGACGCGGTCGATCAGCTGCGTGGGGGTAATGCCCTCGGCATCCGACCTCAGCATGATGGGCGTGCCGTGCGTGTCGTCGGCGCACACCCAGTGCACCTCATGTCCCTGCATCCTCTGAAAGCGCACCCAGATGTCGGTCTGGATGTATTCGACCAGGTGCCCGAGGTGGATCGCGCCGTTGGCGTAGGGCAGGGCGGAGGTGACGAGGATGCGGCGCTGGGTCATCGTGGTGCATCTAAAGGTTTGAATTGTAACAAACTCGCTCGTTGCGTCTCAGGTCCGACAAGCCGTTGGTGCCTCGATCAGCTAGCAGCCTGTCGGGCTTAGCTGCCCAACAGGCTGCTAGCCGAACTACGCACCGCCGTGGTAGCTTCAGCGCGTTTTTCACTTGGATTTCCTTGTTAAGAAATGTGTCGGCCGAAAGCCCGACAGATTTCTTGCGGCCGAAAACCATGTTTTTGGCGGGGTTGAAATTAGGCCGCCCGCGCAGATTTGATTAAAATCGCGCCCTGCGCTTCACTCCGAGCAGGTACTCACCATGGCAGTCACCGAGCAGCAGGTCCAGGAAGCCCTCAAGCAACTGGTCGATCCCAACACGCGCAAGGACTACGTCACCAGCAAATCGGCGAAGAACATCAAGATCGATGGCGACAACGTGTCGGTCGACATCCTGCTGGGCTATCCCGCCAAGAGCCAGATCGAGCCGATACGCAAAGAGATCGCCGCGGCGCTGAAAAGCATTCCCGGGGTCGGCAGCGTCACGGTCAACGTCACGATGAAGATCGTGTCGCACGCCGTGCAGCGCGGCGTGAAGCTCGTTCCCGGAATCAGGAACATCATCGCGGTCGCTTCCGGCAAGGGCGGCGTCGGAAAGAGCACCACTGCCGTCAATCTCGCCCTGGCGCTCGCCGCGGAGGGGGCGAGCGTGGGCGTGCTCGATGCCGATATCTACGGGCCGTCGCAGCCGATGATGCTGGGCATCACCGGCCGCCCGGAGTCGAAGGACGGCAAGAGCCTGGAACCGATGGAGGGGCACGGCCTGCAGGCGATGTCGATCGGCTTTCTGATCGACGTGGAAACACCCATGGTCTGGCGCGGCCCGATGGTGACGCAGGCCCTGGAGCAACTTACGAACGAAACCAAGTGGCGAGACGTCGATTATCTGGTAGTGGATCTGCCGCCGGGCACCGGCGATATCCAGTTGACGCTGGCGCAGCGCGTGCCGGTGACGGGCGCGATCATCGTCACCACGCCACAGGACATCGCGCTGATCGACGCCCGCAAGGGTCTCAAGATGTTCGAGAAGGTGGGCATTCCCATCCTTGGCATCGTCGAGAACATGTCGCTGCATATCTGCTCGAAGTGCGGCCACGAGGAGCGCATCTTCGGCGAGGGCGGAGGCGAGCGCATGGGCAAGGATTACAACGTGGAATTGCTGGGCGCGCTGCCGCTCGACATGGCCATTCGTGAACAGGCGGATTCGGGCAAGCCGACGGTCGTCTCCGACCCGGACGGGCGCGTTGCCCAGATCTACAAGCAGATCGCGCGCCGCGTGGCGGTGAAGATCGCCGAGAAGCAGCAGGACCACTCCGCAACGTTTCCCAAGATCGTCGTCCAGAACACCTGACCGCGACAGACGCTTACGCGCTGTCGCGGTCTGCTCGCGTTCGAGCATTTTTCGTAGGTTGGGGTGACCGCAGGGAACCCCAACATCTGGCATATTCCGGCGCGCGTGACATTGTTGGGATTCGCGGTGCTCATCCCAACCTACGAAGATACGGCGGAGGGCATTACAGCCAGTTACCCATCAGGATGAACGGCGCCCAGAAGTAGGGGTGGGAGTAGTTGCCGGCGGCGCTGCTAGCGCTGCCGTGTATGAACGCGGCTTGAACCTGCCGCATCGCTTCCGCCTTGCTCAGCTTCTTGTCTTCGCGCAGGCGGTAGAACTGCTGCATGAAGATGCCGGTGCTTTCATCCGCCACCGGCCACAGTGTCGCGATCACGCCTCTCGCGCCCTGTTTCTGCGCAAGCGCGCCGAAACCCTCGATCTCGATCCCGTTCGCATCCTGTCCGCCGCCGAGCGCGGTTTCGCATGCCGACAGCGTGATGAGGTCGACGTCGCGGAAGCGGTAGTCGTCGTCGCGCAGATCGCGCAAGGTGAGGCGCGCACCGTCTCCCAGCAGCAGGAACGAGTCGGCTTCAGTTCCTGGCCGGAACACGAAATGGCTCGCGATATGCAGCACCGAGTAGCCCTTGTCAAGCGCGTCCCTTACGCGCGACGCGTTGAACGCCGCGTCGAAATGCATCTCGCCGGGGAGCACTCCCTTCTCGCCGGCCTTGACGATGCTCTCCAGTTCGGCCTTCACCGCAGTCAACTCCGAAAACCCCTCGATCTTGCGCGTGAGCCCGAGGCCCGCGGCGCGCCATTCGGTCTGCGGACGGTCGCGCAGGCGGTCGCGTGAGGCCTCCGTATAAATCGCCATGCGGTAATCCTCGGCCACAAACTTCTTGCCGTCGTGGAGCGCCGCAATGGGGATGTAGCGCAGCGTCCCGTCAAGCGAGATCATCAGGGTCTGCGCCTTTGCCTGCCGCAGGTCCTCCGCGATCGGCTCGAACAGCGTGCGGTACAGGTCCTGTGCAAGGGGCATCGGTTTCAGACGCGGATCGCGCAACTGGCGCTGGAAAAATGCGATCTTGCGGTTGAGCTCTACGGCGCCGATGGCGAACGAGCGCGCGATCTGAATCGAAGACGTGGTGAGCAGGACGCGCAGCGTCGATTCGCCCACGATGTAGTGCACCGCCACCACGCCCTCGCCCAGGGTTGCCAGCGTGTCCTGCAGCGTCCGCAGGTTGGTGAGGCCGCGCTCGCCGATCTCGCGGTTGCGCGCCGCGCCCGCCGTCGCCAGCTCACGCATGAGGGTTCCGAGCATGCCGTCGAACGCCTGCTGCGCGACCCTGCGGTCCTTGCGCAACTGTTCGCGCCGCGCCTTCTCCTCGTCGCTCAACCCCTGCCGCGCCTTGCGATCGAGCGCCGCAAGTTCCGTCCCGACCGCGCCAAGGCGCGCGCTCACCTCCTCGTAGTGCTTGCGCCAGGGCTCTTCGCCGGCGGTAAAGGCGACGTTGGTGGTGCGGCCATCCTGCTTTTCATCGCGGCGGATGAAGTCGAAGAACTCCTCCTCTTTCAGCATGGTGAGCACCTGCTGGGCTTCAGGCAGCCGCCCCTGATCGATCAGCAGGTCGGCGAGGTGCCGGTAGGTGGACTCCTTGTCCTGAAGAAACGAGCGCTGATACTCGCGGTCGATGCTGACCAGGCGCGCGCGCAGCGCCTGGATCTGGTTTACTGCCTGCTTGGCGAAGAAGATCGCCGCATCCTGCTGTTTCTGAAGGGCGAGCATGCGTGCGAGCTTGGCCTGGGCGCGCCATACCAGCTCGGGGGAGCCGGCGTTGCCGGCGATTGAGAGCGCGCGCAAGGCGAGCGAGGCGCCTTTCGCGTGCTCGCCCGTGCCCTCATAGACCGCGGCGAGGTTGTTCAGACTGGTGGCGACTTCGAGGTGTTCCGCTCCGAGAAGCTTCTCGCGGATGGCGAGGCTGCGCTCGTAGACCGGGACGGCCTTCGCATATTCGCCCATGGTGCGATACAGCGCGCCGAGATTGTTGAGGCTCAGCGCCACGTCGAGATGGATCGGGCCACGCACCTTTTCGTAGATGGCGAGGCTGCGCTGAATAAGCGGCAGGGCCTTCGCGTACTCGCTCCTCGAGCGATAGAGCGCGCCCAGGTTGTTGAGACTCAATGCGACGCTGGGGTGATCCGGTCCGCTGGCGGCTTCGTAGATTGCGAGGCTGCGCTGATAATGTGTTAGCGCGCGGTCGTGTTCGCCCAGCGATTCGTAGATCGCAGCGAGGTTGTTGAGACTCAACGCGACGCTGGCATGGCCCGCGCCGCGCACTCGCTCGTTGATGGCGAGGCTGCGCTCGGCGTAACGCAGCGCTTTTCCGTACTCGCCCATTGCACGCAGCAACTCGGTGAGGTTGCCGAGAATCAGGGCGACGTTGGGGTGGTCGGGGCCGAGCGCTTTCTCGAAGATCGCGAGACTGCGCTCGTAGGGCGGCAGCGCTTTCTCGAATTCGTTCATCGCGCGGTGGAGCGCCGCCAGGTTGTTGACGGTGGTGGCGACGCTGATATGCTCGGGGCCCAGCGCCTTCTCGAAGATCGCGCGACTGCGCTCGTAGAGAGGCAACGCCTGTCCGTATTCTCCCAGCAAGCGGTACAGCGCGGCCAGGCTGTTAAGAGCTGCCGCGACGCCGGTGTGCTCCGGTCCCAACGTCTGCTCTCGCAGGGCGAGGCTGCGTTGATACAGGGAGAGCGCCTCGGGATACTGGCGCATGGATTCGCGGGTGCGCCCGAGGTGGCCCAGGCTTATGGCCACGCTGGCATGTGCGGCGCCCAGGGCCCGTTCCCGGATGTCAAGGCTGCGCTGGAAATTCTGCAGCGCGAGCTCATGCTGCCCAAGCTGTCGGCGCGCCTCGCCGAGGGCGTCGAGTACCGGCGCGAGGTTCGCATGACCTGTCCCCAGGGACTGCGCCGCGAGGGACAATGCTCGCTCGTAGAGCGGTATCGCCGCGGCGGGCGGCGCTTTCTGCGCTTCCGCTATCAGGCGGTTCGCCTCGGCCAGGTTCTGGCCGCCTGGCGCCGTCTGGGCGGACGCGGGCGGTGCTGCCGTCAAGGCGACGCTCGCGGTAGCGGCGAAAATGGCGACCGTGAGTCCCCGAAGGACGGTCATGCGGATCGACCGCTGAGTCTGCCTCTCACCATGGGCAGACGCGCTTGTAGCGCGCCCTGAGTGCCTCGCATTCCGGTGACCGCCGTTGCGCGGCGGTGATCGACAGCGCCTCATCGCCGGAGCGGCTGCGCCGCTGGAATTCGCCCCACGCCTTGTGCGCGTAGCCGGTGGGGGGGGCGCTGGTGCGGCCCCGCGACTCCTTGGAGTCCCACAGGCCCGAGCCGTTCACCATGTAGATCGGGATGAGATCCGGGCGCTGCGAGGCCGGAAGTATCTTGTCGATGAGATTGTCGAGGATGAGCGGTTCGGCGCCTGCCGACTCGTAGTAAGCGACCACCATGTGGTGACCGTTGGAAATGCGGGTTTCCTTGACGTAGGCGACGCCGAGCTTTTCATTCGGCACACCGAGCGCCCTCAGGGTGTAATACTTGGAGATCGTGAAGTCCTCGCAGTCGCCGCCCTCGTTCGCCAGAAACTCCATGGGCGTCGCCCAGTAATCCTCCATGCACCACTGCGTGGGATCGCAGATATAGGGCGTGCGGGTCATGAACTCGTTGACCAGCTCGAGCTTCTCGCGTTCCGCCAGCTGGCGGTGCTTCGAGTCGGTGAGGATGCCCTTCCAGCCCACCAAACGTTCCTTGACGGTGGGCCCGAACCGCTGCCCCAGTGCCTCGATCTGCTCGTCGGTGATCGAGGTGATCTCGGCCGCAACAGCCACCGCCGTCGATGCCGCGATCAGGGCAGAAATCAGCCAGCAGGTCTTGCAGCGCATTGCTCGGGTCAGGCCGGTTGAGAACGCCAGATTATCATACCTTTTCCGTTGGCGTGATAGGCTTCGCGGCACGACATCCGGTTTCCACAGTCGGAGGGGTCTTTCTCCGCATCACGGGCGCGATCCTGACGGCGGGACTCGCGATCGGGATGGCGATTCTCTCGGCACTCATCTGGCTCGGCGAGTTTCCCGGTGGCGGGCGTCCGGCAGGCGCGGATACCCACCAGGACGAGCCGCGGAAATAGCGCGAGGAAACGCTTTCGGCGCGGCGCGTTCGGCTATACAATTCGCGGCGACGCCGCGCATGCGGCTCATCGCAGAGACCCCGGGATGTCGATCAAGTCCGACCGCTGGACCCGCCGCACGGCGCAGCAACACCGCATGATCGAGCCGTTCGAGCCGGAGGACCATCAGTGAAATTCCGCTTCCCGGTCATCATCATCGACGAGGACTTCCGCTCCGAAAACGTGAGCGGCCTCGGCATCCGTGCGCTCGCGAAGGCGATCGAGGAGGAGGGCCTGGAGGTGCTGGGCGTGACGAGCTACGGCGACCTCTCGTCCTTCGCCCAGCAGCAGTCACGCGCCTCCGCATTCATACTCTCGGTCGATGACGAGGAGTTCTCCACCGAGGAGGCGGCGGCGACCATTTCCGAATTGCGATCCTTCGTGCAGGGCATCCGGTTTCGCAACGGTGAGATTCCAATCTTTCTATACGGCGAAACGCAGACCTCGCGCCACATCCCGAACGATGTGCTGCGCGAACTTCACGGCTTCATCCACATGTTCGAGGACACGCCGGAGTTCGTCGCGCGCTACATCGTGCGTGAGGCGCGCACCTACCTCGACAGCCTCGCACCGCCGTTTTTCCGCGCGCTCACCCACTACGCGCAGGACGGCTCGTACTCGTGGCATTGCCCGGGCCACTCGGGCGGTGTCGCGTTCCTGAAGAGTCCGGTGGGGCAGATGTTCCACCAGTTCTTCGGCGAGAACATGTTGCGCGCGGATGTGTGCAACGCCGTGGACGAGCTGGGGCAGTTGCTGGATCACTCCGGGCCGGTGGCGGCGTCCGAGCGCAATGCGGCGCGCATTTTCAACTGCGATCACCTGTTCTTCGTCACCAACGGCACCTCCACCTCCAACAAGATGGTATGGCATTCGACGGTGGCGCCGGGCGACGTGGTGATCGTCGACCGCAACTGCCACGTGTCGATTCTGCACGCGATCACCATGACCGGCGCCGTGCCGGTGTTCCTGATGCCCACGCGCAATCATTTCGGCATCATCGGCCCGATCCCGCTCGAGGAATTCCGCTGGGAAAACATCGAGAAGAAGATCCAGGCGCACCCGTTCGCGCGCGAGGTGAAGTCCCAGCCGCGGGTGCTCACGCTCACCCAGAGCACCTACGACGGCATCCTCTACAACGTCGACACCCTCAAGGAGATGCTCGACGGAAGGATCGACACGCTGCATTTCGACGAGGCGTGGCTGCCGCACGCCTCGTTCCACAAGTATTATCAGGGCATGCACGCCGTCGGCCGCGACCGCCCGCGCTGCAAGGAATCGATGGTGTTCTCCACGCAGTCCACGCACAAGCTGCTGGCGGGCCTGTCGCAGGCCTCGCAGATCCTGGTGCAGGAGAGCGAGAAGCGCAAGCTCGACAAGCACACCTTCAACGAAGCCTACCTCATGCACACCTCGACCAGTCCGCAGTACGCCATCATCGCCTCTTGCGACGTGGCGGCGGCGATGATGGAGCCGCCGGGCGGGCGCGCGCTGGTGGAGGAATCGATACTCGAAGCGCTCGATTTCCGGCGCGCGATGCGCAAGGTCGATTCCGAGTTCGGCAAGGACTGGTGGTTCAAGGTGTGGGGGCCGGAGCGGCTCGCGGCCGAAGGCATCGGCAACCGCGACGACTGGATGCTGCGCGCGAACGAGCGCTGGCATGGTTTCGGCAATCTCGCTCCCGGGTTCAACATGCTCGACCCGATCAAGGCGACGGTGATCACGCCGGGCCTCGACGTGACCGGGCGCATCGCGAAGTCGGGCATTCCCGCGGTGGTGGTCACCAAGTATCTCGCGGAGCACGGCATCATCGTGGAGAAAACCGGGCTCTATTCCTTTTTCATCATGTTCACCATCGGCATCACCAAGGGCCGCTGGAACACGATGGTGACCGAACTGCAGCAATTCAAGGACGACTACGACAATAACCGGCCGCTGTGGCGCGTGCTGCCGGAGTTCCTCAACCAGCATCCGCAGTATGAGAAAGTGGGGCTGCACGACCTGTGCGATTCCATACACGGCATCTACAAGGCCAACGACGTGGCGCGGCTCACCACCGAGATGTACCTTTCCGACATGGAGCCGGCGATGAAACCAGCCGACGCGTGGGCGCGCATGGCGCACCGCGAGATCGACCGCGTCGGACTCGAGCAGCTGGAGGGCCGCATCACCACCGTGCTCCTGACGCCTTATCCGCCGGGCATACCCCTGCTGATCCCGGGCGAGCGCGTCAATTCCACCATCCTGCGCTATCTGGAGTTCGCCCGTTCCTTCAGCGAGCAGTTCCCGGGGTTCGAAACCGACATCCACGGCCTGGTCGCCGAAAGGGTCGAGGGCAAGCTGCACTACTTCGTCGATTGCGTCGCAGCGCGGTAGGGCGCGCGCGGCCGGGTAACACCTAGCGCTGCGCGCGTTCCAGCACCGAGTAGCGATAGCCGAAGCGATGCCGTTCATCGGCGGCAAACGCCTCGGAGGAAAGCTCACGCCATTCCTCGGAATCGATCGCGGGCATGTACGTGTCACCAGCGGGAGCGGAGTCGACCACCGTGAGATAAATGCGGCCGGCCAGCGGCAACGCTTTTTCGTAGAGTTCGCCGCCGCCGATCAAGAAGATCTCGTCGTCACCAGCGCACGCCCCTATTGCGTCGCCAAGCGTGTGCGCCACGATCGCCCCCGGCACAGCATAGTCCGTCTGCCGCGTGACAATGACGGTCGTGCGCCCCGGCAGGAGGCGGCCGATCGACTCGTATGTCTTGCGCCCCATGATGATGTGGTGCCCCATGGTAAGGCGCTTGAACAGCTTGAGTTCATCGGGCAGATGCCAGGGGATCCTGCCAGCGGCGCCGATCACGCGGTTCTTTGCCATGGCGACAATGATGGAAAGCCGTGAGCGGTGAGCGGTAAGCGGCATACGCGGTGCATTCTGCGCCACGGTTTTCTCCTCACTGTTCACTGTTCACTGCTCACTGCTCACTGCTCACTGTTCACTGTTCACTCATACGGCAATCGGCGCCTTGATCGCCGGATGCGGATCGTAGCCTTCGAGCGTGAAATCCTCGTACTGGAAGTCGAAGACGTTCGTCACCGCGGGGTTGAGCGTCATCACCGGGAGCGCGCGCGGTGCGCGCGCGAGCTGCTCGCGGGCCTGATCGAGGTGGTTGAGATAGAGGTGCGTGTCGCCGAAAGTGTGAATGAAGTCGCCGAGCTTCAGCCCGCATGCCTGCGCGATCATCATCGTGAGCAGCGCGTAGGACGCGATGTTGAATGGCACGCCGAGAAACATGTCGGCGCTGCGCTGGTAGAGCTGGCAGGAGAGCGCTCCGTTGGCGACATAGAACTGGAAAAAGGCGTGGCACGGCATGAGCGCCATCCGGTCGAGGTCGGCGACGTTCCAGGCCGAGACGATCATGCGCCGTGAGTCGGGGTTCTTCCTGAGCTGTTCGAGCACCTGGCTCATCTGGTCGATGTGCCGGCCGTCGGGGGCGGGCCACGAGCGCCATTGGTAACCGTAAATCGGCCCGAGATCGCCGTTCGCATCCGCCCATTCGTTCCAGATCGTAACCCCGTTGTCGGTCAGGTACTTGACCTTGGTCTCGCCCTTCAGGAACCACAGCAGTTCGTGGATGATCGACTTGAGATGGACTCGCTTGGTGGTGAGCAGCGGGAAACCCGCGTTCAGGTCGAAGCGCAGTTGCGCGCCGAAAACGCTGAGCGTGCCGGTTCCGGTGCGGTCGCTCTTGCGCGCGCCGTGCTCCAGCACGTGCCGCATCAGGTCGAGATAGGGGCGCATGAAAGCGGGACTGAGGATCGAGGACTGAGGATTGAGGATTGAGATCTCGGCGAGCGTTTGCGCCGTCGATGGATTTTAATTGATTTCGCTCGCGTAAGGCCGTTTCAGCATCCAGTTCACGATCGCTTCGACCGTGTCGGCCTCGCGGCCGAGAAAACCATGTTCGCTTCCTGATGCCTGCTGTCCGAGCGGAAGTCGTCGTTCATTCCCGATGTCGGGAGCGTCGCAAGCTCCTGGCCCTGTGCCGTCAGCAGCCAGACGTACAGGAGCATCGGAAGGGCAAGTCTCACCGTGATCTTTCGCGCCCGCATGACGCCCTATAATACCCGTGCCTCTCGTTACGCGGATCGGTGCCATGCTTGCCAGACTCGAACAACGTGCAGCGCCGCTTGCCGCCGCCCCGGCGAGCCGTATTCGCCATCTGTTGGTCGTGCTGCCCAAGACGGCGAGTCCAGGGGACCTCGCGCGGTTGCCATTCGCGGCGGCATTGAAGGCTGCGCTTGCGCGCCGCAGAAAAAAGCTCGCCGATCTCGCCAAGACGCCAGTCACCACGGACGTTCCCAACGGCGGGCTGGCGTCGTGGGTGACGTTCGATCCGGAACAGGCGCCGTTCGAGTGGCATACCGCAATGCGCAAAGCAGTGCAGGCGCTGCTCGCGGAACACCCGCGCGAGATTGTCGTCGCGGTTTACGGCACCGGCGCAGCGTGCAGCGAAGCCGCGCGGGCTGCTGTTTACACCGCCTGGGTCAATGGCGCGCGGCTGCCCCTGCGCAAGAAAAAAAGCGACGGCCCGGGGCTCGCCCGCATCGTGCTCTACGGGGTCGAGGCGGACATCGGTGCTGCGGCATTGCGAGCGCAGGCCGAGGGCAATCTGCTGTGCCGCGAATTGACGGTACTGCCGCCCAATGAACTCACGCCGGGCGCCTACCGCGCGCGCGTCGAGCAGCTCGCCGAGGAGCACGGCTGGGGACACCAGGAATACGACGTGGCGCGGCTGCGCAAGATGGGCGCGGGGGCATTCGTCGCCGTTGCGCAGGGGAGCGATCCCGAGGATGCGGCAATCGTTCACCTGGCTTACCGGCACCGGGCAGCGGGCCGCAGTGTGGCCCTGGTGGGCAAGGGCATCTGTTTTGACACGGGCGGGCACAATCTGAAGACCGCGCGCTACATGCACGGCATGCACGAAGACATGAACGGTTCGGCGGTGGCGCTCGCAATTGTGCTTGCGGCCGCCCGGTCGAAACTGCCGGTCAACATCGACTGCTGGCTCGCGCTGGCGCAGAACCACTTGAGCCCCCGCGCCTACAAGCAAAACGAGGTGGTGAAGGCGCTCAACGGCACCACCATCGAAATCGTCCACACCGACGCGGAGGGCCGCATGGTGCTCGCCGACACGCTCACGCTCGCGGCACGGGCGCGCCCGGATCTGATCGTGGATTTCGCGACGCTCACCGGCAGCATGCACGTCGCGCTGGGTGCGCGTTACAGCGGCATATTCGCGACCAGCGATCAGCTCGCCCGCACGGCGCTCGCGGCAGGCGCGGCCTCCGGCGAGCGGGTGTGCGTGTTTCCGATGGACGAGGATTACGACGAGGCGCTCGACAGCACGATCGCGGACGTGAAGCAGTGTACGCTGGAAGGCGAGGCGGACCACATCCTCGCGGCGCGTTTTCTCAAGCGCTTCACAGCCGGTCGTCCATGGATACACATGGACCTGTCGGGCTCGAGCTGCAAGGGCGGGCTAGGCGCGGTGGCAAGCGAGGTCACCGGTTTCGGCGTGGGCTGGGGCCTCGCATTCCTGCAGTCCTGGCTCGCCGCAGCGGGCGCGCCGGGGAGGTCTTCGCGCAGCACACAGGAACCATGACGGGGTGTGGTGAGCCCCGGCCTGCGCCAGGGGTCGTTAGAACCTATCTCAATATTCGCGATATGGGCTGCGCCCCGCTCCTAGCATTCATCGCGTTCTGGCCACAACGCATCACGCGTCCATTGTTGAGATAGGTTCTTGTCCCGGATGAGCGAAACCAGCCAGTTCCAGCTGCTGCGCGAACGCCGTTTCGCGCCGTTCTTCGGCGTGCAATTCCTGGGCGCGTTGAACGACAACCTCTTCAAGCAGGCGTTGGTCATCCTTCTCGCCTACCAGACGGCGAGCTTCACGTCGATGTCCACCGACGTGCTGCAGAACGTGGCGCAGGGCCTGTTCGTGTTGCCGTTTTTTCTGTTCTCCGCGACCGCGGGCCAGCTTGCCGACAAGTACGAGAAATCGCGCCTGATCAGCATCACGGTCCTGATCGAACTGGGCGTCATGGCGCTGGGCGCTGCGGGCTTTTTCCTGCGCAGCATGGAGCTGCTGCTGGTGGCGCTCTTTCTCGGGGGCGTGCAGTCCGCGCTGTTCGGGCCGGTGAAATATGCCATCCTGCCGCAGCAGTTGAAGGAACACGAGCTTGTGGGCGGGAATGCACTGGTGGGAACCGGCACCTCGATTGCGATACTGGTTGGCCTGATGCTCGGCGGGTGGCTGGTGAGCGAGCCCGGTTGGGGAATCACGGCGGTCGCGGCGGGGACATTCGGGATCTCGGCGACCGGCTTGTTGCTGAGCTGCTTCATCCCGCCCGCGCCCCCGGCCGACCCCGGTCTTCGCATCAACTGGAATCTGATCACCGAGACATGGCGCAACTTCCGGTTCATGCGCCGGAACCGCACCGTATTCCTCTCCGTTCTCGGCATCTCCTGGTTCTGGTTTTTCGGCGCCATGTTCGTGACGCAGTTTCCCAATCTCAGCAAGAACGTCCTCGGCGGGAACGAACAGGTCGTGACGGCGCTGCTGGTCGTGTTTTCAGTCGGCATCGGCATCGGTTCATTGTTGTGCGAACGCCTGTCGGGGCACAAGGTGGAAATCGGCCTGGTGCCCTTTGGTTCCATCGGCATTACATTGTTCGGCATCGACCTGTACTTCGCGCTCGGTCAGCAGGGGCCGCACGGGACGGCGGGCCTTGGCGCCTTTTTGTCCGAGGCCGGGAACTGGCGGGTCCTCGCCGATCTGCTGCTGATCGGCGTCTTTGGCGGCTTTTACATCGTGCCGCTCAACGCGTTGATCCAGATACGAAGCGATGCAAGCCACCGCTCCCGCGTGATCGCCGGCAACAACATCCTGAATGCGCTGTTCATGGTGGCGGCGGCTCTGCTCGCGATCCTCCTGTTTCAGCTCGGCTTCACGATTCCCCAGTTGCTGCTTGCGACGGCGCTGCTCAATGCAGGCGTGGCGATCTATATCTACACGCTGGTGCCCGAATTTCTCATGCGCTTCCTGGTGTGGCTGCTGATCCATACCGTGTACCGGCTGGACAAGAGCGGGCTCGAGCATATTCCCGAAGTAGGCCCGGCCGTGATCGTTTGCAATCACGTGAGTCTTGTCGACGCGCTCATCATCGCAGCCGCCTGCCGGCGCCCCATCCGGTTCGTGATGCACCACCGGATTTACCGCATTCCGGTGCTCAACTTCATATTCCGTACCGGGCGCGCAATTCCCGTCGCTTCGGCGAAGGAAGATCCCGAATTGCTGGAACGGGCCTTTGACGAGGTCGCGCGGGCGCTTGATGCCGGCGATGTCGTGTGCATTTTTCCCGAGGGACGCATCACCGATACCGGCGAGATGTACCCATTCCGCCGCGGCATCTCGCGCATCGTCGAGCGCACGCCCGTGGCGGTCGTGCCGATGGCGCTGCGCGGGTTGTGGGGCAGTCTTTTCAGCCGCAAGCCGGGACGCGCCATGACTCTGCTCCTGCGGCCCGGCATCTTTCCTGCGATTTCTCTGGTCGCGGGCGCACCCGTGCCGGCAGGCTTGGTCAGGCCTGAAGGATTGCAGGCGCAGGTTCTGGCTTTGCGCGGGGATCGTCTCTGACGCCGGCAGGCGGAAGAAAGGGGGGAGCCATGTGGTTTCTGGGCCTGGTAGTGGGAGCGATCATCGGCGCCATTGGCGGCGGGGCAGGCGCCGTGGTGGGCGGTTGTGTCGGGCTGGTCGCGGGCATCATCATGTCGCAGTCGCGCAAGGCGCTTGAGGAGAAATGGAAGACCGATCTCGAGGGTGCTCTGCGAACATTGCAGCAGCGGGTTGAAGCACTGGAGCAGCGCACACCGTCAACGATCGTCGCGGAGGCGCAGCCCACCGCGCAGTTCACTGCGCCGGGTGTTGTCGCGGAACCGGTCGCGCCCGCGGCAAGCCTGGAGGCCGCACTCGCCGGCGTTGCTGCAAGTGCTCGAACGGCGCCGGCAGCGGCAGTGGAGGCCCCGCCACCGGGGGCGGGTGAGACAGCGGCCGCTGAGCCTGCGACGGAGTGGCTCCCGGCGGCGGCGCCCACGCCTTCCGCACCCGGCAAATTCATTACCCGCTGGTTGTTCGGCGGCAACACGCTGGTGCGCGTCGGCGTCGTGCTGCTCTTTTTCGGCGTGGCGTTCCTCCTCAAATATGCCGCGGAGCGTGACCTGGTACCGATCGAATTGCGCATTGCCGCCGTGGCGCTGGGCGGCGTCGTACTGTTGATCGTAGGATGGCGGTTGCGGGAGCGCCGCACGGGTTATGCTGTGATCCTCCAAGGCGGCGGGATCGGGGTTCTGTATCTCACCGTATTCGCGGCGTTCCGGCTCTATCACCTCGTGCCCGCCACGCCGGCTTTCGTGGTGCTCGCGGCCATCGCCGTCCTGTCGGCGATGCTCGCGGTGCTGCAGGACGCTCGCTCGCTCGCAGTCACCGGCATCGCCGGCGGGTTTCTCGCGCCGGTGCTCGCCTCGACCGGCGGTGGCAACCACGTCGTGCTCTTCAGTTTTTACGCCGTGCTGAACGGCGGCATCCTTGCGATAGCCTGGTACAAGGCGTGGCGCGAGCTTAATCTGCTTGGCTTCGCTTTCACATTCATCATCGGGCTCGCGTGGGGCGCAAAGTTCTACCGTCCGGAACTGTTCGAGACCACCGAGCCGTTTCTCGCGCTGTTCTTCCTGCTCTACGTGGCCATCGCCGTACTGTTCGCACTGCGCGGCGCGCCGCAGCTTACGCACTACGTGGACGGCACCCTGGTGTTCGGCACGCCAATCGTCGCCTTTGGCCTGCAGACGGCGCTCGTGCGCGACATGGAGTTCGGTGCGGCGTGGAGCGCGTTTTCGCTCGGCGCGTTCTACCTCATGCTGGCGACCGCGCTCTATGCGCGCAAGCGGGATTCGCAGCGGCTGCTGGTGGAATCGTTTCTCGCGCTCGGCGTCGGATTCGCGACGCTCGCCGTTCCGCTTGCTTTCGATGGGCGCTGGACTTCCGCGGTGTGGGCGGTGGAAGGCGCGGCAATCGTCTGGGTTGGCGTGCGTCAGAGTCGCACACTCGCCCGGGCGTTCGGCGTGCTGCTGCAATTCGGCGCCGGGTTCGCATTTCTGCTCGATACGCGCGGCGGGGCGGGCGGACTCGCGGTCTTGAACAGTCTCTATCTGGGTTCGGTCATGGTCAGCGGCGCGGGCCTGTTCTGCAGCCGTTACCTCGATCGCAATCGCGAGCGCGTGAGTAAGACCGAGGCGTGGGTCGCCAAGGCGCTGTTCGTGTGGGGGGTGCTGTGGTGGTTCGGTGGGGGGCTCGCTGAGATCGATCGCCAGGTGCCGGACCAGTGGGGTTTGCATCCGCATCTGCTGTTCTTCGCCGGCTCGTGCGCGCTGTTCGGAATCTTGTGGCGCAGGATCGAGTGGGATGCAGCGCGGTTCGTCGCGCTTGCGGGCGTACCGCTGGGAGCGATGACGGCGATGCTGATGATGGCGCCGCCGGCGATGCATCCGCACCCGTTCGCGCATCACGCGTATCTTGGGTGGATCGCGGCATTTGCAGTCCATCTGTGGGCCTTGCGCGCCCACGAGGCGCGCCCCGCCGCATGGCTCGCCTGGCTGCACGCGGGCGGCGTCTGGTTGTTCGCGGTGATCGCGTCGTGGGAGGTGGGCTGGCAGATCGACCACTACGTGGAGGGAAGGCGGGTATGGCCGCTCATCGCGTGGGCGCTCGTGCCGGGCGCCATGATTGCGCTCATTGCGGGCCGCGGCGACCGGATGGGGTGGCCGGTACGCGAGCACCGGCACGCCTATCTTTACGCGGGTGCCATGCCGATCGCGGTATTCCTGCTGGCGTGGGTGTTTTACGTCAACTTCGTGAGCGACGGTAACCCCGCGCCCTTGCCGTACGTGCTGTTGCTCAATCCGCTGGATCTCGCGCAGGCCGGCGCATTGCTGGCGCTGGCAATGTGGTACTTCGCGCTGACGAAGGTCGAGGTGGCGGGCGTCGCCCTGCCGTCGAAAACCGCAACGGTGCGTCTCTCGAGTGTCGCGGTTTTCGTCTGGCTGAATGGCATGCTGTTGCGGTCGCTGCACCACTACGCCGACGTGCCGTTTCGCCTCAACGCGATGCTGCGTTCGGATTTGGTACAGACCGCCTTCTCGTTGTTCTGGAGCCTGCTCGCGCTCGCAACCATGATATTCGCGGCCCGGCGCGGCCTGCGCACGGCGTGGATCGTCGGCGCCGTCCTGTTCGGCGTGGTCATCGGCAAACTGTTCCTGGTGGATCTCTCGAACACCGGCACGGTCGAGCGCTGGGTATCCTTCATCGGCGTCGGGGTGCTCGCCATCGTGATCGGTTACTTTGCCCCGGTACCGCCGAAATCTGCGGAGAAAACTCCATGAAGATTCAGATCGCCTGGTTGTTGGCTGGGTGCGTAGGTGCGGTGGCGGCTGCCGAGCGGCCGGCCGATTTCGCGTACGGCATGCCGCTCGGGGTGAGTGGCGATGAAGCGCTCTACGAGGTGACGCTGCCCCCTGCCGTCTATCGCGGCGTGGTGCGCGCCGACGTTTCCGATCTGCGCGTGTTCAACGGGGCGGGCGAAGTGGTGCCGCACGCACTGCGGCCGCGGAAGGCCGGGCGCGTCGAGGCCGGCGAGTCGCAGACCCTGACGCTGTTTCCACTCAAGGCGCCGGCGGGTGCCAGCATCGACGGTTTGTCGATCAGCGTGCGGCGCGGTCCGGGTGGAACATCCACTGTCAACGTGACTTCGACCGGGGCCCCGGCAACGGGGGAGCCGCACACGGTCGGCTATCTCATCGACTTGAGCGCCTTCGATCGCGCGCTGCGCGCGCTCGAATTCGACTGGGGTACTGCGGGCAGCTTCGCCGGGAAACTCCGCATCGAGTCGAGCGACGATCTTGGCGCCTGGCGGCCTCTGGTGAGCGGCGCACCGCTGGTCAACCTTGAAGTCGGTGGACAGCGATTGCAGCAGAAGCGCATCGAATTGCCGATGCAGAAGGCGAAGTATCTGCGGCTGTCGTGGGTTGCACCGCCTGTGGAACGCGCCGCGCTCCCCGTGCTTGAAACCGTGCGTGCAGAACTTGCCGAGCAAACGACTGAAGCGCCCCGCGAGTGGGGCAAATTTGGCGAGGGTAAGCCGGCCCAGCCCGGCGAATATGTGTTCGATCTCGGAGGCCGGTTTCCCGTGGATCGCGTTCGGTTCGAATTGCCGCAGCCGAACACCATCGTGCAGGTGGAAATCCTGACCCGGGAACGGGCGGATCAACCTTGGCGTTCTGTTGCCCGCAGCATCGTCTATCGGCTGTGTCAGGGCGGGGGCGAGGTGACGAGCCCGGACGTGAGCGTCAGCAGTGCCAATGCCGATCGCCACTGGCTGCTGCGGGTCGATCAGCGCGGCGGCGGTCTGGGCAGCGGCGCGCCGGTCATGCATGCGGGCTGGATACCGCATCAGGTCGTGTTTGTCGCACGCGGCGAGCCGCCGTTCCAACTGGCCTACGGTAACCGCCAGGCAAAACCCGCCGCGCATACCATCCAGACGCTCATTCCGGGTTATCGCGACGATGAACTTCGCAGGATCCGGGCGGCAAAACCGGGCGCGCAGCAGACGATCAGCGTGCGCGAGGCGCAGGCCCAGGCGCAGACCGAACTCGGCGGTGAAGCCCGACGACAGGAGGCTGTGGACTGGAAGCGCTGGAGCCTGTGGGCCGCGCTCGGTCTGGGCGTGCTGGTGCTGGGAGCCATGGCGTGGCGCCTGTCGCGTCGGCTCAATGCGAGCCCTGACGCGGCATCGTCAAGTACCTCCGGAAAACAGCAATGATCGGAGTCGCAATGGATGTTGCTCTCCCCAATCAAAAACCGTGAGCGGAACGTCAGCCGCGGCCCCGGTTTTTGTCCCAGACGTAACGGACCAAGCGCTGCCAGCGATTCTGCCGTTGCGCAAGCTTGTTCTGCGTGCGGCCTGCTGCCTGGTCGCGTTGATGGCTTTTCTTGACCAACTCGTGCAGTTGCCGCATGGAGAGACCGCCGGGGCCTTTTGCTTCAGCGGGATCGGGTTTGTCCGCCATCTCGCAGCGCCGTAAGTGAAAGGCAATATGTTAAACTCGTAATTGATTTTTATCGAGTTTTTCGTCATGTCGGGTAGTACGCTCGGGCGGTTGTTCTGCGTGACTTCGTTCGGCGAAAGCCACGGGCCGGCGATCGGCTGCGTGGTCGATGGCTGCCCGCCGGGGATGGCGCTCACCGAGTCTGACATTCAGACGGACCTCGACCGGCGCAAACCCGGCACGTCGCGTCACGTGACGCAGCGGCGCGAGGAGGATATCGTCGAGATACTTTCCGGCGTGTTCGAAGGCCGCACCACTGGCACGCCGATCGCGCTGCTCATCCGCAATGTCGATGCGCGCAGCAAGGATTATTCGAAGATCAAGGACATGTTCCGGCCGGGGCATGCCGATTACACCTATCTGCAGAAGTACGGCACCCGCGACTACCGCGGCGGCGGCCGGCAGTCCGCGCGCGAAACCGCGGTGCGGGTCGCGGCCGGCGCGATCGCGAGAAAGTGGCTGGGCGAGAAGTACGGCATCGTGATCCGCGGCTGCATGGCGCAACTCGGCCCGATCGCGATTCCGTTCAAGTCCTGGGACGCGGTCGGCGGCAATCCGTTCTTTGCGCCCAATGCCGAAATCGTGCCGGAACTCGAGGCGTTCATGGACAAACTGCGCAAGTCCGGCGATTCCTGCGGTGCGCGGATCACGACCGTCGCTTCCAGCGTGCCGGTGGGCTGGGGCGAACCGGTGTACGACAAGCTCGACGCCGATCTCGCCTACAACATGATGAACATCAACGCTGTGAAAGGCGTCGAGATCGGTGCGGGATTCGCGGCCGTTACGCAGAAGGGCACCGAGCACTCCGACGAGATGGCGCCACAGGGTTTTCTTTCGAACAACGCCGGCGGCATTCTCGGCGGCATTTCCAGCGGCCAGGACATCGTGGTGAGCGTGGCGGTGAAACCCACGTCCAGCATCCGGCTGCCACGGCGCACCATCGATGTTCACGGCCAGCCCACGATCATCGAGACCCACGGCCGTCACGACCCCTGCGTCGGCATCCGCGCCACCCCGATCTGCGAGGCGATGATGGCGCTCACCCTGATGGATCACGCACTGCGCCAACGCGCGCAGAACGCCGACATCGTGTGTGCCACCCCGAAGATCTCCGCGCTCGCGCCGCAGTCGGTGATCGATCAACTCCGGAACGCTGCGGCGACCGAAAACCCCGATCCAGACGAGGCGTGACATGGCCGCAGCTACGCGCATCTACCAATTGAGAATCGCGCTCCCATACATCACCCCTGCGATATGGCGGCGAGTGGAGATCCCAGGCGCGATGACTTTCGATGATCTTCACGGCGCGATCCAGACGGCGATGGGCTGGGAGAATTGCCACCTGTGGACATTTTACGCGGGGAAGATCGAGATCAGCCCGGCACCGGAGCAGTTTGATTTCCCCGGCGCGCCGCGCGCCCAATCGGCGGACGAAACCACACTCGATCAACTGCTCGGCGGCAGGCCCATCAAGTTCCGTTACGTTTACGACATGGGCGATAGCTGGTTGCACGAAATCATGGTCGAGAAGGTTCTCGCACCTGAGCCGGACGCTGCGTATCCACGCTGCACCGGCGGAGCGCGCGCGTGCCCGCCGGAGGATTGTGGCGGGTTTCCCGGCTACTTCCATTTGCTGGAAGCGATCGGCGATCCCAAACATCCGGAGCACGAAGAAATGCTGGACTGGGTCGGCGAGGAATGGGATCCGGAGGCGTTTAACATAGATGCTGTGAATGCGAGGCTCCAGCCCCGTAAACGCGCGCCTGCCCGACGCGCGAAAAAGAAATAGCCTTTCAGCGGCTGCACGTCGCTGAAAGACCTGTGCCGACCCGAGAATCGGATTTGTGACCGGAGTGGGCAAGGCGCGCGCCGCATTGCTCCCGCCGCACCCGCTGCATTAAGATGCTCCGATGGCGAAAAGAACAAACAGCCCGCGTCCGAAAAAGGCCTCCGTAACTTCCCGCCAGACGGCGGAATACCGCCATCCGGAGGAAACTCCGGCGCGGCCCGACGTCGGCACCCAGCCGCAGTTCAAGAAGCGCGCCGCCGCCAAGACTTACCGTTACGACTCATCGCTCGCTCCCGTGCTGGACTGGGATGCCCAGAATCCCGCGCGGGAACAAGGCGAGGCGCTGATCGCCGAACTCGAACGCCGCATCGCCACACTGCGGTCACGCAGCGCGAAGCTCGCCTCGCGCTCAAACCTCCCCTCGCCCTCCGGGAGAGGGGCCGGGCGTGAGGGAGAACTGCTCGCCGAACTACAGGGCGCCGAAGAAGCACTGAGGAAGCTAAAAGCCCTGTCCAAACCCTTCCTCAACTGGGCGGGCAAAGCCGAGCGTCTCTCGTTCGACGTGCCCACCCTGCCGCTCTTCGTCCACGAGCGCCTGTCCACGCGCGCCATCCTCGAAACGCTGAAAGGCCACAAGCGCGACAAGCAGCTCGACCTGTTCGATCTCTTCTCTGACCCGCAGCGACCGATCCACGACCAGGTGCTGCGCGCCTACGAGTACCAGGACAAATGGGTCAACCGCATGATCCTCGGCGACTCGCTGGTGGTGATGAATTCGCTGCTGCATTACGAGTCGATGGGCGGGCAGGTGCAGATGATCTACATGGACCCGCCGTACGGCGTGAAGTTCGGCTCCAACTTCCAGCCATTCGTGCGGAAGCGCGACGTGAGCCATGGCGACGATGACGACATGACGCGCGAACCAGAAATGGTGCAGGCCTACCGCGATACGTGGGAGCTCGGGCTGCATTCGTATCTGACCTATCTACGCGATCGGCTCCTCCTGTCGCGCGAGCTACTTGCCCCAAGCGGATCAGTCTTCGTCCAGATTTCAGATGAGAATCTCCATCATGTCCGAGAGTTGATGGATGAGGTGTTTGGAGCAGAGAATTTTGTTGCAGTTATCACTTTTTTTCAGAAGACAACGGGAGCATCAGGGGATCTTCTTGGTAGCGTGTCCGACTATCTGCTGATGTACGCGAAAAGCATTGACCGTCTGAAGTATCGCCAACAGTATCTTGGGAAGGTGGTCGGGGGAGAAGGCGGACGCGGCTATACAAGGATTCTGCTGCCGACTGGGGAAAGACGTGCTCTGTCAGAAGAAGAAAGGACCAATTTAGCCCTCTTGCCTAGCGGTGCGAGAATCTACTCACTCGATAATTTGACGAGCCAGCGTCCCGCTTAGGGGGATGATGTCACAGAGTTTAAGTTTGATGGTCGCGTATTTACGCCGGGCAAGGGTACGTTTAAGACAGACCGGCAGGGTCTAGAGCGTTTGGAAAACAACAGTCGGCTCGAAGTGGTTGGCAATACGTTACGTTACGTCCGATTCATAGATGATTTCCCAGTGATTCCGCTGAACAATACCTGGTCTGATACAACCATTGCCGGTTTTGCGTCCGACAAGCTTTATGTCGTGCAGACCACCACCAAAGTCGTCGAGCGGTGTCTGCTTATGACTACTGATCCAGGCGATATCGTTTTTGATCCAACTTGTGGCTCAGGTACAACCGCATATGTGGCGGAGGAATGGGGCCGACGCTGGATTACTGCTGATACCTCGCGGGTGCCGCTTGCGCTTGCGCGGCAGCGGCTGCTCACGGCGACTTATCCTTGGTTCGAATTAAAGGATGAGTCGAGTGGGCCTGCGGGTGGCTTCGTCTATAAGCGCACGCAAAACCAGAAGGGCGAAGAAGTTGGCGGAATCGTCCCGCACATCATGCTTAGCACTATCGCCAATAATGAGCCGCCGCAGGAAGAGGTGCTCGTTGATCGGCCCGAAGAGACGAAAGGCGTCACACACGTTTCCGGTCCGTTCGTGGTCGAGGCGACGATACCGACGGTGATGGATGTCGAGGGTACCCACCCCCATCCTGACCTTCCCCCTGAGGGGGAAGGAAAGCAACTCCCTCCCCTTCAAGGCTGGGTAATACCCACATCTTTTCCTTACAGATCGTACG
>JACQGN010000095.1 GCA_016199545.1 Betaproteobacteria bacterium | reverse complement strand
GAGCAGAGCAAAGATTCATGGACGTGACAAGACAAGCGCCCTGCGGACGCCGGGTGTGGCGCTACACGAGGCTACAGCGATGCGCAACCTTGGCTGCCGCGCAGCGGCTTACTTGAACGAAGGAAGTAATTGGATCAGTGAGCAGCCGTGTTAGCGGAACTCACCGCAGTCCGCACGTCGCGAAACGCCGGCGCCGCGGCGGGTTCTGCGCCCGCCGCCGTAACGCAATTCAGGCGGCCTTGGGATTCGGGCCGTACTGGTTCTCGGCCGCCTGGCTGTCCTGAACGAAGAAGACGAGCAGCACGATGGCGCCGATCAGGGGCACGAGGCCGATCAGCAGCCACCATCCGCTGCGGTCAGTATCGTGCAGCCTGCGGATCGAAACCCCGATGCCGGGAAGGAGCACCGCCAGGCCGTAGAGGGCTCCGAGCACGCCCGGGCCGCCGAAAATGCCCTCGACGATGCCGAGCACGACCATGATGATGATGTTGAACAGGAAGAACATCCAGTATTCCTTGCGGCGCGCACGTCCGTTGAACACCGCATACTTCTTGAGAACGTCCAGATACCAGTTCATGTGTTCCTCCTTGTCTCCTGCGCTTGTTGAGTTATTGGTTCGACGGCTGCAGGGCTTTGCCGCCATCCCGGTTATGCCGAGGCATCCATCGCAGATCACGTTACGCCGCGTGGCGCACTGGCGCGATTTCATTTTGCGCGCATTACGCTGGCGAAGCAATAGAGCGCGAGCGGCGGCAGCCATCGCTCGCGCTTCTGGGCGATAATAGCGGCGCGTGCAGCCTGTCTCGAATCAGGCTTGAAATCCCGCGCTTGAGAGAGGACCTTCCGTGAGTGAAATTCGCCTGGTGGCGGCGACCGGCATGCTGGGTTCGGGGTTCCGTGAGGAAACCCTGCGGCGCGCCATGACGCTCGACCCGGACTTCATCGGCGTGGATGCCGGGACCACCGACGCGGGTCCGCACTACCTCGGTTGCGAGGACACGCACTTTTCCGATTCCGCGTACAAGCGCGACCTGCGCCTCATCCTGCGCGCTTCGCGCGCAGCCAAGATACCCGCGATCATCGGCTCGGCAATCACCGCCGGCACCGACAACCAGGTGCGGCATTTGGTCAGGCTTGCCCGCGACATCGCGCGCGAGGACAAACTCAGTTTCAAGCTCGGCGTGGTCTACAGCGAACAGGACCGCGACTACCTCAAGAAGAGGCTCCGCGAGCGCCGCATCCGGCCGCTTGCCAATCCGCCGCCGCTCGACGAGGCGGTGATCGACCGCAGCACGCACATCGTCGGGCTCGCCGGGGCCGAACCGTATATGGAAGCGCTGGACAAAGGCGCGGAAGTCGTCATCTCGGGGCGCTCCAGCGACACCTCGATCTTTGCAGCGATGCCGCTCATGCGCGGCTTCGATCCGGGACTGGTGTGGCACGCGGCGAAGGTGATGGAGTGCGGCGCGGCATCCGTGGTGCTGCGCAAGTACCCGGACTGCATGTTCGCGGCCATCGGCAAGGACAGCTTCACGGTCGAGCCCCCCAATCCCGATTACCGCTGCGACCCGGTGAGCATCGCTTCGCACAATCTCTACGAGAACGGCACGCCGTACGAATTGGTCGAGCCTTCGGGCGTGCTGAACACTTACGGCGCCAGGTACGAGGCCGTGTCGGATCGCGCCGTGCGCGTGAGCGGCGGGCGCTTCACGCCTGCGGAGCGCTACACGGTGAAGCTCGAAGGGGCGGAACTCGCGGGCTACCAGAGCATCATCATCGGCGCCGTGCGCGACCCCATCATCCTGCGCCAGTTCGATTCGTGGCTCGATGGACTGGTGAAGGCCGCGAAGAAGCGCATCCTCGCCGTGTTCGGTGCGGGGATCGAGGAAAAGTACCGGTTCAACGTGCGCGTGTTCGGGCGCAATGCGGCGATGGGCCGGCTCGAAAGCGATCTTTCGATCGGGCACGAGGTGGGGCTCGTGTTCCAGGTGACCGCGCAGACGCAGGAACTCGCCGCCGCGCTCATGAAATCGGTCGGCCATATCGCGGTGCATTTCCCGGTGCCCGAGTACAGCGGGTTGATCACCTCGATCGCCTATCCCTATTCGCCGGCCGAACTGCACCGCGGCGCGTGCTATCGCTTCAACCTGAACCACGTGGTCGAACCGGACACGCCACTCGAAATGTTCCGGCTCGATTACGAGACGGTGTGAGGAGGCGATGGCGCGGCTGTGGCAGGTGAGCAAGTTGATACGCAGCAAGAACGCCGGGCCGTTCGAGCTCACGTTCGACGTGATCTTCAAGGACCGGGAAAGCTACGAGCGGGTGCGCGATGCCGGTATCATCAACGCCGAGTGGTTCGCGCGCACCTATCAGCTCACGCCGGAGGTGGTGCAGATCATCAACTACGACGCGGCGAGCGCGATCAAGATCACGATCCCGCGCCCGACGATATCGGGCGACGTCGACGACACCGACGTCTTCGGCGGGCAGCAGCACGGCCCGCTGGTCGATCTCGAAGTGCCGTAGGGTATGTCCTCCCTCCGCTTGCGGGGGGAGGTAGGGAGGGGGGCATGGAATCTGTAAGCTGGCAGTGGCCGGGCGGGAAGAAGATCGCGGTCGTATTCAATGTCGCGTTCGAGGCGTGGTCGGACGGCAAGGCGCCCGGGATCAGCCCGATGGGCAACCCGCTGCCGGCGATACCCGGGATCGTGGACAGCATGGCGATTTCGTGGGCGGCGTACGGCGCGAAGCGCGGCATCTACCGCCTGCTGGACGCGTTCGCGCGGCACAATGTCCGCGCGAGCGTCATGACGAGCGCGATCCTCGCCGAGCGCTCGCCTGAAGCGGTGCGGGCGGTCGGCGACGGCGGCCACGAGGTTGTCTCGCACTCATATGCGATGGACGTGATGCCGGTCATGATGAGCGTCGAAGAGGAGCGGCTCAACATCGAGCGCTGCACCGATCTCCTCGCGCACGCGTCGCGCTCGCGGGTGCGCGGCTGGATCAGCCCGCGCGGCACGCCCAGCCCCAACACCGCACGCCTGCTGTCCGAGGTCGACTACCTGTGGTACGGCGACGTGTTCGACGACGATCTGCCCTACGTCCAGACGTTCGGCGAATCGCGTATCGTCGCGCTGCCGCTCTCGATGGACGTCAACGACATGCGGTCGATGAAGTACGGAGATCCCCCGCGGGCGATGCTGGAGACCTTCGAGGAGCACCTGGCACGGATCACGAAACGCGAGCGCGAGCCGGTCATCGTCGATGCGACGGTGCACGCGCACATCTTTGGCCGGCCGCACGGCGCGCACTATTATGAACGCATCGTGGAGATCGCGGCCAACACGCCGGAAATCTGGGTCGCCACGCGCGAGCAGATCGCCAATCACATGCTGGCGCTGAAGTAAGGAAAGGCGTGACCAGTGACTGGTGGGGCGTGACTGGTGGGGCGTGACCGGTGACCGCAAAGAGCGTCACAGGGAGCAAAAGGGGACCAAATGAAAACGATGCTTGCAAGCCTGATGGCAGCCGGCGCATGTGCCGCCGCGCTGGCTGCATTCGCGTAACCGAAAGACTTTCCGGCGCGGCCGGTGCGCGTGGTAGTGCCGGTGCCGCCGGGCGGAAGTCTCGATGTGATGTCCCGGATCTTCAGCCCGAAGTGGGGCGAAATCATGGGGCAGAACGTGGTGATCGATTACCGTCCCGGCGCCAACACCATCGCCGGCAGCGAACTCGTTGCCCGCGCGGCGCCCGACGGCTACACGCTGCTCATCAACACGCTGCCCTTCGTGGTGAATCCGGCGCTCTACCCGAAGCTGCCGTTCGACACCGGGCGCGACTTCGCGCCGGTGTCGTACATCGGCTCCTCGCCGTTCGTGCTGGTGGTGCATCCCTCGATTCCCGCCAAATCGGTGAAGGAGCTGATCGCGATCCGGGACTCGCGGAGCGCTTCGACAAGGAAGGCGCGATCATCGTCGCCGGTTCCCCGGCCGATCTCGCCGCGCACGTGAAGGCCGAACTTGCCTTGTGGGCGAAGGTGGTGAAATCGGCCGGCCTCCGGATCGATTGACTCGTGATCCGTCGCGTCCCTACGCGAGTCAACAACGTGTGCCGCTCACGTAGGGATGACATTCAAGTTGGATCAGCCGTACCGGTTGGACCGGCAGTTGAGGGCCATCAACGGCCGGTTGCCGTGAACTCCCAGGAATTTCCACTACCTCGGTCTTTGACCTGTCCCGCTGCATTGACAAGGGCATAGGGCGAGCGTAGGTTGGCGTGTCATGGACTCCCCCGTTTGGGGGTGGTTAAAGGATGATAGAGATTCCACGCGACATGGAGATCCGTGATATGGGCGCGTTCGGTGCGGCATTAGCACTCGCTTCAGTGACCCTCTTTTCGGCGGCAGCTCTCGCCCAAACTTACCCGACTAGACCGATTCGGGTCGTGGTCGCGGCGGCGCCTGGGGGCAGTCCGGACATTATCAGCCGCCTGATGGGCCCCAGGCTCGCGGAAGCTCTAGGTCAGCCAATCGTGATCGATAACCGTGCCGGCGCGAGCGGTCGAATTGCCGTAGAAGTCGCGGCCAAAGCTGCGCCGGATGGTCACACATTATTGATGGCGACATCATCTCAGGCTTGTGTCGAAGTCATGTCGAGGAATCTCCAGTATCAAATCGTCAGGGATTTTTCGCCTATCAGCCTGGTCGGTACCGTGACATCGGTTCTCCTGGTTACCCCATCGGTTCCCGCAACCTCGGTCCGGGAACTGGTGGCGCTTGCGAAATCACGGCCGGGCGCGTTCAAACACGGCTCCTCCGGGCCCGGCAGTTCCTCTCATTTGCCAGCCGAACTATTCAAGATCAGAACTGGTACCAGCATCTTGCACGTTCCGTACAAGTCGGCATCGCCGGCTCTTGTTGGCCTGATGGCGGGGGAAATAGACGTAATGTTCAATCCAATCACCGCAGTCATGTCGATGATCAAGACTGGCAAGCTGAGAGCCTTGGGCGTCACCAGCCTTAAGCGAACGGCGTTGGCTCTTGACCTTCCAACGATTTCCGAGACTATTCCTGGTTTTGAATTCTTGTTATGGCAGAGTTTTGTCGCACCGGCGAAAACGCCTCCCGACGTTCTCTCGAAGCTTAATACAGCAGTGATCAAGGTGTTGAATACTCCGGTCGTGCAGAAAGGAATGGCGGCGATCGGGAATGAGCCTGGTGGAACTTCCCGGCCGGAGCTCACTGCGTTCGTCAATGATTACATGACGCAGATAAGGGAGATCGTCAGGATATCTGGAGTGAAATTGGAAGATTGACCAGTCGCCACTCCTTTCTCGGTGTCGCGGCAAACGGATAGGCAAATTAATCCGGCCGCGATCACGCTCCGCTGCGCCCGCACACTCGGAGCGAGTGCGAAAGCGCTTGCAGAGTGCGCCTAACCCATAAGGATTGGGACCACCCGGGGGCGCGGTAAGGGCGGGCCCATGTTCCTCGTTAGGGCAACGAGTGAGTTCCGCTTACCAGACGAACGCCGGGAGCAGATAGTCTGGCCGCGCGACGGCCTTGGCGGCAAAATCGCGCCACCTCTGCGCATCGGGCAGCTCGCCGCGAGCCGTCACGAGTTCCGCCGCGTGAATGCCCCCGGCGACGAAGGCGCTGCGCAACCCGGCGCGCGATGCACCGAGCACGTCGTGCTCGATCGAGTCTCCGATCGCAACCACTCGGTCCTGCGACGCAACGGCCAATGCCTCCAAACACGTGCCGTAGATCGCCGCGTGCGGCTTGCCGTGGTAGAAGACAGCCCCGCCCAGCGCCTCGTAGCGGCGCGCCAGTACTCCCGGCGCCTCGACCGTGCCCTCTGGCGAGACCCTGACGAGATCGGGATTGGCGCAGATCATGGGCAGGCTGCAGCTGATACCCGCCCGCAGTTCGGTTTCGTAATCGCGCAGGTTACGCTGCGGCGAGTCGATGCCGATCACGGCGAGGAAGTCGGCCGTCTCGACGCGATCGACGACCTCGAGCCCGATGCCGTCGATCAGCGATCGGTCGCCGTCGCGCGTGAAGGCGTAACAGCGACGGCCGAGGGTGCGGTGAAACGGCTCGGAGCGCGCTGCGATGGCGCGGCGGGCGTCTTCACCGGCGCCGACGAAGCGGTCGAAAAGCGTTTCGGGGAAGCCGATGCGCGCCATGAGACGCAGATTCTCCGCCTCACGCTTACCCGAGTTCGATAGCACCACGACGCGCTTGCCCGCTGCGCGTAAGCGCTCCAGGCACTCGATGGCGCCGGCGTAGGGACGCGTGCCATCGTGCAGCACGCCCCACTGGTCGACGATGAAGCCGTCGTAGGCGGCGGCAAGCGCGGATACGCCGGTTACCGGAACCACGCCGCCGTAGTCTGCTGCGGTGGGCACGGGCTCAGGTGATGCGCGCACGGACATACGCGGAGAGCGCTTCGCTCAGGAGCACCACCACCAGGATCGCGGCGAGCACCACCAGTACTTGCTGCCACGCGAACTGGTTGATCGAGGCGTACAGGTAGAGGCCGATGCCGCCCGCGCCGACGAAGCCGAGCACGCTCGATTCGCGCACGTTGATGTCCCAGCGATAAATGGTCGTTCCGATCAGCACCGGCATCACCTGCGGCAGCACGGCCACGAGGTACACCTGCGCGGTGCTTGCGCCGGTCGCCTGCACGGCCTCGATCTGGCCGCGCTCGGCCTCCTCGATCGCCTCGGCCATGAGTTTCGCCAGGAATCCGACCGAGCGCGCCGCCACTGCCGCGATGCCCGCGACCGGCCCGGGACCGAAGATGGCGACGAACACCAGCCCCCAAATGACCGTGTTCACCGAGCGCGAGGCCACCAGCAAGGCGCGTCCGATGGCCCACGTCAGCCCGTTGGCCGTCGTGTTGCGCGCGGAGAGAAACGCGAGCGGCACCGACAGCACTACTGCGATTGCGGTGCCGAGCGTCGCGATGTGGATGGTCTCGATCATCGGCCGCACGATCGTCGGCAGGTACGACCAGCGCGGCGGCCACATCCGCTGCACGAGATCGAGCGCCTGCACGTGCGCGTCGGCGAAGAACGCCCACTCGATATCGAGCGCCGATACGGACCAGGCTGCCGCCAGCGCGATCGCCGCCGTCCACAGCCAGCCGAGCGCGGTCTCCTGCGGCGAGCGACGGCGCCACACTTCGGGGTAGCGTTTGGCGACGCTCGCCTCGCTCACCGCAGCTTCCTCCGCACCCAGTCGCTGAAGCCTTCCCCCAGCGCGACGAGCGCGATGATCGAGAGCAGGATCGCGGCGGAGAAGTCATAGTCGTAACGCGAGAATGACGCCGACAGCGTCTGGCCGATGCCGCCCGCGCCGACGATGCCGATCACGGTCGAGTGCCGCACATTGGCGTCGAGGCGGTAGATCAGCACGCCCACCGTGCGCGCGAGCACCTGCGGCACGATGGAGTACGTCACCATCTGGCCGAATCCTGCGCCGGTGGCGCGAATCGCCTCGACCGGACCGAGCCGGACGTTTTCGATGTCCTCGGCCAGCATCTTGCCGAGGAAGACGGCCGACGCGAAACCCAGCGTGATGAGCCCCGCGACCGGGCCGAAGCCGAAGAGTTTCACGCAGAATATGGCGATGATGACTTCGTGCAGAGTGCGCCCGAGCACGATGAAGCCGCGCGCGACGGCATACACGGGCATGGGCGCCAGATTGCGGGCCGCGGCGAGGCCGAGCGGGACGGCGAGCAGCGCGCCGGCGAGCGTTGCCGCCAGTGCCATCTGCAGACTCTCCATCATGCCGTCGAGCAGCAACGCCCAGCGCCCGAAATCCGGGGGGATCATGCGTGCCAGCATGTTGAGCGCCCGGGGGAAGCCAGCGAGCATCCGGTTGACATCGATGTTCAGATCGGTGAGCGACCAGACCACGTAGGCGGCGCCGCAGAACAGCGCGATGCGCTGGCGCGTGCGGCTGCCGAAAAAGGCCGGTGGCCGCCAGGCGGTCGGGTAGGTTCCGGCGTTCACTGCGTCGACTCCCCGTCGTCGTCCGCGCGGCGGATGGTCTGGCTCCAGTCCTCAACGCCGTAAATCTCGGTGAGGACTTCGGGAGTGAGCGCCTGCGGCGGGCCGTCGAAGGCGACGCGCCCGGCCTTCAGCCCGACGACACGGTCGGCGAACGCCTGCGCCAATGCGACGTCGTGGATGTTGATGAGCGCCGGCCGGCGCCGCTCGAGCGCGAGCGAGCGGATGAGCCGCATGATCTGGCGTGCGGTCTTGGGATCGAGGCTGGCCGTGGGTTCGTCCACCAGCAGCAAATCCGGGTCCTGCATCAGCGCCCGTGCGATGCCCACGCGCTGGCGCTGGCCGCCTGAGAGTGCATCGGCGCGCCCGTTCTCGAAGCCCGCCAGTCCGACGCGGTCCAGCAGCGCGAATGCCCCCGAGACATCCTGCGGCGGAAAGCGGCGGGCGAGCGCTGCCAGAAAGCCCACAAAGCCGAGCCGCCCCGACAGCACGTTTTCCATCACCGTGAGCCGCTCGACGAGGTTGAACTCCTGGAAGATCATGCCGATGCGCCGGCGCGCCGCGCGCAGTTCGCGGCGCTTGAGACCGACCAGGTCGAGGCCGCCCAGCCGAACGTGCCCGGAAGTCGGCTCCACCAGCCGGTTGATGCAGCGGATGAGGGTGCTCTTGCCGGCCCCGGATGAACCCACGACCGCGATGACCTCGGCGCGCTCGACTGTGAGGCTCACGCCGTCGAGCGCACGCTGTCCGCCCGGGTAGACCTTGGTGAGCGCCTCGATGCCGAGCAGCAGTGGTCCACCCGCCGCGGCGGCCGTGGGAGGCGGCTCGCCGCCGCCCATCATCGGCTCATTCCGCCTTCCGGCCGAGTTTGGACAGGGCTTCCTGTGTATAGCGCACGCCTCTCGCCTGCTGGATCGTGCGCACGTCGCGCCAGGCCTCCCGATAGTTGATCTCGGCAAAGCGCTCGATGTCCTTGAACTCGGTCGCGAGCTTCGACTTCTTGAAATCGAAGTTTACGAACGCCTCGCGGATCTTCGCCCTCAGTTCGGGCGCCAGATTGTGCGCCACGCCGAAGGCCGTGCGCGGAAATGGCGTGGACTCGTACACCACGCGCAGCGCATCCGCCTTGAACATTCCGCGCCCTTGCATGCGCTCGACGACGGTCGAGGCCACCGGCGCGGCATCGTAGTCGCGGTTGACCACGCCCATGATCGAGTTGTCGTGCTTGCCCGAGTAGAGCACTTCGTAGTCCTTGCCGGGTTCGACCCCCATGGCCTTGAACAGCGCGCGCGGCGCGAGGTCTCCCGAATTGGACGATGGCGCCACGTGCGCCACGCGTTTGCCCTTGAGATCGGCGACCCCCTTGATGCTGCTGTCGCGGTGGGTGATGAGCTGCAGGGTGTAGCCGACGGTGCCGTTGGCGCGCTGCATGGCGGCGACCGGCACGAAGCCCGCGAGGTTGACCGCAAAGGGCGTGGGCCCGCTCGCCACGCCCGCGATGTGCAGGCGTCCCGAGCGCATCGCCTCGACCTGGGCGGCGTAGGATTCTGCCGGGAACCAGCGCACCCGCTTGCCCGTTACCTTGGCAAGATGCGCCATGAAATCGGCAAACACATTCTCGTAGACGGCCGGATCCTCGACGGGCGTGTACGAGAACACCAGCGTCGCCGGGTTCTGCCAGGCCTTCGGATCCTTGGGTTGATCGGCGACCAGGTCGCCGTCCTCGTCGCAGTAGCGGGCATCGAGGTCGCCCCGCTTGGCGCAATCCGTCTGGGCCGGCGCGGCGGTGGTCCAAAGGAAGGCTGCAAGCAGCGCAGCTATCCCCCACGCGAATCGAGTGCGCAATTGTCTCATCTGCAATTTCTCCTTTCCTTGTGATGCCGCCGGCCGGTGGATGATCGTTGACGCCCGACCGCGGGTTGCACCACGTATTATGGCACTGCGAGCGGCGTGTGGCGCAGAGCCACGGGAGCGGAGCGCCACGCAGGCCGACGAAGCAGCCGGGATGATCGAGAACGAGAAGGAGGACGGCCGGTTCAAGCGGCGCGTCAGTCGAAATCGTTTGCCGCAGCCGCCGTACACCTGACGATCTCCCGCTCCACCCCGATCGCATCCGCGATGTCCACGAGCAACCGCAGTTCCGCCGCGTCGGCGCGCCCGTCTGCGCGCGCCATGATGCAGAGGTCCCGTACCACCTGCATGCGCCGGAGCACGGGCACCACCTCTTTGACGCGCGCAACCCGGTTCGGCAGATCCTCCTGGATTGCGTTGCGATTCGAGTTTGTGGGCACCGAACCCGGGCCGAGGAGCTTTTCGAGTTCCTCGAGCGTTCGTTCGTTGGGTTTGGCGGACGCTGTCGCCATCAGCACCGCCGCGGCAAAGAGCAGACGGCGCATCGCCTCCGCGGCCTCGGAACGCTCGGCGAGATAGCTCGGATCCATGAGCGTCATGAGTTCGTGTACCTGGGCTTCCAGCACGTCCTGGCTCATGCCGCCGGGGACCAGCAGGTCGCTCGCTGCAAAAAGCTCGGCCGCGCGCAGGCGCAGCGGGCTGAACGGGTGCGTGGAAAACCAGTCGCTGCGCATCGGCGCATCGGCTCTCGCCTGGCGCTGCGCTTCGTCGCGCAGGTCCGTCACCTGGCTCACGAACTTGTCGATGAGGATGCGAATCCGCCCGCCGCGCAGCCCTGAGGCGAGCTTGAACAATGCCCGCGCCGCGCCGTCGAATCCGCCGGCGCAGTAGAGCCCCGCCCGGTCCGAGGAGATCTCCGCGTAACGCTGCCAGGCGAAGAGCTGGAGCGCGAGCCCCGCCCCGATGGGCGTCGTGCCGGAGAGGAGGGCGCCGACGGGAATCGCGTGATGCCCGAACAGGTGATGGCCCAGCTCATGGCCCACCACGAATTTCAGTTCATCCGGCTCGAAGGCTTCGAGCAAACTGGACGACAGCAACACGAACAGCAGGCCGCGCTCGGGCCGCACCGCGGCCGCGTTGAACACCGGCGCGGGATAGACATAGGTCTCGACCGGCGTATCGACGCCGAGCGCGGAACGGCAGGCTTCCATGATCTGGTGGACGTCGGGCGCCATTTCGGGGGACAGGCGCATCGCCGTTCCCAGAAGCTGGCGGCGGGTGCTCGCGTCCTGCGCCTCCTTGTCCGAGCGCTCCATCGCCTTGCGGACATCGGGCTCGCGCAGCAGGCGCTCGGCAAGATCGCGGTCGCCGCGGGATCGCAGGTCGTCACGCGGCATGCATCAATTCCGGCCCATAAGCCGGCCCAGGATTCAGCGGCCTGACGATGCGCGTTCTCCGGCTCACGGGTGATGCGCGGACGCAGCGGGCAGCTCCGCGAGTTCGATGAGACAGTTCTCGGTCGCGGACGGGTCGATGAAGGCGATGCGGCAGCCGGCGTGGCCGATGCGCGGTATCAGGTCGATGAGCGGTATGCCCTTCGCCTTCAGTTCCGCGAGGGCTTCGTCGATGTCCTCGACTTCGAAGCAGATGTGGTTGAGCCCGCCCTTGCCTTCGGCCACCATCCGCGCGTGCCGGCTGTCGGCATTTGTCCCCGCGATCAGCTCGACCATCGACTCGCCGACCGGATAGAGGGCAAGCCGCGTGTTCCGCTTGGGGTTTTCCTCCACGCTGCCGAGCGGAATGCCGAAGCAGTCCTCCCACAGTTTCCGGCTCGCTTCCACGTCACGCACCACCACGCCCACATGTTCGATACGCTTCACTTTCATCGTCATCCTCCTGAGAAACCCATATCATGCCACGCGACCCACGGGAACCTTGCGGCTGACCGCGCGGGTGCCGCCACTCCATGTGGGGACATAGGCGGCCTTGATGCCGACACCGCCGGCGACCACGATCATCACGTCCTTCGCCGCCGCCGCGAGCCGCACCGGCCCTTCGACGTTCGCCGCGTTCATGGTCTTGCGGCTCGCGATCAGGCGGTCACGCACGTAGGGCGAAAGCCGCTCGAGCGGGTATTGAACCGCATCGAACATGGCTGCCTTCACCTTATCCTTGGTGTAGCCGGCGGCGGACAGGAACGCCGCATGTTCGGGCGGCATGATGATGAGGGGCTCGCCGCCGCCGATGTAACCGCTCATGCTGATGGTACCCGCGATCAGCATCGAATTGGCGTAGGTGTGGATCACGTCCTCGGCGCTGGCGCTGCTCGAATCGACGATTTCGACGTTGCCCGATGCGCCGACGACGGTGACGACGCTCATGTCGGCGGCGTATCCACGCTCGACGTGCAGAGCCGGCCATGGACTCGCTGCTTCGTTCTCGGCGAAGCAGAAGGTGTACTTGCCGGGCTGACCGAGGGTGGCCATGTCGCCCACGCCGGGGATCGCGCCGCCTACGTTCTGTAAGATGAGTCGCACCGCGCGCCCGATGGTCGCGTTTGCCCGGTTGCCGGGACCCAATGCATTGCCCGCGGCGTTCATGCCGATCGCGCCGGCGACAGGACCGTTGACGATCACCACCGGCGTCGCCGATCCGGTCGTGGTCTGGATGCCAAGCAGATTGAATTCGTCGGCGGCGAGCGCTTCGGTCGCGGCGCCGATGACCGGCAGGTACTCCGGGCGGCACCCGGCCATCACCGCGTTCTCGGCGATGCTGCGCCAGGTCGCGTCGGCAAAGGCCGGCATCAGTTTCGCGACGACGGCATCCGGCCTGAAGCCGTGCATGCCGAGCATGCGCCCGATGCGCTCCGGCGTCGGCGGCACCAGCGGCAGGCCGTCGCTCCTGCCCGCCGCGGCCAGTTCGTCTTGTGCTTTTTCCCACGCGTCGTCGCTGTCAGCGCTCATCACGTTTCCGCGTCTCGCCCCGTATTGGTGGCGTATGATATCGCGCGTTCGGCGCAGTGCGCTGAAAGTGCCGAAATACGAAAGCCACAGAGAACACGGAGATCACAGGGTAAGCAAGCAAGGGAAGTCGGTTCTGGACTCACGGGAGTTTCGCAGTTCTCTGCGTGCTCTGTGATCTCTGTGGCCAGTGTCCTTGGCTGCAGAAAAGAATTTTGATCGGGCAGGACGCACGCGATCCACGGAGGAATACGATGACTGGCTTGGTTGACGAGACCCACGATCCGAAGCGCGCGAGCTGGGTCGCTTCGGCGAACGGTCACGCGGAATTTCCGATCCAGAATCTGCCAGTGGGTATGTTCAGCCCCGGAGGGGGCGCGCCGCGCGGCGGCGTTGCGATCGGGGATGAGATCCTCGATCTGAAGGCGGCACTTGCTGCAGAGCTGTTCTCCGGCGCGGCGGAACAGGCCGCTGCTACCGCGGCAGGCGCGACGCTCAATCCGCTGATGGCGCTGGGGAGCGCGCCGCGTGCCGCGCTGCGCAAGCGCCTCTCCGCACTGCTTGCCGCGGACAGCGCCGAGCGCGGGAAGATCGAGCCGCTCGCCGGGCAGCTCCTGCACCGCGCGGTGGACTGCACCCTTCACCTGCCGGCAGCGGTGGGAGATTTCACCGACTTTTTCGCCGGCATCCAGCATGCCACCAACGCCGGAATGCGCCGCCGGCCGGAAGCGCCGCTCAGACCGTTTCTCTCGAAAAACTTCGGCACGACGGTGTCGCCGTGGGTGATCACCGCCGAGGCACTGGCGCCGTTTCGACTCGCGCAGCCGCCGCGGCCGGCGGGCGATCCGCGTCCGCTGCCGTACCTGTGGGACGACGGGGATCAGCGCAGCGGCGCGTTCGATGTGGAACTGGAGGCATTCTTGCAGAGCGCGGCGATGCGCGAGAAGAAGCTGCCGCCGCAACGGCTTTCGGTCAGCAACACGCGCCATCTCTACTGGACGCTGGCGCAGATGGTCGCGCACCACACCGCAAGCGGCTGCAACCTCGCGCCGGGCGATCTCTTCGGCAGCGGCACCATCTCGGCGCCCGATGCGTCGGGCTACGGCAGTGTGCGCGAACTGTCGCAGGACGGCGAGCAGCCGATCGCGCTTGCTTCGGGCGAGACGCGCAAGTTCGTCGAGGACGGCGACGAGGTCATCCTGCGGGCGCACGCGAGGCGCGCGGGATGCATTTCAATCGGCTTCGGCGACTGCAGCGGGCGAATTTCCTGAATCGTTCGGCCGAATGAGGAACGCCGCAACGGCCGGTCACCGCAGGTAAGCCTCCATCGCATAGTGCCGCAGCATGCGGTGGCTGTTGAAATAGGAGGCGTTCTTGCCGATCGCGCCCTTCATCACCGCAATCCACTTCGTGCGCTCGCCGTGCCACAGCGGAAGCACGACCTCGTCGAGCTTGTCGTACAAACTTTCAGCGTCCCTGTGATTCTCGCTTTCGACGTCGCCGCCGACGGCCCAGCCGGTGATGCCCTCAATACAGCCTTCGATCCACCAACCATCGAGCACGGAGAACTGCGGTATGCCATTCAGGCTCGCTTTCATGCCGCTCGTGCCGGAGGCTTCCAGAGGTCGCTGCGGGGTATTGAGCCAGATGTCCGAGCCCGTGACCAGATCGAGCGCGACACGCATGTCATAGTTCGGCACAAACGCGGCGGGCACCGCGCCAACGAGTGCGCGGAGGTGACGGTGAAGGTTCTCGATCATCTGCTTGCCCGCCATGTCGCGGGGATGTGCCTTGCCGGCGAGGACGATCTGGAAGGGATGGCGGCGCGCGATCGCGCGCAGCCGCTCGATGCTGGAGAACAGCAGATCCGGCCGTTTATAGGCGGTCATGCGCCGCGCCAACGCCACGATCGGCAGCTCCGGGTTGAGCACTACCCCGCAGCCTGCCTTGACCCGCTCAATCAGCGCCGCCTTCGCCGCAAGATGCGCACCCCAAATCTCGTCATCGGGAACCTGATCTATGCGCACGAGCAGCATCGGTTCGTTGCACCATCCGGGCAGGTGCCGGTCATAGAGCGCGGCGAAACTCGGCGCCGTCCAGGTGCGCGGATGCACGCCATTGGTCACCGCCCGCACGCGATAGCCGGGGAACATGCGCTGCGAGGTCTCCGCGTGCCTGCGCGCGACGCCGTTCACGTATTCGCTCAGATTGAGCGCGAGCCGCGTCATGTTGAGCTGCTCCTGTCCCGCGACCTTCTTCAGGTCGTCGACGTCCATGTAACCGCCGAGAAGTTCCCGCGCCAGCGCCCAGTCGAACCGGTCGTGGCCGGCCTCGATCGGCGTGTGGGTAGTGAAGCTGCACAGCGCGCGCACGCCGGGCAGGTTGTAACTCGGCTCGTCAGCGCGCCTCCGGTCGAACAAGTGGAAGCGTCGCATGAGTTCCATCGCGAGCAGCGCCGAATGTCCCTCGTTCATGTGATAATTGCGCACCTGAAGGCCCAGCGCCAGCAACATGCGCAGCCCCCCCACGCCGAGCACGATCTCCTGCTTGAGACGATAGGTTTGGTCGCCGCCGTAAAGATAGTGCGTGATCTCGCGATCGCCCTGGCTGTTCTCCGGTACATCGGTGTCGAGCAGGATCACCGGCACCTGGCCGCCGAGGTGACTGTGGACGACATAGAGCCAACCGCCGATCCATACATTGCGCTCGGCGATCCTGACGACGATCTTCGCTTCGAGCGGCTCCGCATAACGCGCGGGGTCCCAGGGCGCCGGGTGCTCGACCTGGCGTCCCTCGGCATCGATTTCCTGGCGGAAGTAACCCTTCCGATGCACCAGCGTGACGCCCACGATCGGCAGTCGCAAATCCGCCGCCGAGCGCAGGGTGTCGCCCGCCAGAACGCCAAGCCCGCCGCTGTAGGTGGGAATCTCCGGGGCGAGCGCAATTTCCATCGAGAAATACCCGACGCGGGGCCGGTCGACGAAGGGAATGATCACGAGTCCGCTTCCTCAAAGAACGTAGCTTACCAGCACACTCGCCACGATTCGATAGGGCAGGGCTTCGTGCGCGAGCAGGGTATTGACACGGGGCTTCGCCCGATCGCAAGGAGAATCGCATGAATACCAGACAGACCATGACCACGCGGACGCTTGCACGTGTGATCGAGTCGGTGCCGACCTCGGACGGCGCCGGGGTGAAGCTGCGGCGCAGCCTCGGGCGTGCGCAGGGAATGCGCCTTGACCCATTCCTGATGCTGGACGAATTCTCGTCGGACGACCCGAACGATTACATCGCGGGGTTTCCGTCGCATCCGCACCGCGGTTTCGAGACCGTGACCTACATGCTCGACGGCCACCTGCGGCACGAAGACCACATGGGCAACCGCGGGGAACTTAAGGCCGGCGGCGTGCAGTGGATGAGCGCGGGCCGCGGCATTATTCATTCCGAAATGCCGCAGCAGGAGCGTGGCCGCATGCGCGGCTTCCAGTTGTGGATCAATCTGCCAGCGCGCGAAAAGATGAAGAAACCGGCCTACCGCGACATCCAGCCGGACGAGATCCCGGTCGTTGCGCTGGCGAGTGGCGCCCGCGCCAAGGTCATCGCGGGAACGCTGGTAGCGGATGGCCGCTCTACGCCGGGCCCGATCCAGGGGCTTACGACCGACCCGCTGTACTTCGGCGTCGAGTTGCCTGCCGGCGCGACGTTCTCGCACCCCGTCAAGGCCGATCACAACGCCTTCGTCTATCCCTACGAAGGCGCGGTCACCGTAGGGCCGCGCGATGCGGCGCGCGCGGTCGTCACGCACAACGCCGGTGTGCTGTCCCCGGGCGACGGGATCGAGATCACCGCCGGCCCGCAGGGCGCGCGCTTCATCGTGCTGGCGGGCCACCCGCTGCGTGAACCCGTCGCGCAATACGGCCCCTTCGTCATGAATACGCGCGACGAGATCGAGGAGGCGATCCGCGACTACCAGTCGGGCAAGCTGGCGCAGCCGGCCGCCTGACCCTGCGGCGCGAAGGCAACAGGCGCGCCGCGGCCGGCAGGAAGCGAGTCGCTGGCGGGCCATGAAGTGGAGGCCGGGATTTGCAATAGAATGTGCGACTTCAGGGGAGAACGGACATGCATCCAGGAATCGGGGTCGTCGCAGCGCTCGCGACAGTATCGTGTTGCACCGGCGTCGCGGCTGCGCAGGGCCTCAGCCGGCCGATCCGCGTCATCGTGGGCGTGCCGCCCGGCGGGCCGTCGGACACCGCGATCCGGCTGATTGCGCCGAGGATGGGCCAGGCGCTCGGGCAGTTGCTGGTGGTGGACAACCGGCCCGGCTCCAACGGGGTGGCGGGCACCGAGATCGCGTCGAAGGCGACGCCCGACGGACGCACCTTCGCGGTCGGCAACAGCGGCACCCATGCGATCAATGCGAGCCTTTACCGCAAGCTGCCGTACGACCCGATCCGTGATTTCGCGCCGATCACGCAGATGGTGACGAGCGGCATGGTGCTCACCGCCAGCCGCAAGCTGCAAGCGAACTCCCTGGACGATCTGGTGGCGCTTGCCAAGAAGCAGCCCGGCCGGATCAACATCGGAGTCGCCGGCGCGACCGGCCAGCTTGCAGGCGACGCGCTGTGGTCGCTCACGCAGACCAAGATGAGCAACGTGCACTACAAGGGGAGCGCGCCGGCGGAGATCGCGGTGTTGTCCGGGGAGATCGACCTGGTGCTGCTGACCCCGCTTGCGAGCATGCAGCACATCAACGCCGGGCGGCTCAAGGCGCTCGGCATCACCAGCGCGAAGCGCTCGCCGCTGCTCCCCAACGTCGCGACCGTCTCGGAACTGGGCGTGCAGGGCTACAGCTACGAGATCTGGCACGGTATCTTCGCGCCCGCTAAGACCGCGGAGCGGGTGATCCGCGCCGCGAACAAGGCTGCGGTCGCGGCGCTCACGGCGCCCGAAATCAAGGAGCGCTTCAACTCGCTGGGATTCACCGTCATCGGCAACGCGCCCGAAGAATTCGCCGCCGTGATCAAAAGCGAAGTCGCGAAGTACCGCAAGGTCATCGCCGAGTCCGGCATACCACTGCTTTGAGCATCGGATTCCGCCGCCTCTCGCCGGGTCGGCGGCACACATACAGGGGCGCAAGATGGACACTGGACTCAAGGGCAAGACCGTATTGATCACTGGCGCGAGCCGCAACATGGGCCGGCTCGCCGCGATCGCGTTCGCGCGCGAGGGCGCCAACCTTGCGCTCTGCACCAGCACCAAGATGAAGGAACTGAATGAAGTGGCCGACGAAGCGCGCGCGCTGGGGGCGAAAGTCGTGGCGCAGCGCTGCGATGTCGCCAGCGAGGGCGACGTGAGCAATTTCATCGCCAAAGCGCGCGACGAGTTGGGCACAGTGCACGTCGCCATCAACAACGCGGTGAACCGCGGGGCGGAAGGCCCGTTTCTCGAGGAAAGCTACGAGGCGTGGGTGACCAATTTCGAAGTCAACCTGACCGGGCCGCGCAACGTCTGCCGTCACGTGCTGCCGCTGATGCAGGAGCAGCGCTGGGGTCGCATCATCAATCTCTCCGGCACCTCACCGTTTCTCGGCGGCAGCGTATCGAAAGGCATGGCCAAGGTCGGGATCATCGGATTCACACGCGGCATCGCGCGCGAATTCGCGGCGCACGAAATCACCGCCAACTGCATCGGCCCGGGAACCATAGACGTCGAGCGCGACGACTTCCAGAAGCCCAAAGGGCTCAAAGCAGGACAGCCGATCCGCCGCCTCGGCAAGCCCGGGGAGATCGTGTCGATGATGGTCTATCTCTCGAGCGAGAACGCCGGCTTCATCACCGGCCAGTGCTACCTGGTGAACGGCGGGATGTACTTTCAGTAGGAGTGCACAGCAAATTGAGCTCCCCTCCTCGTCGAGGAGGGGTGGCGCGACGCGACGGGGTGGTGGGTGTGCGTCACGCCGGGATGCGCCAGACCCGTGCGGCGTGATTCGAATTGACGATGCCGGAATCGATCCCGTTCGATTCGCGCCCGCGCAGACAACGTGGTTCGTGACCCTACCGATCCATCCGCCCGACGGACATACTCACGGCGCCGGTGCGCTCGCTGCTTTCGATGCGATGCGGGCGAAGTTCTCGTACAGCGCCCAGTCGAGCGCATGTTCTTCCAGGGTTTCCGGATTCCACATCCGGCGCGGCAGTTCGAAGATGTCGCCGCCGTAGACATGCAGCCCGATCGCCGGTTTGTCACTGAGGCATTCCGCCACGTGCACCGTGTCCGCCCGCATCGTCAGGATCGATCCGGGCGTGAGCGTGACCTGGCTCGCCTTGCGTAACGCCCCGTTGTCGCGCCGGTAGAGTGTGTTCTTCTCCTCGCCGGAGAGGAGAAGAATCGTCGCCCAGGCGCCGTGATCGTGCGGCGGGGTGCGCCGGCCGTTCGGGAAGCACACCTTGAGCAGGGTCAGGTCGGGCGAGCGATAGAAGACCTGGCGCGCATTGCCGCCGACACCCGAAATGTAGCCTAGCGTGCGCTCGATTTCCGCTATGTCGCCGCGAAGGTCTTCCAGAACCCCCCGCACCGATTTCATGGGATCGGCGCTTTCCCTAGCCAGCGCGCAGCGCGCCACCAGTTCGTGCACCTTCATCGGCTCGCTCCTTCGTGTGTCAGGCGCCGAAGGTGAAACGGCTGCCGACGTTGGAATAGACCACCTTGTCGGGCATACGCTCGCGCAGCATGGCGATGAACGGCTCGCCGGTGCAGTGCATCGGGACGATCACGTCGGGGTTCAGCGCCTCCATTTCGCGCAGGCTGTGTTGCAGGTACTCCGGCGACGCGAGACCGAGATGGAAGCCGCCGATCACGGCGTGGACCCGGTCGACATTGGCGGCTGCCATCGCGCTCCTGACGGTATTGATGATGCCGGCGTGGCCGCAGGAGGAGATCACCACCAGGCCGCGACCCTTCACGATGCAGCAGGTGGCGTGCTCGTCCGGGTGCAGGTCGCGCACGAGCTTGCCCTTGCGCTCGGCCTCGCTGTAGTGGTCGTCCTCCACCCACGAGCCGCCGGTCACTTCCTCGAACGAGGTGCGCTCGATGTAGCCGGAGGTGAAGGCGCCATCGAGCGCGCGCGGCGCCGGGCAGCAGACCGAGACGACGTTCTTCGCCTGCAGCGCGCCGCGGTCGACCGCGCCCCACAGCAGCGTCTCGCTGCCCTCCTTGATGTACTTATCGCGGAAGATGGTCTCGCCGCCGACGTAGAGCGCCAGGTCGTTGCGCATCCGGCCGCGGTGCGCCTGGACGAAGCCGTCCAGGCCGCCGAAGTGGTCGCGGTGGCCGTGGCTCAGGATCAGGCCGTTGATCTTCGCCGGGTCGATGTCGAGCAGCTCGAAGTTGCGGTTGATGATCTCCGGCGTGTAGCCGAAGTCGAGCACGTACTGCGCCTTCGTGCCCTCCTTTACCGACGCCAGGTGCAGCGACAGCCCCCACTCGCAGGCCAGGGTCATGTTGGGCCGGCCGGAGATGCGACCGATGTGCACGATGCCAACGCGCGAATGGGACGCCTTGGGCAGAAACCGCTCGTAGCGGGAATCGACCACGACACGCACCGACAATTCATCGACTACGGGAGCTTTGAAGGGAGTCATGGTTTCCATGGCGTCGGACCTTGCGTAATGAATGCGGCTGCGCACTCGATGACCGGAGAGGGTGCATGGTACAGCCTATCGCGAGCGTCTCCAAGCGATAGGCAGGTCCGCAGCAGTCACTCACTGGGACTGCGCGCGTTCAGGCAGCGGCGAGAGCGGCAAGGGGCTTCCCTCGGGCACGGCGGTGCGCGCCACATTCATGACCATGGCGAGCAGCGCGTAGTAGCCCGCGACGCCGAGCACGTCGATCACGCCCTGTTCGCCAAACTTCGCCACGGCCCGCGCGTAGGTTGCGTCGCTCGCGCCCTTGTTGTTCAGTACTTCTGTTAAGAGGTCGTACACGATCTCCTCGTCTTCCGCCATCCCCGCCGGGCGCCGGCCCTCGCCGACGGCATCGGCGATCTCGCGCTTGAGACCGGCTGCGAGCGCCTGCCGGTAGTGCGCCCACCACTCGAACTGCTGCGACCAGTGACGTGCCGCGATGATGGCCGCGAATTCGTTGATGCGTTTGTCGAGCGGGCAGATGAAGCGGATGTACTCGCCCACCTTCTGCACGCGGCGCATGAACTCGGGGCTGCGGAGCAGCGCGACGAACGGGCCCCTGACATCGCCGCGCGGGCCGGCGACAAGCTCGGCCGCCGCCTGCTTCTGCGCCTCGGTCATTCTTCCTTCGGGAATTTCGGGCATGCGCTCGGGAAGCACCGCCACCGTCACCTGGTTGCGGGCAGTCGAGCCGGCAGAAATCTCTTGTGTCGTCGTCATGAGCGTGTCTCGTTGTTGTGAGTCGGGGGTGAGCTTGCGGACAGATATCAAAGCCGCGCTATCGTGTCAAGGAAGAACCGGCCCGCTGAGGCGGATGCTCTATAATCAAAACGCGAACTCACGGGAGGAGCGGACATGAAATCATGGTGGATCGTCAGCGATCACAGCAAGGCCTGGATGGAAGCGCGCGACGTGCCCGTGCCCAAGGCGGAAAAGGGGCAGGTCGTGGTCAAGATGCACGCGGCGGGCCTCAACCGCGGCGAGATTACGGTCGGCGGCGCGGTGCACGGCGGCCCGGAGAAGCTCGGCGGCACCGAGGGCGCAGGCGCGGCGTCGGAGATTGGCGCAGGCGTGACGGAGTTCAAAGTCGGCGATCGCGTTTTCGGCCGCATCCGGGGCACTTTCGCCGAGTACGGCGTGACCAACGCGCACCAGTTGATGCCGATGCCGCAGCGCCTCACCTGGGAGCAGGCGGCGGCGGTGCCCACGACCTTCATTACCGCCTACGAAATGCTGGTCATGTACGGCCACCTCCGGTGCGGCGAATGGCTGCTGGTGCCCGGCGTGTCTTCGGGCGTGGGTGTCGCCTGCATCCAGGAGGCCAAGGTCATCGGCGCGAGCGTCATCGGATTGTCCGGTTCGGCGGAGAAGCTCGAAAAACTCAAGGCGATCGGACTCGATGTCGGGATTGCCACGCGCAAGCCCGATTTCGCCGCCCGGGTGAAGGAGGCGACCGGGGGCAAGGGCGCGGACCTCGTCACCAATCTCGTCGGCGGCACCGTGTTCGCGGAGTGCATCCGCAGCATGGCGCGGCGCGGGCGGCTCGCGGTGGTGGGCTACGTCGATGGCACGCTCAAAGCGGAACTGGACCTCAACGCCGTGCACGCGGGGCGCCTTGAGATCTTCGGCGTGTCGAACGCGCAGGTCACGCAGGAGGAGCGCGCGGCGGCGGTCAGCGGGTTCGCGCGCGACATGCTGCCGGCGCTTGCCGATGGACGCATGACGCCGGTGATCGACCACGTTTACGAATTCGATGACGCGCCGCAGGCCAAGGCGCGGATGGAATCCAACGCCCAGGTCGGCAAGATCGTGGTGCGCATCTGCTGAGGTCTTGTCGCGCAAGCACCTGTTGATGACGCACGGCGGGCGCTGATCTTGGTGTCGTCGCGAGGAAGCCACGCTGACGAAGCGATCCCGCGGCGGGCGCGATTACGTTGCCGGAAACGGGATTGCTTCGTGCCTCGCAAAGACAGGGAAGCATGTACTTGCACGGTCCCGAGCTCCGGAATGACGAGCTATTCATTCAGGTTGCTCGTAGCACGCGGTGCCGCAGGCTACTTCGCGTAGCTTTCGACACTCCTCGGGGGATTGCCGATTTCAGCGAGCCGGCCATCCTCCGCCATCACCTGGACGAAGATTTCGAGCGCGTGCAGCATTGGCGGCATGCCGAAGTTGACGCAGGTCTGGAGGATCACCTCCATCACCTCGCGCGGTGCGGCGCCGTTGCGCATGGCGCCGCGCATGTGGCCCTTCGCCTGCGTGCCTTCGCCCACTGCGAGGCAGTCCGCGACCATGCACAGCAGCCGCGTCTTGTCGTCCACGACGCCGCGCGAGTACATGCCGCCGTAGCAGAACTTCACCCACAACCCGGCGAACTCGGGATCGATAGTGTCGAGCCACGCGAGGATGTTGAGGTGGTGCCGGGGCCGCAGCGTGAGGCCGCGCCCGACCGCGAGCCAGCCGTGGCGGTTTACCAGGTCGGCGCAGCGGGGGTCGGCGGCATCGTCGGGATGCCAGGTCTTGCGTTCCGCTTCCTGCGAGCGCTTGCGATCGTTGCCGTCGGTCGGAAGCTGCGAGCCGCGCAGCTCCTCCATCAGCCCGAGTTCCTTCGCGACGCGGTGGAACACCTGGATCGCGGGTTCCACCGTGACGTGGCCGCCGTACACCACGCATTGCAGGATGATCTCCAGCACTTCGCGCGGCGGGACCTTCACGCCGATGGCGGCGCGCACGGTGTCTTCGAGCATGGCGTGGCTCTTCGCCATCGTGTATTGGCCGGTCAACACCAGCAGGCGCGTGCGCGTGTCGAGCGCGGGTCGGCGGCTCATGCCCTTGATCGCGAAATCGAGCCACAACTGCGTGAAATGCTGATCGAGATCGTCGCGCTGGCCGACGCGCTCCTCGAAGCTCAGAGGTTGAAAGCGTAGTCCGGTTTCAAAGGCGGCGGCGCCGTATTTCGTTCTAAGTTCCGGGGCACTCATGTTCATGGTCCTTTCTTTCCGATATGTGGAACGCCCGCGAGTTTTATCTGCGTGCCGGAGTCTGTCAAGAATTTGTCGCAACCAGGTCCGACAAATTCTTCGCCCGAAATGCTTGACCCTGGCACGCAGGCGCACGACAATCGCGGGGCGTACGCAGCAGCCTGTCGTGTGCAGTTCGCTCAATCCCGCCCGGCATCCAAGACTGCCGATCAACATGAACCGCTTCCCTCACCCCTGGCCCCTCTCCCGTGGCAACACGACGCTGTTGCCTCCCTCACCCCTAGCCCCTCTCCCGGAGGGAGAGGGGAACGTTGTGCCGCTGATGCGAAATAGATCGACGGAGAGGGGAATGTTGTGCCGCTGATGCGAAATAGATCGACGGAAAGGGGAACGTCGTGGCGCCGGTGCGCGATAACGGGAGGGAGGAGGGCTTGTCTTCCCTCTCGCTCCGGGAGAGGGATCGAGGGTGAGAGATCCGGTGCCGGCAAGTCATCTTGTTACATGCTCTAAGAACCTCAACGAGGGAGGAGTTCGGTAGTGGATCGAGGACTCTGGATCACCTGGTACGACCTGCCCGCGGCGGGCCGCGACGCTTACCTGTCGTGGCTGCACGGCGCCTGGATGCCGCGTCTGCTCAAAGCGCCCGGCATCCTGTGGGGCGCGCACTATGAGTGCGAAAAGAAGCCGCCGCCGAGCGGCGGCGTGCATCGCCTGAGAGAGACCGACGACAAGTCGATCCCGCGGGGCAACGAATTCATCCTGCTGATCGGCGCGGAGACCGCGCACGCGTTCGCTAAACTCCTTCCCGGACGGTCGGGCCAGCCAGCGCCCGAAGACGCAAAGATGCTTGCGCTGCGCAGCGGCGAGCGCGTCAACGTCGTGACCGAGGAGGCGCGTGCGGACGGCCCTTCCGTGGGCAAGCGCGAAGGCAAATGGGCGCTGAGCCCGTACATCCAGTTGGGCAGCTTCAACGCGGGCGCGGCGGATGAACACGAACTGCTCGACTGGTACGCCACCTGCCGCCTGCCGAGCATGGCGAAGTTGCCGGGCTGCCTCGGCATCCGCAAGTACGCCTCGGTCTCGGGCTGGGCGAAGCACGTGGTGCTTTATGAATTCGAGTCGGAGCAGGCGCGCAAGGATCATTTCCTGAAACACGAGTTCGACCATCCGGAGTGGGCAAAGTGGACAGACGCGCTGGTGCG
>JACQGN010000092.1 GCA_016199545.1 Betaproteobacteria bacterium | reverse complement strand
TCGAGTTCAGGCCGCTGCGCCTCGCGCCCATCGATCCGCCGGCCTTGAAGCAGGCCCTCGATGAATCCGGGATCAAGTGGAAGATCGTCGTCGTCTCGGCGTGCTATTCGGGCGGCTTCATCGATCCCCTCAAGGATGAGAACGCGATGATCATCACCGCATCCAGTGCGAACCGGCAGTCGTTCGGTTGCGGCAACGAATCGGACTCGACGTATCTTGCCAGGGCGTTGTTCGACGAAGCATTGCGCAAGACGCGCTCGTTCGAGGCTGCGTTCCAGGTCGCCCGCGATTCGATCGCCCGGCGCGAGCGCGCCGGGGGTTTTTCGCCCTCCGAGCCGCAGATCTTCGTCGGCGCAGCGATGCGCGAGAAGTTGAAGCAGGTGGAACGCCGCTTCCAGGCGCCCGTGCAATAGACCGGAGCCGATATGTTGAGCGCGACCCATGCGATACCCCGCGGCGTGTGGATGCTGGGGCTGGTAAGCCTTTTCATGGACATCTCGTCCGAGTTGATCCACAGCCTGCTGCCGGTGTTCATGGTGACGAGCCTCGGGGCAAGCGCTTTGATGGTGGGAGTGGTGGAAGGCGTCGCGGAGGCGACCGCGCTGATCGTCAAGGTGTTCTCGGGGACGCTCAGCGACTACATCGGCAAGCGCAAGGGGCTGACCGTGCTCGGCTATGGGCTGGGCGCCCTGGCCAAGCCGCTGTTTGCATTGGCGCTGTCGGTGCCGTGGGTGTTCGCGGCGCGTTTCATGGACCGGATCGGAAAGGGCATCCGTGGCGCGCCGCGCGACGCCCTGATCGCGGATCTCACGCCGCCGTCGATACGGGGTGCGGCCTACGGGCTGCGACAGTCCCTCGATTCCGTTGGTGCGTTCGCGGGGCCATTGCTCGCGGTGGTGCTGATGCTCGCATGGGCGGGTGACTTCCGCATCGTGTTCTGGTTTGCCGTGATCCCGGCGGTGATCGCCGTGGTGATCCTGATTCTTGGTGTGCACGAGCCTGCCGGCACCGGCGCCGGAGTGCGGCGCGGCTCACCGATCGCCTGGCGCACGCTTGGTGAACTGGGCGCCGCGTACTGGTGGATCGTGGCGGTGGGAGCCGTGTTCACGCTGGCCCGTTTCAGCGAGGCGTTCCTGATCCTGCGCGCGCAGCGGCTCGGCCTCGCTGACAGCTACGCGCCGCTCGTGCTGGTGGTGATGAACGTGGTGTTCGCCGCTTCGGCCTATCCGCTGGGGCGCCTTGCCGATCGCGCGAGTCACGAGGCGCTGCTCGCGGCGGGGCTCGTGGTACTGGTGATCGCGGACGTGGTGCTGGCCTATGCGAGCGGGCTCCCGGCCGTGGCTCTTGGCGTCATGCTGTGGGGGCTGCACATGGGCATGACGCAGGGACTGCTCGCAACCATGGTGGCCGCGGCGGCGCCCGCGCATCTGCGAGGCACTGCCTTCGGCTTCTTCAACCTGATGAGTGGAATCGCGCTGCTCGTGGCGAGCGTGCTGGCCGGCCTGTTGTGGGATCGACTTGGCTCGTCGATCACCTTCTACGCGGGAGCCGTGTTCTCGGTGCTTGCGGCGCTCATGCTGGTGGTGCGTCGCCGGAATCCGCGCGCGGGGGCGCCGTCGTAGCAGGGTACGCCGCGAACTGCGTGCCGCGCCAAAGCCAGGCAAGGAGGAGGAAGAACAGCGTGAACGCCAGCGCGACGTTCCATTCGATCACGTTCTCGATGCGGTTTTTCGCGGTGCCGTCCTCGAGCACATGCGGCACGAGAACGCTCACGAGTCCCGCGGCGAGCGTGATCACGCATACCGTGATCAATATCCGGTCGATCCACCCGGGTCGTATGCGAACCCCGGCGCGCGCAAGATACGACAGCGCGCCGGTTGCCGAGACCATGCACAGGAAGGTCAGTCCGAAGTAGAAGACGATGCCGTAGCGCCGCATCCAGCGGTAGGCATCGCCTTCGGTGCCGAGAAAGGTGCCATAGAGCACCAGGAATGCGGCCGCAGCCGCGCCCAGCCATGGCAGAGCGCCCATGAGCGGACCGCGCGCGCCGAGGTGCCGCAACCAGGGGCGGCACAGCATCCAGGTCAGCGCCTGCAGCACGGCCGCGGGAAGAAGCAGCGCGCGGAAGACATGGTTTGGCAGGTCGTGGCGTGCGGCGCGGCTGATCGACACGCATCCGTCGATCAGCGGATTGCAGTAGGGAATGATCCCGAGGTGCACCGACAGTCCCCATGCTGCAATTGCCGCGACGGCAGGTACCATGCCCGCTGCCGCAGGCAACGCCCAGAGCGGAAAGCGGGCGGAGACATGTTTGCTGTCGGGTGCGGCCATCCGTTCATCTTAGCGCGAGTGCATGGTGTTTCGCGAATGCGACCGGAGCCGCGGCACGAGCTGGCCAGGGCTGATCCGCGCGGTATAATCGCGCCGCTCGCGCCTGCGAGTTCAATGCAGACCAGAAAGCACCCGCGATGGCACGATTCGAAGGCACCGATACCTACGTTGCAACCGACGACCTGACGATGGCCGTGAACGCCGCGGTCACCCTGGAACGGCCATTGCTGATAAAAGGCGAGCCGGGCACGGGCAAGACGATGCTCGCGCTCGAGGTGGCGAAGGCGCTCGAACGCCCGCTCTTCGAGTGGCATATCAAATCGACTATGAAGGCGCAGCACGGGCTCTACGAGTACGACGCCGTGTCGCGGCTGCGCGATTCGCAGTTGGGCGATCCCAAAGTGCATGAAATCGGCAATTACATCGTGCAGGGCATGCTGTGGAAGGCGTTCGATGCGGAGATTCCGGCGGTGCTGTTGATCGACGAGGTGGACAAGGCCGACATCGAGTTTCCGAACGACCTGCTGCGGGAACTGGACCGCATGGAGTTCTACGTCTACGAAACGCAGCAGCTCGTCAAGGCGAAAAGCCGCCCGCTGGTGGTGATCACCAGCAACAACGAGAAGGATCTGCCCGATGCGTTCCTGAGGCGCTGTTTCTTCCACTACATCCGCTTCCCCGATCACGAGACGATGGAAAAGATCGTCCGGGTGCATTTCCCTGACATCAAGAAGCAGCTCCTGAAGGAGGCGCTCGAAGCGTTCTTCGAGATACGCGAAGTGCCGGGACTCAAGAAGAAGCCCTCGACTTCGGAACTGCTCGACTGGCTGAAATTGTTGATGGCGGAGGATATCCCGCCCGAAGTGCTGCACAGCCGGGATAGCCACAAGATCATCCCGCCGCTGCACGGGGCGTTGTTGAAGAACGAACAGGACGTGCACCTCTTCGAGCGCCTCGTGTTCATGTCCCGCAGGAAGGTGTGAGTAGTGAGCAGCAAGCGGCGAGCGGTGGATAGAAAAATCCGGACCTGATAACGATTTACGGCTTGTTTCCGCCGCTCACTGCTCACCGCTCACGGCTCACGGCTCACCGCTCACTGCTCACTGCTCACCGCTCACTGCTCACGGCTCACCATGCTTATCGAGTTCTTCCTCAAGCTGAAAGACGGTGGCGTCCCGGTCTCGATCAGGGAGTTCCTGACGCTGATCGAGGCGCTGGAGAAGCGCGTCATTTTCGGCAGCTTCGATGACTTCTACTATCTCGCGCGCACCTGTCTCGTGAAGGACGAGAAGTATTTCGACCGCTACGACCGGGTGTTCGCCGCCTACTACAAGGGCATCATCGAAGTCGAGGGCGCCGTTGCGGTCATTCCCGAAGAATGGCTGAAGCGGCTCGCCGAGAAGCTGCTGACCGAAGAGGAGAAGAAGCTCATCGAGGCAACGGGCGGCTGGGACAAACTGATGGAGACGCTGAAAAAGCGCCTCGAGGAACAGAAGGGCCGGCACCAGGGCGGCGGCAAATGGATCGGCACCGCCGGCACCTCGCCGTTTGGCGCCTACGGCTACAACCCCGAGGGTGTGCGCATCGGCCAGCAGGAGTCACGCCACCGGCGCGCGGTGAAGGTGTGGGACCAGCGCGAATTCCGGAATCTCGACGACACGGTCGAGATCGGCACGCGCAACATCAAGGTCGCGCTGAAGCGGCTGCGCAAGTTCGCGCGCGAAGGCAATCCCGACGAACTCGATCTTGAAGACACCGTGCGCTCCACCGCCAAGAACGCCGGCTGGCTGGACTTGAAGATGGTGCCCGAGCGCCACAACGCCGTGAGAGTGCTGCTGTTTCTGGATATCGGCGGCTCGATGGACGAACACGTCAAGGTGTGCGAGCAGCTTTTCTCCGCCACGCGCGCCGAGTTCAAGCACCTCGAATACTTCTACTTCCACAACTTCCTCTACGAACGGGTGTGGAAGGACAACCGCCGCCGGGCGGCGGAGCGGATGTCAACGTGGGACGTGATGCACACCTATCCCCACGACTACAAGGTGATCTTCGTGGGGGATGCGACGATGAGCCCGTACGAGATCACCTATCCGGGCGGCAGCGTCGAGCACACCAACGAGGAAGCGGGCGCCACTTGGTTGCAGCGCATGCTGTCGGTTTACCACAACACGATCTGGTTGAATCCCCAGCCCGAAGCGGTGTGGAACTACCATGAGTCGATACGCATTACGCGCGAGATCATGGGTGAGCGCATGTTTCCGATGACGCTCGACGGGCTGGACCGCGGAATGAGATTTCTGACAAAATCTCATTAAGTGCGCCGTCTGAGCAAGGCGCATTGAGCGCGTGACGGATCAATCGTGACTGGTGGGGCGTGACTGATGGGGCGTGACTGCCACGCGCGATGAACGGCGCGTGGCGTCCGTTCGATCGCGGGTAGCTAAACCCGGCGCGGAAGCGTCCGGGTTTAGGGGTTGTAGCCTTTCTCGTTATGCAGTACGGTGTCGAGCCCCTCGGTCTCTTCTTCCGCCTCCACGCGCATTCCCGCCACCGCGTCGCTGATCTTGAGGATCACCCAGGTGATCACGCCGGACCATGCCGCGACTGCCAGAACGCCGATGACCTGGGTCAGTACCTGGTCGCCCATCGCCACTTTCTCCGGATAGCCGATGCCGCCGAAAGTGGACGCCACGAATACGCCGGTCAGGGTGGTGCCGATCATGCCGCCGACCCCGTGCACCGGGAACACGTCGAGGGAATCATCCACCTTGAGCGTTTGCTTCATGTAGCTGGTGGCGGAGAAGCAGACGATGCCGGCGGCGGCGCCGATCGCGAGCGCGCCGAGCGGTCCGACGAACCCCGACGCCGGCGTGATCGTGCCGAGTCCCGCTACCATGCCGGTCACGGCGCCGAGCGCCGAGGGCTTGCCGTAGCGCAGCCACTCGCACACGATCCAGGCGAATGCGCCGGTCGCCGCGCCGATGTGCGTCACGATCATCGCCATGCCGGCAGCGCCGTCAGCCGCGAGCGCGCTGCCCGCGTTGAACCCGAACCAGCCGACCCACAGCATGCACGCGCCGGTCACCGTCATGGTCATGTTGTGCGGGAGGATTGGGGTATCGGGAAAGTCCCGGCGCTTGCGCAGCACGGTCGCGCACACCAGCGCTGCTATGCCTGCGTTCAGATGCACGACGGTACCGCCCGCGAAGTCCATGAGTCCCATTTTCTGCAACCAGCCGTCGCCCCATACCCAGTGGGCGACCGGGCAGTAGACGAAGAGCAGCCAGAGCAGGCTGAACAGGAGCATGCCGGAAAACTTGACGCGCTCGGCATAAGCGCCGATGACGAGCGCCGGCGTGATGATCGCAAACGTCAGCTGGTACATCGCGAACACCGTTTCGGGAATGCTGCCCCTGACGGTCTTGACGTCGATACCGGACAGGAAGACTTTGTCGAAGCCCCCGTACCAGGCGTTGAGCGGGCCGGCGTCCCCAAAGGCGAGACTGTAACCAACCACGACCCAGGCCAGCGTCACAATGCAGGTAATGGCAAAGCACTGCATGAGCACCGAAAGCACATTCTTCATGCGCACCAGCCCGGCGTAGAACAACGCCAGCCCGGGCAGCGTCATGAACAGCACCAGTACCGACGCGGTGAGCATCCACGCGGTATTCGCTGCATCCAGCTTCGGGGGCTCTGCTGCCGCAGCGATTGGCGCGTGGAATACGGACAGGAGCAGCAGGAAGAGTGCGAGCAACGGTACACGATAGGGGTTTTTCATAGGTTTAGACGTTCTGTTGGTTTTTAGAAGTGGTGAATGCAAGCCGGCCGCAGTCAAATGTCCGACGCTGGCGCGTCGAGGCATGGATAATCGCCGGGACAATCGGGGGCAGGACGCTCACTCCGCCGCCGGCGAGTTGCGCCGGGTGCGAGTGCGGCGTGCCCGGCCTGCCAGCCCTGTCCGATAAGTTATTCCCGATCATCGCGTACTCCTCCCTTCGACGCGTCGCGGGTTACTACTAGCAGCCTGTCGGAGCTTCAAGTCCGACCGGCTGCTATACGGGATCGAGGCCCGTCTCGTGCAACACCTCGCGAGCGGCATGCGAGCGCATGAAGTCGACGAACGCCTGATTGCCTTCGCGTTGCGTCGAGCCGGTAAAGACGGTCGCGCCATACACGATCGTCTGCCGAAGCTCCCGGGGGAGCGGTCCGATGATCTCGATGCCCGGAACGGGCAGGAGCTCGGTGGGCTGCTGGACGCCGATGTCGGCCTCACCGCGTACCAGTACCGGGCCGACCATCTCGCCGGGACGCGGCTTGACGAGCTTCGCCGCGACCAAGTCCGCGATGCCGAGCCGTTCGCAGGCTTGTTCAAAGTGAATGCCGCTCGCGCCGCGGCTGTAACAGACCGCCTTCGCCGCGAGCAGCGCTTCCTTCATCTTCTGCGGCGAGCTCACGTCGGGCTTGGGCGTGCCTTCCTTGACGGCAAGTACGGCGCCGGAATGCGCAGATGCCGTGCGACTGCCTCCAATGAGACGGCCTTCTTCGATGAGCGGTCCGGAGAACTCCTCGGGGCCGACGAAAATGTCCGCCTGCACGCCGCCGCTGATCTGCTTGGTGAGCGTTGGCCCCGCCCCATACGTGACGTCGACCGCGTAGCCCTTCTCGCGCTCGAACACCGGCACGAGCTCGATCAGGGCCTCCTTGCACGACATCGTGCAGATAATGACGACTTTCCCGTGCTGCGCCTTGGCTGAATCGCTCATCTGGATCCTTGGTTGAATGTAGTGGAGCAGTCGGATTATCGCGCCTGGCTCAGATGAGCGAGCGACAGCTCGCGCGGCGTCGTGCTCATGGATCATTCCCCCGGAACGGGAAACTCGGCAAGCAGGCGCGGTACTGCGCGGCTCACGCAGGGAAGATGGTCCGCAGCTCCTGCCCGTTGACTTCGGCGGGGTTGGCGTCAATCAGGATGAAAGCGGTCACGGCCGGGACGGAACCCCTGTTGACCCAGGTGTGGGTCGTGCCGCGCTGGACGACGACATCGCCCGGCTTGAGATGCACGACCTCGTTGTTTTCCAGCTCGAGGTCTATTTCGCCCGACAACAGGATTGCGTAGTCCACGGTTTCGGTGCGGTGCGTGAACCGCGCGTGGCCGGGGGCCCACTCGGTGATCCGAAACGTCGTGCCCTGACCGGTGCCAACGTAGTTGTAGCGCTTGACGAAACCGGCCCGTTGCGCGGCGCCCGCCTCCTCCGAGTTGTCGACCGGCATCCGGTCGGTGGACCACATCTCGCAGCCCGTGACGTTCGCGCCGATCCTCCGGGATACCGCGGTTAGCCGCTCGTCGGTTGCGACGACGGCTTTGCCGTTCGCATCATGTCCGGTAACGATACGTCTTACTTGCAGTGTCATTGAAATCCCTCCTGATTTCTCTTGAAATTGCCGATATTGCACGAAATCACCTCAGGCCGCCGGCCGGTGCGCCCGCAGGAACGAACGCACCTGGCGCACCGCGATGGGGATCAGCTCCTTGGGATCCTTCCACGGATAGTGGGCCAGCTCCGATCTTGGCGCGAGCATCGCCGTTTCCCAGGCGACGTCGTACGGGTGCCCCGGGGTGTCGTCCAGCAGAATCAGTAACGGCGTCTGGCACTGGCGCACGAAATCGCGGTTCACGGTGAACAGGAAGTCCGGGTTGGGAAACATCCGGGTGAGGAACTTCTCGATCATGTCCGGCGTGATCTTGGGGTCGCGCTTCATGAGCTCGGGCGCCCAGCTCTTCATGCTGAGGTCGCGCATGTAGGTCGGGTGAGCCTTGTTCCAGCCGACGGGCTGCGCCGGCACGGCGGCGGCGACGCGCTCCGGCGCCCGCTTGATCAGGTTCCAGATGTACGGGGCGCCGATGCAGTAGCCGAGCGCCATGAAGCGCTTGATGCCCAGGTGATCCATCAGGCCGAGGAGGTCGTCGGTGTAGGAGTCCCACGGCCGGTCGACCTCGAGCGGTCCGGTGGACTGGCCGCCGTGGGCATTGCGCAGGTCCGTGACGATGCAGCGGTACTCGTTCCTGAACTCCTCCATCGCGTTGAACGGAGCACTCTTCAGGGCCCACTCGACCGTCGAGTTGAGCCCCCCGCCGGCGATGATCAGGAGCGGGAAGCCCTTGCCGGCTTCCTCGTATGCAATGCGGACGTCGCCTCTCTGGTAGAACGCCATGGCAGATCCCCCTTTCTGGGCTGGTTGTGCGAACGCGTCCGGCGCGGCGGCCGCGACGGCGGCCGTGGTGGTAAGCAGCGAGCGTCGCTTCTTGTCCACGGTTGGTTGCCTTTCCTCATCCCGGCCTAACGGCCGTATCCCTGGCCGCTCCCTGCGACCGGACGCTAGTGTGATGCTTCGCAATTAATGAGACATTCCCTCCCCTTCAAGGGGAGGGC
>JACQGN010000091.1 GCA_016199545.1 Betaproteobacteria bacterium | reverse complement strand
GTCCATCACGACCAGGTCGGGATGATGTTGCCTCGCGAGTTCCACCGCTTCGCGGCCATTGCCCGCTTCCGCCACGACTTCGACATCCGGCAGCACCTGCAGCAGCGAGCGCATGCCCGCGCGAAACAATGCATGATCGTCGGCGAGCAGAATGCGCTGCGGCTTCACAGAGTAGCTGTTCACGCTCCGGCGGTAACGCTGTGGCGCCGAACGCGTCCGCGCCGCTATCTCAGCCATCGCTCGCAAGTCACCAGGCTCTCGATCGCCGGGATGAGTTCCCTGCCGATCGCGCGCTTGGAAACATACGCCCTCGCGCCCGCCTTCCTCGCGGCGGAACGATGGCTCGAGTCGTCAAAGCCCGAAACCATGACAACAGAGGTGTGAGGTGAACGTTCGAGCACCATCCGCGTGCCCTCGACCCCGTCCATCCCTGGCAGCCGGAAATCCATCAGGACAATGTCCACCCGCTCCGTTTCGACGATTTTCAGCGCCTCGTCCACGGTCCCCGCCTCGCGGAATTGAAACTGGCCGAACGAAGCCTGGACCCGATCGCACAGGGCCCGCCGGACGGCGTCGTGATCGTCCACGATCAATGCGATAGGGCCTTGCGGCGAATTCGCGTTCATCAGTGACCCCCTTTGGTCAAAAACGTGCAGCGTAACCGGCGTTCCGGAGAAACGCTGGTAATGAATTGAAATTTAACGAAAAAACGGGAACGATGCTGTCGGGAGCAACCGACAACTGGCGTCGGGTTTTCCCTGACAGGCGCGGCGAGCGCCGCCTCTATTCGAGCGTCGTGATGCCGTGCTGAATGGCGAACTTGACCAGAGTGGCGAGGTCGTGGATATCGAGCTTCTCCATCATCCGGGCGCGGTAGGTCTCCACGGTCTTTGGTGACAGCGACAGGGTGGTGGCGATATCCGGCACGGCATGTCCTTCCGCCAGCATCTGCAAGACCTGGCGCTCGCGGGAACTGAGGCGTTCCAGCCGATCTTCCAGGGCGGCCTTATGCACGACCTGATCGATTACGCTGTCGGCCAGCTCCTTGCTGAGGTAGCGCCCTCCCCGGTGGACCGTCCTGATCGCGTCGACGACTTCCTTCGCGGCCGATTTCTTGACGACGTAGCCGGTGGCGCCGGCCTGAAGCGCACGCACGACGTGCACCTGGTCGGAGTACATCGACAGGATGATCACGTGCGTTTCGGGACAACGCTCGCGTATCAGGTGCGTTGCTTCGGCGCCGTTCAGGAGAGGCATCGCGTGATCCATCAGAACCACGTCCGGGTTCATCTCCAGCGAGCGGCGTACCGCCTCACGGCTGTCCTGGATGCAGGCGATGACCTCCATGTCCGCCTGTGCCTCGACGACGAAGCGCAGCCCTTCGGCTACGACGCCGTGGTCATCCGCGATCAGAACTCTGATTGCCATATCAATGGGGGATGCGCACCACGACTCGCGTTCCGCAGCCGGCCGCGGCCTCGATCTCGAACTGGCCTCCGGCCGCCTGCGCCCGCTCGCGCATCGTTACCATGCCCAGTCCCGGCCTTCGTCTTCCAAGCGGAAGCAGCGTGGTGTTGAGACCCACACCGTCGTCCGCAACGGTCATCATGAACCGGGCGCTCGAGCGCTCGAGCGTGATGCGAATGCTCGTGGCGTGGGCGTGTTTCGCAACGTTGTTGAGTGCTTCCTGCATGATCCTGAAAAGTGCAATCTCGCTTGCCTGCGTCAGCCGCTCCATCCCCTCGTCACCGTCTACGCTCACCTGGATACCGGTGCGACCCGAGAATTCGTTCGCATACCACTGCAACGCCGGCAGCAATCCGTAATCGTCGAGCATCGGCGGGCGGAGTTCCGACATGACGTTCTCGATGGCGCCGGCAGTGGCCTCGAGGAGCGAAGCCGCATCATCGAGACGCGGGCAAAACGCCGCGTTTCCATTACCCGCCATCTGCGTCTTCAGGATATCGAGATTGATGCTGAGCGCGGTGAGGTTCTGGCCCACCCGGTCGTGCAGCTCCCGGGACAATTGCCGGCGCTCGGATTCCTGCGCGTCGACCAACCGCCGCGACATTGCCTGGAGCTGCTCGGTGGAATCACGCAGGTCCTTGGTGATCTCGTTGGCGATCCCGACCGCCCGGCTGCGCGATGACGCCAAAGAGTAGAACATGCCAAACAAGAGCACGCTCGAGAGCAGCCCTCCCGCCAACGCCAACCACGGCAAAAGAGCATCGACGCGCTCAATGATTGCGTAGTCCGGCGCATTGAAATGTACCTCCCACATCCGGCCGCCAAGTTCCATAGGCAGGACGCGAGTGAAAACGGAGGCGGGATCGATTGCGGCAATCGATGCCGACGACGTTTGAGTTGACTGGTTGCTATCGAACAGCAGCCATTTTTTCGCGACTGAGCTCGGAGGCAAATTTCCGCCAGCGGATCCGACGTCGTAAAGCCTGAATCGCAGGTAACTCGCCGTTTTTTCGTTGAGGACGCCTCTCATCAGGTTCGCCACATTAAAGCCGGCACCGACCGAACCGAGGTAAGAGGCTCGCCGCTGTTCCACGGTGTCAGTCGGTTGCCCGCTCCTGAACACAGGCAGGCGCATCGCCAATCCGATGTATTCCGTCGCGCCTTTTACCCGGATTGGGAGCCCGGACGCGGTCAGTTTTCCGGAATCCCGAGCGGAACGCATCGTCGCGGCCAGGGCCTGCGGGTCCGCGATCCCGGGATTTGCTCCCAGATCGAGCCCGAATGCGTACTCGAAGCCTGCCATGGGTTCCACGTATACCATGACGAAATGTTCAGGACGTGTGCCCGGAGGCTTAATCGCAAACTCGGGATACCCATGCGGATCAAGGGTCGTGTCACGACGCACCGCTTCCTCGAAATATTCCTTGTCCTTGGCGGAAACGTGCACCGCGTAGTTCACTACGTCGAAGCCGGGATACCGCTGCTTCAAGTCGAGAGATTCAACATAGCGGCGAAATTGAACGCGGCTGATGGAATCCTGGGTGGCGAACAATGCCTGCAACCCGTACAGGACGTCGGTGTAAGAGCGGACACGCGCCTCGATAACGTGTTTCGCGTCGCTGGCAGAGCGCTCAAACCGCAGCCGCGCGACGTCCTCGACGGCATCCTGAATGACGCTGAACAGCAGGATCGATGCCGGTATCCCGACAGCCAATACCACCCAGGGGACGAGCAGTCTGTGGCGCGTGGGGCGAGTGGGCAAGTCAGTGTTTTCAGTTCTTATGATCTTGCTGGCCTCAATCGGAGCTTCGTGCACTGGTTCCGAGGGTTTCATAGCGAACTTTGCTCCAAGGTTCCGGCGATGTGATTCACCTGCGTCGTGCGAGGAAGAGTGTACTGCAACATCGTCGGCCCGGCACAGACGGTTCGCGGGCAACAGCCAGTCGGAGCATTTTCTTCCGAGTGGGGCGGATTTCAAGGAATTGTGGCGGGAGTCACTTTGCGCGCCGGATTTTCCGCGCGGCGTGCAGAAAAAGTAAAGGCCGGAAGACCCCGGCCTTTACTTTCAACCGAACTCTGTGGACGAACAAGCTAGGCAAGCATTACCTGGGGTGCCCCAGCCTGCACTGTGCCCTCGGAGTTGATGGACGCGCCGGAATATGCCGCGTTTTCGGCTTTGATCGAGGCGCCGGAATACGCGGCATTCTGGGGCTTGATGCTCGCTCCGGAATAGGCGGCATGGCTGGCGTGGATGGACGCGCCGGAATATGCCGCGTTTTCGGCTTTGATCGAGGCGCCGGAATACGCGGCGTTCTGGGGCTTGATGCTCGCCCCGGAATAGGCGGCATGGCTGGCG
>JACQGN010000096.1 GCA_016199545.1 Betaproteobacteria bacterium | reverse complement strand
TGGAAGGAACAGGGATTCGACGTGGAATTCCAGAACACCCGCTTCATACTCGGCCCCAAGGGCATAGCCGAAGCGCAGACGGAGTTCTGGGATAACGCGCTGAAGCAGGCGATGGAGAGCAAGCAATGGAAGGCGATGGCGGAAAAAACCCATTACATTCCGTACTACGTGGGACGCAAGGAAACCCCGAAGCGCCTCGGTGCGCTGTACAACCAGTTGAAGGAGGCGCTGACCGATGTCGGCATGGCGAAGTAGTGAGCGGCGCGGCCGCCCCCGGGAAGGAAGTCAAGCTGTGAAGAGAAATGGGCTGATTGCGGCGACCGTTGCGGTCGGCTGCGTGGCGAACGTGCTTCCGGGCGCCGCATTGGCGCAGGCGTACCCGAGCAAGCCGATCCGCGTGCTCATCGCCACTTCGGCCGGCAGCAACCCGGACACCGTAGCCCGGGTCGTCGCGGTTGGCCTCACCCGGGCCCTCGGTCAGCAGATCCTCGTGGACAACCGCGCCGGGGCCGGCGGCAACATCGGAGCGGAAATCGCGGCGCGCGCGCCGGCCGACGGCTACACCGTCTTGTTCGCCCACACCAACCACAGCATCAACGCGACGCTCTACCGGAAGCTTGCCTACGACATCGTCAACGATTTCTCGCCGGTCACGTTGGCGGCGCGATCCCCGTTTGTCGCGACGGTTCATCCCTCGTTGCCCGCGAAATCGTTGCGCGATCTCATCAATATCGCGAAGTCCCGCCCGGGGGATCTCACCTACGCGTCGGCCGGCACCGGCAGTGGCACGTTCTTTTCCGCGGAATACTTCAACAGCATGGCCAAGGTGAAAATGCTGCACGTCGCCTACAAGGGCGGCGGCCCCGCGCTTGCCGCCGTGGTGGCAGGCGAGACGTCGGTTTACTTCACGCCATACGCGACCGGCCTGCCGCACATGCGCAGCGGCAGGCTGCGGCCGCTCGGCGTGAGCACGCTCAAGCGCCTGCCCGACTTGCCGGGTATCCCCGCCATTGCCGAGACGCTGCACGGCTACGAAGTGTTGGCGTGGAACGGGCTGATGGTGCCGGCGAAAACCCCGAAAAGCATCATCGAATCCCTTCACAAGGCAATGGTGTCGGCCCTGGGCGATGCGGAGATTTCCAAACGCCTCAACGACCTCGGTTTTCTCGTAGTCGGCAGCCAGCCCGCAGAACTGGCAGCCTACGTCAAATCCGAGATCGACAAGTACGCAAAGCTCATCCGCCAGATCGGCCTGCCGCCTCAGTGAGCGGTGTCCCGATCAATGATGCGCTGGTGGCGCCGTCGCCGCAAACGAGGGGCGGGCGGCGATGGGGCCGAACCAATCAGACAGCCTGGGGTGGCCGGAACGCCACCGAAAATCGGGAATCCGGGCTTCGAGCCCGAGCGCACAGGCGAGCGTGATCTGCGCCAGATTGAGCGCGCCGCGCATAAACGGATGGTCGATCTCCGCCTCCCAGAGGCCGGCCATTCGCCGGCTGCGGTCTGCTTCGTGCCGGATGACCGTGGGCGAACGTTCATCCTGGGGTCGCGCGATCTCGCGGCTCCAGACTGAGAGGCCGTCCAGCATGCTCCTCGCCAGGGCTTCGAGACGCCGCGCCTCCCACGCTTGCTCGCCCGTCGGCAAAGCGAATGCCGGTTTGCCGTCGAGGTGATCGAGCCAGGCGCAGATGACGGGGGATTCCTCCAACCCGACGCCGTCGTCGCGCATGAGATAGGGGACGCGACCCGACGGATTGATGCCGTAGTACGGACTGTTTGCAAGGCGTGTCTGTGCGGCGATGATCTCTACCCGGTTCTCCAGCCCTTTCTCGAGAATCACGATGCGCGCGATGCGCGCGTAGGGAGAGCCCGGGGTGATGTAGAGCTTCATGGTGCGCGGACCTCCGTGCCGCGTCGCGCCGCCTGGCATGCCCCGATTACGCGCGCGCACGACAGCATCGTCCCGGCAGGCGCCATCCGAAGACTTGCGGTACCCGCGTAACACCGCTCATCCCCGGCCCTTCGCCTCATGCCGTCCTCCCGTCCGCATGGAGGGCGAGCATGTCGCAGACGGCGCGATTGAGAGGTGTGGGCACGCCGGCGCGCGCGCCGAGTTCGACCACGGCGCCGCTCAGCCAGGGAAGCTCGAGGCGGCTGCCGCGCTCGAGATCGTGGTGCATTGACGAAGACATGGTGGCTGCGACGCTGTCCGCGAACGCGAGTCGCTCGTCGGCGTAAGTTTCCGGGAGATTCACGCCCTGGGCGCGGCCGACGGCGACCACTTCCTTCATGATGTCGTGCAGAAACGCCCGGGTGCGAGGATGCGAGCGGATCGGCCCGATCGCCGTGCGCATCGAGGTGGTCGTCGCCGACAGCCCCACCAGGAAAACAAACTTCTCCCACAGCGAGCGGCGGATATCGGAGCTAAGATCGGTGTCGATGCCCGTGGGGAGCGCCGCCTTGAGCAGCATTTCGGCGCGCTCCGAGCGGCTGCCGTCGTACTCGCCGAAGACCAGCCGCTGCAGCGGCCCCGTCTGCTCGATGACTCCGGGGCGCGCGATGCGGGTGGCGACGTAGCCGACGCCACCCATCACCGCGGCCTCGCCGAATTCGCGGTGTAGAACCTCGTCCCTGGTCACGCCGTTCTGGAGCGACATCACCGCGGTCGTCGGTCCCACCATGGGGCGCATCGCCTTCACTGCGGATTCCGTATCCCAGAGCTTGACCGCGACGATCACGAGGTCCACCACACCGATCGCCGCCGGATCGTCGGTGAAATGCGCTTGCTTCACCACGATATCCCCGTGCGCGGCGCTCTCGATGCGCAGTCCGTGCTCCCGCATCGCGCGCAGATGCTCGCCACGCGCGATGAAGCTGACTTCGGACCCGGCATGAGCGAGGCGGCCGCCGAAAAAACCGCCGAGTCCGCCGGAGCCCATCATCGCAATGCGCATCGCGCTTCACCCCCATCCCGACCTTCCCCCCTCAAGGGGGAAGGTCGATATGACTCAGTATTCTTCGAAAAACCGCTGAATTTCCTCCGGCTTGCCGGTTCGGGTCAGCGCGAGAGACAACAGCACCGCGGCCTTTTGCGGCGAGAGGTTGTCGGCGGCGACCATGCCGGGTTCTTCCCAGTTGTCGTTGCGGAGCACCCGGCCCTCGCCCACCCGCGAACTGCGCGCCACGACCGCGCGACCCGATGCTGCGATCCGAGCAAGTTCCGGCGTCAGGTTCCCGGGAGCGCCCGCGCCGATGCCGGCCATGACCAGGCCTTTCGCCCCGAGATTGACCGCCGCCTCGGCGAGCCCCGGTTGGGCACCCGACCAGCCGTAGAGGATGTCCACGCGCGGCAGGCTCTGTATGGTTTCGATCTCGAACTCGCTCTCGACGGTGTGGCGGCGCGTCGGCGCGCGATAGAACACGACCCGATCCGCGTCGGCGTAACCGAGCAAACCCACGTCGCGGCTGCGGAAGGTGTGCACGTGATAGGTGTTGGTCTTGGTCACGTCGCGTGCGGCGTTGATTTCGCCGTTGGTCACGACCACCACACCCTTGCCGGAAGTCTCCGGCGCGGCGGCGACGCGGAAAGCGTCGAGCAGATTAATCTGCGCATCGGAACTCAGCGCCGTGAACGGGCGCTGCGCGCCAGTCACGACCACCGGCTTCGCGCTGCGCACCGTCAGCGTCAGGAAATACGCAGTCTCTTCCAGCGTATTGGTGCCCTGAATGAAAACCACGCCATCGACTTCGGGCAGCCGCAGCACTTCGTTGACGCTCAGCGCGAGCTTGCGCACTTCCTCCAGCGCCGCGACTTCGTGGGGATTCCCCGCGTCCACTTCCACGCGGACAATGTTCGCAATCTCGGGCAGTGCCGCGAGCAACTCGTGCCCGGTCATGCGCGGACGGCCGCTCTTGCGGTAACGCGTGAAATCGAGCCGGCCGCTGCCCTGGCTCGGCAGCGTCCCCGGGCCCATCAACAATCGGATTCTCGGTAAATCACCTGGCACCGCATTGCTCCTTTCCCGTGTCGCTGCTTGCAACGAGATTGCTTCGGTTCCCTCGCAATGACTCCATTGCTGTCATCGCGAGGAAGCCGCGCTGACGAAGCGATCTCGCGGCGGGCGCGGTGACGCTGCCTGCAACGGGATTACCGCGCTCCGCTCGCAATGACATTGAGGGCGCTTTCTACCCGCGGTACGACGAGTCGGTCTTGTCGAGCATGCGCAGCAGCGCCCGCCACTCGCCTTTGGTCTCCTGATAGCCGGTGCGCGCGAACTGGCGCGCGTGCGGAAACGTGCGTGTAGATGAGATCGGTCATGCATCGATTATCCGCCATTGGCGGCCCGGCGTGC
>JACQGN010000086.1 GCA_016199545.1 Betaproteobacteria bacterium | reverse complement strand
TTCTGGATGAAGGCGCCGAGTTGATCGGGCGTGCTGCTGAAGGCGTCAGCGCCGAAGCTGGCGAAGCGTTCCTTGACCGCAGGGCGGGCGAGCACCTTCACGGTCGCGGCGTGCAGTTTCGCAATCACTTCGCGCGGGGTTTTTGCGGGCAGCACGAGGCCGGTGAAGGTGCTTGCTTCGAATCCCGGCACGCCGGCCTCAGCGAGGGTCGGGATGTCCGGGTAAATCGGGGCGCGCTTTTCCGTGGTGACGGCGAGCGCTCTCAGCCGCTTCGCCTGGATGTAGGGCGCCGAGGAGGAGAGCTGGTCGAAATGCAAATCGACCTGTCCACCCATCAAATCCACCAGCGCCGGGCCGCTGCCCTTGTACGGCACGTGCACGAACTTGACCCCCGTCATCGCCTGGAACATCTCGCCGGTCAAGTGATTGGTGGTGCCGGTACCGGCCGAGGCCATCGACAGCCGGTTCGGTTTTACCTTGGCGATCGCCACGAGTTCTTTCACATTCTTCGCCGGCACGGTCGGATGGATCACCAGCACCAGCGGCACGGTGGAGACGAAGCTCACCGGCGCGAAATCCCGCACCGGGTGATACGGATTCTTCGTATACAGGCTGGGCGCGACGGTGAGTGTCCCGCTCGATCCGACGAGTATCGTGTAACCGTCCGCCGGCGCCTTGGCGACGTGATCCGCGCCGATTGTGCCGCCCGCTCCGGAGCGGTTGTCGATCACCACCGACTGCCCCAGCAGATCGGAAAGACCTGGGGAGATGGTGCGCGCGGTGATGTCGATATTTCCGCCGGGCGGGTAGGGGACGACGAGGCGAATTGGCTTTTCCGGGTATCCCTGCGCGAGGGCGCCGATCGCAGCGGCGGCAAATATGACTGAAGCAATGTATCGGACGATTCTCATGGGAGCCGGATTGAGGAGGTTGAGGAGGGTGATGCGGGGGATGATAGAGAATGACCCGCGCATGCGCAATCAGGCGCCGCACCGCTTCGGGTCTTCGACTTATAATCGGGCTTGCGCCGCGGGGCCAGAAGGTTTTCCCTCACCCTCGGTCCCTCTCCCGGGGGGAGAGGGAAGACAACCGTGCTCGCTCACCTCCTGGGAGAGAGGGAAGGCAAACGCGCTCACCGGAAGGCAAACCCGCTTGCTCACCAAAGTTTGAAGGTACGCTGAATGATTCCGTCGAAACGTCTTGAATATTCCGCGATCATCGACCGGCCGCCGCTGAAGTTGCCGGGCGGGGCGCGGGTGGTGGTATGGCCCGTCATCAACGTCGAAGTGTGGGACATCCGCCGGCCAATGCCGCGGCAGGTGCTGCCGCCGCCGACGAACGTCACGCGGCTGCCGGACTTCGCGCACTGGGCGTGGCACGAGTACGGCATGCGCGTGGGGTTCTGGCGCATGAAAGAGGCACTCGACAGGCTCGGCATCAAGGCGTCGCTCTTCATCAATGCGCGCGTGTGCACCGATTACCGGCGCGTGGCGGAGGCAGCGCTCGAGTCCGGCTGGGAGTTCGTCGGCCACTCCTACGACCAGCAGCCGATCCACGTCGAGAAGGATCAGCGCGCGATGATTCAGCGCACGGTCAAGGCGATCAAAGCGTTTACTGGCAGGGCGCCGGTGGGATGGCTCGGCCCGGGGCTCACCGAAACCTACTTCACGCCGGACTACCTCGCCGAGGCCGGCATCCAGTACATCGCCGACTGGATCATCGACGACGATCCAGTCGAAATCCGCACCGCGCATGGCCCGGTGGTCGCGATGCCGTATTCGGTGGAGTGCAACGACATCCCGATGATGATGGTGCAGCACCACCGGGCCGATGAGTTCGTCAGCCGCGCCATGGACCAGTTCGAGCGGCTGTACGAGGAAGGCAAGACGCGCGCGAAAGTCATGTCGATCGCGGTGCATCCGTATATTTCTGGTGTGCCGCATCGGATCAAGTATTTCGAGACCGTGTTCGAGCGGCTGAAGAAAAAGCCGGGCGTGCTGTTCTGGACCGGGGAGCAGATATTGGAGTGGTATCGCAAGAGCGGGAAGGCGAAGACAACGACGCGACGTAGACAGTGATTGCACTTGCCATGGCAAACGGGACTGCAACAGACATCCGTCTTTCATGTCATTGCGAGGCACGAAGCAATCTCGTTGCAGGCAACGCAGCCGCGGCCAGCCGCGAGATCGCGTCGTCAGCAGAGCTTCCTCGCGATGACAAACAGGGAGACCGTCGCTTCGTGGCCAGCCGCAAGATTGCTTCGTCGGCTGAGGCTTCTCGCAATGACAATCAGGACAAGGGTAGGTTAGCCGCGTCAGTGGCGTAACCCACCACTCGCGCGTCCGCCGGATTACGCTTCGCTAATCCGCCCTACGAAGTGTTGTTCACCACCGCATGGATTCCACGTATTCGCGGGAAGACAGTAGCCGGCGGTTATTTCAGCCGAGGCAGGCATCAGGCAGGCGAGGGTTCGTCGAGGAAGAGCTGCACCTCATAGAAGAGCTGCATGCGGTTCTTCTCGATCATGACCGAGTGCGTGCCTTCGCCGATCATGACCAGTCGCTTGCAGGGTGCGGCGGTCAGCGCGGCGAACAATGCCTGCGACATCGACGGTGGGTTGTCGGCATCCCATTCCGCGACGATGAGCAGCGTCGGCACGCGGATCGCGCCTGGGTCGTACTGCGGCTTGCCGGCCGCCCAGAATTCGCGGTTGTCCTGCACCGAGCCGTTGGGCGCCCGCAGCACGGGCGGATTCTGCCGCGAGCCAACGGGGTCGGTGGCGAACGTCGCGCCGGCCCAGGCGTCGAACCACGCGTCGGGCATCAGTTCCTGCACCTTTTCTGGCGGCACGCCCGCGCGCTTGCGCCGTTTCGCGGCTTCGACGGTCACGGTGCGGTAAGCGCCCAGCGCGCCGCCAGGATCGGTCACCGATGCGCTGGTGCGGAGCCACCCGGGAGCATAGAGGGCGAGCCGCTGCACCTTGTCATTGTGGCCCGCTGTGTAGTAACCGGCGATGCGCGTGCCCCACGACCAGGCGAGGAGACAGAGCTTGCGCACGGCCCTGCGGCGCAGAATGAAATCCACGACCGCGCCGAGATCGCCTGCCGCGGTCGCGGTGCGGGCGACGGGAGGGTTCTTCTCCGGCGGCTCGTCCATCTGCGGCGGGCGGGTCGAGTGGCCGAAGCCGCGCACGTCCATGAGATAGACGTCGTAGCCGCGCCCGGCGATGAACTCCATCCAGGAGAGCCCGTCGAGCCTGAGGTCGAAGCTCGTTTCCGCCGGATAGGTCGCGCCGTGCACGAACAGCACGATGTTCTCCGGTGTGCAGCGCCTGAGGTTCGCCGGGCGCTTGTTGCGGACGAAGATCTCGATCCCCGGGTCGCCCGAGGGCACCATGAATTCTTCCGTGACCAGTGCGCCGGCGCTTGCATCGTTCATGCGAACTATCTCCTCAGGGCTGTGCGGGCGATGATCGCCCGCCCGGCGTGCTTTTTCAAGCTCAAAAACGGCAGTTGAGTCTCCGGGTGCACTGGATTACATTTCCACCCATGCAAATGACCGTGACGGTCAAGCCCACGGGGCGGATGATCGGGGCCGAGGTGCGCTGCGGCGATGTCCGCAGCCTGAGTGACGACGCTTCCCGTGCCGTATACCCGGCGCTCCTCGATCACCTGGTGATCCTCATCCGCGGGCAGTCGCTGACCGATCCCGAACTGATCGCCTTCGGCCGGCGTTTCGGCGAGCTCGATTTCGCGCCGCTTGCCAGGACCGGCAAGGAAAAGGCGCGGCCCCATCCGGAGATCATCGTCGTCTCCAATGTGCTGGAAAACGGCGTGCCGATCGGCGTGTTGCGTGATGCCGAGGTGGTGTGGCACTCCGACAATTCGTACCGCGAGACGCCGCTTTCATACAGCGGACTGTATGCCCTGGAAATACCGCCGTCCGGCGGCGAGACGGGCTACGTCAACATGTATCACGCGCTGGAGACGCTGCCGCGCGAACTGCGCGCGCGCATCGAAGGCCGCACGCTCAAGCACGATTTGACGTACAACAGCGCGGGCGACTTGCGCGCGGGATTCCAGCCGGTCACCGACGTGCGCGCGGCGCCGGGCCCGAGCCATCCGATCGTCCGCACCCATCCCGAAACCGGGTACGACGCGCTCTATCTGGGCCGCCGCCCCAACGCCTATATCAACGGGCTGCCGGTCGATGAGTCAGAGCAATTGCTCAACGCGCTGTGGGCGCACGCGACGCGGCCGGAGTTTCAATGGCACCACACCTGGCGCGCCGGCGACATCCTGATCTGGGACAATCGCTGCGCGATGCACCACCGCAATCCCTTCGACGGCGGCCACCGGCGCATCATGCACCGTATTCAGTGCGCCGGCGACCGGCCCGTTCATCAGCCGTCGGGAAAAGCCGGGCCGCATCCCCGCGCGGCGACACTCGTGGAGGCCGCGCGATGAACATGCTGCACTTTCCCGAGCTCAACTGCGGCAAGTGCAAGACCTATCTCGTCGCCTGCGCGGCGACGCGCAAGGCGCTGCTGATCGACCCGGTGCGCGACAACATCAGCCGCTACCTCGCATTCCTGGCGTATCACCAGTTGAAGCTCGACGCCATCGTCGACACCCACACGCATGCCGACCATCCCACCGGCTCGTTCCAGTTGAAGGAGCTGACGGGGGCGCGGCTCATCATGCACCGGCGTGCGCCGGCGCCTGCAGTGGAGGAGCACGTGGAGCAGGGGGCAAGCCTGCGCGTGGGCGAGATCACGCTCGAGGTGCTGCACACGCCCGGGCACACGCCGGACAGCATCAGCCTTTGCGCGGGCGACAGGGTGTTCACCGGAGACGTGCTGCTGATCGGCGGCACGGGGCGCGCCGATTTCGCAGGGGGCGACGCCGGCCAGCAGTACGACTCGATCACGGAAAGGCTGTTTGCGCTGCCCGACGCGACGCTGGTGTACCCGGCCCATGACTACCGGGGCAATTCTCATTCCACCATCGGCCACGAAAGGCAGCACAACCCGCGGATCATGGGCCGCACGCGGGCGCAATACATCGCGTTGATGGCGAGTCTCAATTTTCCGATGCCGGACAAGATCCAGGAGGTTCTACAGCCGAACCAGAGCGCGATCGAGGACGATAAGGCGAAATTCCCCGATCTCGCGCAGCTCAATCGCGTCCGCCAGCTCACGGTGGACGACGTGAGCGAGTTGATCGCATTGCCCCATCCGCCGCTCGTGCTCGACGTGCGTGAGACCAACGAGTATCGCGGCCCGCTTGGGCACATCGCCGGGAGTACGCTCATTCCGCTGCGCGAACTCGCGAGCCGGATCGGGGAAATCGATAGCCACCGCGACCGCGCGATCATCGCCGTGTGCCGCTCGGGCGTGCGCAGCACCACCGCTGCGGCGATCCTCGAAGGGCTGGGCTTCGAACACGTCTACAACCTCAAGGATGGCATGGTCGACTGGAACGACCACAAGCTGCCGGTCGAGCGTTGAACCATGCAGTGTGTCATCCCCAGGCAGCTTGTTCCCAAACGCCGCGATGCGGCCGTTGGCGATAACTGACAAGAGAAGGAAAGCCAGGCAGATGGCATTGGATCTCATTATTCGAAACGCCAGGCTTGCAAGCGCTGGACCTGATGATCCGACGGTCGATATCGGCGTGCGGGACGGTATCATTGTTGCGGTGGAGCCCAGCCTCGCTGCGGACGGTCTGGAACACGATGCCGGCGGCAAGCTTGTTTCACCCGGCCTCGTTGAGAGCCATTTTCACCTCGACAAGGCGATGATCGTCGATCGCGTGCCGATCCAGCCCGACCGCATGGTGCGCGATCATATGAAGCGTAGCGCCTCGATCAAGCATACTTTCACGCCGGAAGATATTTACGCGCGGGCCCGGGCGACCCTCGAGCAGTGTCTTCTGCACGGCGTCACTCATATGCGGACTCAGGTCGAAGTCGACCCGAATGTGGGACTGCTCGGGTTCGAGGCGATTGAGCAACTGCGAAAGGATTACGCCTGGGCGATCGATATCCAGCCGTGCGTATTTCTGCAGGAGGGCTGGACGGGCGTGCCCGGCGCCGACGAGAACCTGGTCCACTGCCTGGAACGTGGCGCTCCGGTGGTGGGCGGCGGCATCCGCTACGACAAGGATGGGCCCGGCCAGATTCGCCGCGTCTTCGAGTTGGCGCGGCAATACAATGTTGACGTGGATTTCCATCTTGACGGCGGATCTGAAGCGACGGATCTGGATTACCCGCAGGTTTGCGAGATCACGGATCGGATGCGGTGGCAGGGACGGGTCGCGTTCGGGCATGGGTCCAAGTTTTCCTGCATGCCGGTCAAACGGCAGGCAGCCGTTGGCAAGCGGCTTGGAGAGTCTGGAGTGTCGCTCGCCGTCCTGCCGGCTACCGACCTCTTCAATGGCGGACGGCACATGGAGCATAGCGTGATGCGCGGCGTGACCGACGCCAATACGCTGATCGAAAATGGCGCGAACTGTACGCTAGCCACCAACAATGTGCTGAACCCCTTTACGCCCTACGGGGATTGCTCCCTGACCCGGATCGCCAACCTCTATGCCAATGTGGTTCAGAGGTATGGGCCGAAGGATCTGGGTGTTTGTTTCGAGATGATCACGGAGCGGGCGGCGAAGTTGATGCGGCTGGGCGATTACGGTATCGAAGCGGGCAAGGCGGCGGACCTGGTGGTGTGGGATGAGGCATTGCCCTGCGACATTATTGCAAAATGTGCGTTGCCGCTTGCCGGGTTCAAGCGCGGCCGGCGTATATTTTTGCGTGAATTGCCGGCTCTCCAGCGGCCTCGCTAACCTGGGGAGGAGGCGGCTGACATGTCTCGACACCTGCGAATGGCAGCGGCACAGCTTGGGCCGCTCCACCTCTCCGACACGCGGACCTCGGCTACACAGCGGCTCGTGAACCTGCTGCGTGAGGCGCACGGCATGGGTGCGAAGTTCGTGGTGTTTCCCGAACTTGCGTTCACGACATTTTTTCCGCGCCACTGGTACGAAGACCTCGCCGAAGTCGACCGCAGGTTCTTCGAATCCACCATGCCTTCCGCCGAGACACGACCACTCTTCGACGCAGCAAGGAAGCTCGGCGTGGGATTCTATATCGGGTATGCGGAGCTGCTTCAGGAGGGGGGCCGCACGCGCCGCTTCAACACCGCGATCCTGGTCGGGCCGGACGGTTCGATTGCAGGGAAATACCGCAAGATCCACCTTCCCGGCCACGCCGACCATAAGCCGGAAGCCGCTTTCCAGCACCTGGAGAAGAAATACTTCGAAGTCGGCAACCTGGGGTTTCGCGTCTGGCGTTTCATGGACACGATCACCGGGATGCTGATCTGTAATGACCGGCGCTGGCCCGAGGCATTCCGCGTGCTCGCGCTCCAGGGCGCCGAGGTCGTGGCGCTCGGCTTCAACACGCCGAGCGAAAACCTGAACTATCCGGAACCTCCAGCGCTCCGTGTGCATCATCACCTCATCATGGCGCAGTCGATGGCTTTCCAGAACGCGACCTGGCTGGTCGAAACGGCGAAATGCGGTTTTGAGGATGGCTATCGCATGTTCGGGCACTCGCTGATCGTCGCGCCTACCGGTGAGATTGCGGCGAAATCAGTTACCGAGGAAGACGAGGTGATCTGTTTCAATGCGGACATCGACCTTGCCGCCGATCTCAAGCGCACGATGTTCAACTTTGCAGCGCACCGCCGGCCCGAGCACTACCGACTGATCGTCGATCGCATCGGCGCTGAAGTCACGCCGGCAGAGGGCCCCTGAAAGGGATTCGTCCACATGCATCCGATTCGTTGATGCCTGCGATCCGGGTAATCCGCTAGAATCACTCAGCTCAATCCGGAGACACGGATGAAACTCGGATTCTTCACGATGCCCATGCACCCGCCGGGGCGCAATTACACGCAGACGCTCAAGGAAGACCGCGAGGCGGTGCTGCTGGCGGACCGGCTGGGTTACTGCGAGGCGTTC
>JACQGN010000089.1 GCA_016199545.1 Betaproteobacteria bacterium | reverse complement strand
GCCTACGGCTTGGGCGAGGTGTTCCTGCGCCTGGAACAGGGCTTCAAATCGGTACCGCTGGACGCGGTGGGCAAGATCAGGACGCGCCTGCCCCGGCTGCGCGTAGTGCTGGCCACCAAGATGACCTTCCTGCGCGGCAGCGCGACCGGCATCATCGTGGGACTCGTGCCGGGCGCCGGCGCGACCGTTTCCTCGTTCCTGTCGTACGGCATCGAAGGCCAGTATGGCAGGCGCAGGCAGAAACTGGGCACTGGCATACCTGAGGGCATCGTCGCGCCGCAGACAGCGGCCACCGCCTCGGTCGGCGGCGCCATCATTCCGCTCGTGACGATGGGCATTCCCGGCAGCGGCGCCACCGCCATCATCCTCGGCGCCTTCCTGCTGCACGGCCTGCAGCCCGGACCGCAGGTATTCCAGACTTCCAGCCACATCATCTACGCGATGTTCGCTTCGGTGTTCGTCGGCATCGTCATGATGTGCGTGATCGGCTATTTCGCCACCAAGTACATGGTCAAGGTGCTCGCGTTTCCCGAAGTAATCGTCTCGGCCTACGTCGTGATGATGTGCATCCTCGGCGCATTTGCCGCGCGCAACAACATCACCGACGTGTGGCTGGTGGCGATCTTCGGCGTGCTCGGCTACCTGTTCGAGCGTTTCAAGTTCCCGATCACGCCGCTCGTGCTGGGGGTCATTCTCGGTCCGCTCGCCGAGTCTTCGTTCATGACGACCATGATCAGCTTCGGCAACGAGTGGACCGTGTTCTTTACGCGGCCGATCAGCGGGCCGATAATGTTAATCGCGATCCTGACGCTCCTTTATCCCGTCTTCCGGCGCATGCGCCAGAGGATGAAACGGCGCATCGCCAGCCAGTGACAACGGAAATCGATCCATCGGGGCAAGCCATGACCACTCATAGCGAAACCGTCACCATCGGCACTACCGCGAACCAGGCCGTGGCGGAGCTAATCCGCCGCGCGCGCGCCGCGCAGCGCGTCAGTGCCGGATACGACCAAGCGCGGCTCGACGAACTCGTCACCGCGGCGGGCTGGGCCATCATGGCGCCGGAGCGCAACCGCGCGCTCGCAGAAATCGCGGTGCGCGACACCGGTCTCGGCAGCGTCGGGGACAAGGTCGAAAAAAACCACCGCAAGACACTGGGCCTGCTGCGCGATTTGAAGGGCGCGGTCTCCACCGGTGTGCTCGCCGAGTACCCGGAGAAAGGCATCACCGAAATCGCGCGGCCGGTCGGGGTCGTGGCGGCGGTCGTGCCCTCGACCAATCCCGGAGCGACCCCCGCCAATAACGTGATCAACGCCTTGAAGTGCGGCAATGCGATCATCCTTTCGCCTTCGCCCAAAGGTTATTCGACCTGCGCGAAACTCGTTCAGTACATACACGAGCAGTTCGCCCGCATCGGCACGCCTGCCGATCTCGTGCAGATGCTGCCGCAACCCGTCACCCGCGAACTCTCGGCCGCGCTCATGAAACAGGCGGACCTCGTCGTGGTAACGGGATCCCAGACCAACGTGCGCGCGGCCTATTCGAGCGGCACCCCGGCGCTGGGCGTCGGAGCGGGCAATGTGGCGGTCATCGTCGACGACAGCGCCGACTGCGCCGACGCCGCCGCCAAGATCATGCGCTCCAAGGTTTTCGACTACGCAACCAGTTGTTCCTCGGAGAATTCCGTCATCATCCATGACAAGGTCTATGCGCGGATGGTGGCCTGTCTCGTGCAGGAAGGAGGCGCGCTCCTCACGGCCGCTGACAAGGAAACTTTGCAGAAAGCAATGTTTCCCGGCGGCAGGCTTTCGTCCGCCTGCACCGCCCAGTCCGTGTCGAAGATCTGCGCCATCGCCGGCCTCACGCGCCCCGGTCTCGCCGACGCCCGTTGTCTCATGGTCGAGGAAACCGGGAGCGGACGGGACTACCCGTTTTCCGGGGAGAAACTCTCTCCGGTGCTTACCCTCTACCGCGCGCGCGATTTCGACCACGCCTTCGGCATCATGCGTGGAATCTATGACTATATGGGCGACGGCCACTCGTGCGGCATCTACAGCGAGGACGAAGCGCATATCCGCCGGCTCGGGCACGAAATGACGGTGTGCCGCGTGATCGTGAAGCAGGCGCACGCGATCGCGAACGGCGGCAACTTCGACAACGGGCTGCCGTTCTCGCTCACGATGGGCTGCGGCACCTGGGGCGCCAACAGCTTTTCCGAAAATCTCAATTACCGGCACTTCATGAACGTCACACGCATCGTCCGCACCATCCCCGAGAATAAGCCCGCACCGGAGGACTTGTTCGGTCCGTTCTGGAAAAAATACGGCAAATAAGGAGTTTGTCGGGGCCAACTCCGACAAACTCCTTATGCAAGACCGGCGCCAATAAAGAGAAAAGGCGCAAACGAAGATGAGAGATATGCGATATCACCCTTGCTTTTCTTCACGTTCGACGGTTTCGGGTAACGTTCCTTCCGAATTCTCAGCCGGTCTTGCTTTAAGCAGCCGGTACGCGCTGTCAAGTCCTACCGGCTGCTTCCGATGAACTTCGAGGAACACGCGGCCAAACCGCTGCTGGGTGAGTATGGCATCGCCATTCCGAGGGGCGAATTGGCGCGCACGCCGGCCGAGGCCGCCGCGGCCGCTGCCCGGATCGGCGCGGTCGTGGTCAAGGCGCAGGTGCCGACCGGCAAGCGCGGCAAGGCGGGCGGCATCAGGCTCGCAGCGACACCGGAGGAAGCACGGACGCATGCACGCGCCATCCTCGGAATGGAGATCGCCGGCCACAGGGTCGAAAAGTTGCTGATCGAGGAGCAGGTGCCGATCGCACGCGAACTGTATGCAGCGGTGCTGAACGACACCTCCACCAAGGGCCCGCTCGTCATGTTTTCGACGGCGGGCGGCATGGACATCGAGGAGGTCGCGGCAACGGTGCCGGAAAAGCTTCGCCGGCTGGCCGTCGACATCCGACGCGGCCTGACTCCCGGGGATGCCGCGAAGCTCGTTCAAGGTCTTGCACTGGGCTGGGCCGAAAGCGAGGTCGCCGACGTACTTGTCAAACTCTATGCGGCCTACGCCGCCTTCGACGCCGAGCTTCTGGAGATCAACCCGCTGGTCGTCACCACGGACGGCCGCGTCGTCGCGCTCGATTGCAAGTTCGTCATGGACGATTGCGCCGTCGTCCGCCAGAGCGAGGTCGCGCGGGCGGGCACACCTGACCCACTGACCGCCCTTGAAGAGCGGGCCAAGGCCGCCCACCTCAAGTACATCGATCTCGATGGCGACGTCGGTGTGCTCGCGAACGGCGCCGGGCTCACCATGACAACGATGGACGTGGTCCGCCACCACGGCGGCCGCCCCGCGAACTTCCTCGAGATCGGCGGCGAGTCCTATACCCAGGCGAAACCGGCCCTGGAGTTGTTATTGTCGAATCCCCGGATCAAGAGCCTCGTCATCAACTTCTGCGGCGCTTTCGCGCGCACCGACGTGATGACGCAGGGCGTGATCGAGGCAATCGAAGCCCTGAAGCCGCGGCTGCCGATCTTCTTTTCGGTGCACGGCACCGGCGACGAGGAAGCGATCCGGATGCTGAAGGATCGCCTCGGCGTCACGCCGCTCGCGACCATGGACGACGCCAGCAAGGCCGCCGTTGATGCGGCGGGAGGGGCCGCGCCATGAGCGGCAGCCATGGACACCGGTGTCATCGCGAGGTAATGAGCTCGATGTCATCGCGAGGACAGGCCGAAGCCGCGAGCAAAGCGTGGCGGTCTGCTGACGCGGCGATCCCGCGGCGGGCGCGGTCACGTGGCCTGCCACGAGATTGCTTCGCTGCGCTCGCAATGACACGATCGGGTCATCGCGAGCGCAGCGTTAGCCACTAGTCCCTAACCTCTAACTTGACCAGGAATTCCCCTTCGGATCCCGATGAATGTGGGACTATGGAAGAG
>JACQGN010000088.1 GCA_016199545.1 Betaproteobacteria bacterium | reverse complement strand
CGATCTCTATCTCGCCGATCTGCCGCGGCAGTGGGCGCGCGAGCATGATAATTTCGTCTTTGTCCCGGTGCTGTCGGAACCCGCGCCGGAGGACCGCTGGGGCGGCCGCACCGGTCTGGTGCACCAGGCGATCCTTGCCGATTTTCCGGACCTGTCGGAGCACCAGATCTATGCCTGCGGCTCGGTGGCAATGGTCGAGACCGCGCATCCGGCGTTCGTCGCGCACGGCATGTCGGAGCATGATTGCTTCTCGGACGCGTTCAAGCTCGCGCCGCAATTACGGGCGAAGAGCGCCGAGATGGTGCAGCCAGCAGCCTCCCAGGCTTGGCAGCCTGAAAGGCTGCTTAATGCAAAACCGCCTGAGAAGTCCGAATGAGACCCACTGAACGCGCGCTCCTGCGCCATTGCCGCGGACGAGAGCGGAATCGAGATTGCGAATCTATGATGCATTGGTTACCGGTAGCTTGCAGGCGGTTTTGCGCAATGATTCTGCCGGGCTTTGGCCCGGCAGAATCATAGGGGCCAGCGGTGAGCACTGCCCTGCGCTACGCGCTGCAGGCGGCGCTCTACGCGGCCTTCGCCGGCGTCGTCGGCTATTTCTCCAGCGCGCCGGCCTACCAGCATCTCAAGCCGGACCAGGCGCTGGTGCGGCTGTCCTTCAGTCACGGCGCGCAGCGCAAGCAACCGTGCCGCGAGCGCACGCCGGAGGAACTCGCGAAACTTGCACCCAACATGCGCGCGCAGACGGTGTGTCCACGCGAACGGGCGGATGTGACGGTGGAACTGGAGATGGACGGCAAGCTCCTTTACCGCATCATCGCGCCTCCCTCCGGTCTCGCGAAGGACGGGGCTTCCACGGTTTACCGCCGCCTTGCAGTGGAGGCCGGCCGCCACGATTTCCGCGCGCGGCTCTCGGATAACGCACGGGGCGAGTTCAATTACAGCGCGCAACGAACCGTGGAGGTTGCCACGGGCCGGGTCCTGCTGATCGACTTCAACGCCGCGCAGGGCGGGTTCGTGTTCCGCTAATGACAATTACAACAATCGTTGCGCCAGATCAAGGTTGCGACCCTCGTCCCGGCGTAGCGTTTTGCGAAGGGAGGGCGAATAAGGCAATCCCCCGGGGGAGAACAGGCGCCCCAAGCAGACCGGCTCCCCGCCCTCCCGCTGCAAGAGAAGGTGCTCGTGGATCTGATTACCATGCTCGCGATCTTCGGGTTGCGCTGAACCGGCACAGGGCCCGCGCCCGGTCGTTTGACCGGATCGGAGAGAGCGATGATGGATACTGATCTGTTTGCCTACCAGGACGCCATGATGCGCGCCTCGAAGGACGTCCACGAGCGCTGTGTGTCCGAAGTCAACGTGTTGTGGGACGACGGGAAATTCGGGATGGTGACCGGAACCCATAAAGTGCGAATCTGGAACGGCCTGGGATCCGTCGATCTTGAGATCACGCACGATAACCTTGTGGCGCGCGGCGAGGCGTACCGGCATTTCCTCGAGCGGGCGGCAGCGGCTGCCCGCCAGAAACTCGCGCTGGGTTGAGGATAGAGGCGACTGGTCTCGTGCTGCTAACCTGGTTCGGAGGCCGGCGTCCCTGACCAACTTGGATAACATCTCGATCGGGGCGCGTAGTGCAAGGGTGCGTATCACGCACCACTGAACGGCGCGCGGTGCATGCCCTGCGTTCTCGCCACGTGCGTTGGGGTTCGCGTTGCTCACCCGCAACCTACAGCTACTTGTTGCCCCTGAGGGCCGTAGGGCGGGAAAGCGCAGCGTATCCCGCCGGTCGGCCGGTACGGCGGCGCGCTGTCCGCCATCCGCGCCGACGATCTCGCCGCGTTTCCCCTGAAGACTCCGATGGCGCGCCGGCCTGCGCTGGACGCGGGCGCAACTGGCGGCAATGTCCGGACCGATGGGGACCTGCGAGGCGGTGCTGTCCGAGGCTTTCTTCCTGCTTCAGGTCGTCCCCGGGGGGCGCGGGGCGCTTGCCGCCTTCGTCGATAGAGGCGTTCTGGAAGTCCGGTTCGATTTCCAGGACGAGCAGGAGTCTGCGTTGCGTCTGCTGCGTAAGTATTCGAATACCCCGATGAGCTTTGCCGATGCCTGCCCCGCGCGCATGAGCGAGCTTCACCGTGAGTCGTGCGTGTTCACGCTTGACCACGACTTCGTCGCCTACCGCCGCAACGGACGTGAACGGATCCCGCTGCTTGCGCCGTGGTGAGCCCGTCGGCCTGCGGTCAGTGCCGTGAGCGGACAGATCTTTCTGGGCGACGCGAGATTGGAATCGCGCTCGCCTGCCTGCAGGGCGGCTACACCCAGACGGCGATCGCCGCAGCCGCACCGCTCTCGGTGTCGCGAATCAGTCGGCAGAATCGTCGGTTCGAGGTACGTGGCGCGATCGGCGATGGTCGTCTCATCGAACACCACGATATCGGCAAAGAAGCCTTCGCGTATCTTGCCGCGGTCAGCCAGTCCGAACGTCTCTGCTGTCAGAGCGCTGCTTGCGCTGCAATTCAGCCTGGGCACGCTGGTGAGCGCAAATCACGCATCGGTAGCGTGCACGAGTTTTCCTGGCTGTAACGCGGTCGCGGCAACGGCAGGCTGGGAATTTGCAGCGTTGGATCCCTCCTGATATCGTTATTGAGCCTCGTCTTTCAGTCGAGGCCGGCCGACGATGCAAGCGTGTCCGCCGCGTGCCAGATGGTGATTTCGAACTGCCCCTCCGGAACGTAGCGGCAGCGATAGTGGAAGTTGTTGTTGGTGAGCAGGCGAAACAGCGGACGCGGTTCGCAATGCAGGAGCATCACGATCTTGTTCCCGCGCGGGAGGCGGTCCAGGGATTCCACCACGCGCATCATGGGCTCGGGCGGTTGCCACCCGCGGGCATCGATCGTCTCGAAGACTTCCAACGGTTTTGGCACGTCGTGCAAGGTCATTTGTCAGCCGAATCGCAAGGCCGCGTGGTTCGCGGTGAGCGCCTGCCAGAGTAGGCGCGCACTGCCGCGCCTGCCTTGATACCCATCAAGAAAATCGCGGCCGCCGGAGCGGCGGCGCATTCACTGCACGGTGGATATTTCGTACGGCATGGCGAGCAGCAGGTCATGCTCGTTTAATTCCGCGGATTTGATAGAGTAGCCCGCGTGGAGACTCCCTTCGGTAGCTGGCAAAGGATGGCCAACGCGCCCTGCCGGGGATGGTCCAAACAAGAGGCGACGCCCCGTTGCTGATTCCCCCGAGATCTTGATCTTTCTTGAGGTGAAAATTCCCACCTCTTCGGGTGGTCCCGACCTACGCTCTCCCACCTTGGGAAGACAAATGCGCAAGCCGTCTTCCCCCTGCTTCTCCCAAGCCCGTGGTCGCGTCCGTTGGTCCAATCCGCGGTGGCCTGAATCGGGTTAAACGGGCAAAATGGCGAAATGCACATTTAGGCGCATGCAATAAGCAATGCCGCCCGGGAGTTCGTTCCATGAAAATCGATCGTCGCTTTTTCGTCGAATCGCTGGTCGTGAGGCTGGGAATCGCGCTCGGCACCATCGTCGCGCTCGCGCTCGCCGCCACGATCAGTGCGACCGTGTTCACCGAGTTGTCCACCGGCAAGGCCGCTGCGATCAACCTGGCGGGCAGTCTCAGGATGCAGTCGTACTGGATCACGGTGCAGGTGCTGCGCTCGGGCGGCAGCGGGCTGCCGCCGGCCGAGCTGAAACAGGCGATGGCCGAATTCGAGTCCCGACTCAACAACCCACAGCTGACAGGCGGCCTGCCCTCCGATGCCGACCACCCCACGCGCCGCGCGCATGAGCGCATTTCGTCGGCTTGGTCGAGCGTGCTCCAACCCGCCATCGCCCGCGCCATGGTCGAGGGTGCGCCAGTGCGCGACGCATTCGTTTCGCGCATGGCCGCATACGTACTCGATGTCGACAGGCTGGTGTATCTGCTCGAACACGATCTGGAGCGGCGCATCCAGATGCTGAGGCTGATTCAGGGAACCGCGCTGTTCGCGATCATCGCGGTGATGTTCATCTCCCTGTACCTCATGCACGCGCAGGTCATCGTGCCGCTCGCCGATCTGCTGCAGTGCGCGCGCCGCGTCCGCATCGGAGATTTCACGGTACGCGCGCAGCATGCGGGCGAGGACGAGCTCGGCCAGCTCGGCCAGTCATTCAACTACATGGTGGCCGATCTCTCCCGCAGCTACGCCACGCTCGAGGCCAAGGTCAAGGAGAAGACCGAGGAGCTTGCGCGCAGCAACGTCTCGCTGGAGATCCTGTACAACACCACCCGCACGCTGGCCGAGAATCCGCTCACTCAGGCGACGCTCGATGCGGTGATGAGCGACATCGAGCGCGTCATCGGCCTCAAGGCGGGCGCCATCTGCGCCCGCGAGGAAGGCGACCGGCGTGGCTTTCCCATCGCCCTCAGGACAGAGGAGACGGCAAGCACGGAAGGCGAACGCGCCGACAGCTGGTGCGGGCAGGAGCGCTGCTACGAGTGTTTCGACGGCGGCGAGGCCCGTGCGCGCACCGTGGGCAACGGCGCGGACCGCATGCTCGCGGTGCCTCTGTCCGAGGGCGGCAAGCCCTACGGCGTGATGCTGCTGCGG
>JACQGN010000090.1 GCA_016199545.1 Betaproteobacteria bacterium | reverse complement strand
GTATCGGATGCCAGCGTTCAAAGGCCTGGCGAAACCGCGGCATCGTGTCCAACCACTCCGCGGTGTAGCCAAGCCACCGCGGCGCGAAAGTGTGTTGCTGGAACGCGTCGAACCACGTAAAGCGCGTCCAAGCGAGCGTCCAGGCCGCAACGAGCCAAAGTAGAGCCATCCAGCCCCACATCGGGAACCGGTGCCGATCGATGGGTGCGCACGGCGCTCGCAGTGTTCGGAACATGCGCCATGCGAAGGGTAAGACCGCGGTCACGATCAGCGCGGCAAGCGACCAGAATGCGATCCATGAGAAACCGGGCGACACACTCCGCCCAAGCTGTGGGGAAAATTCAAGGAAGGGACCAAAGGGTTCGCCGGCCCTACCAAAGCCGGAGGTGCCTGAACTACACATAGTTGAGTTCTACGCATAGGGGCCGCTATGCAAAGCTTTGCATAGCGGCCCGGAGCGGACGGTTAATCCTCTCCTAAGCGGACGTTCAACGGACAGGAAAACCAATCCCGCGGCCGTTCCTCTGGTTACTTGAAGCGTCCGATCTTTGCCTCCTTCGCGAGCTTCAGCCACTTATCCACGTCGCTCCTGATGCGGGCCTCGAACTGCTTCGGCGGTCCCCCTGCGGGCCGCATGCCTTCGTTCGCGAACCAAGTACTCATTTTCGGGCTGTGCAGCACCTTCGCGAACTCGCGATTCAGGCGCATAACGATTTCCGCCGGTATCCCCTTCGGCCCCCAGACACCATACCAGTGTATGACTTCGAATCCGGGAACCGTTTCGCTTATGGTCGGCACGTCCGGCAGCGCCTCCACTCGCCAGGGGGGCGTTACGCCGAGGGCACGCAGGCGACCGGCGCGTATATGCGGGATGCTCGGCACGAGGCTGCTGAAGCTTGATTGCACTTCGCCGCTCAAGAGCGCGTTCATCACCGGTCCGCTGCCCTTGTATGGCACGTGGGTGATATCGACTCCAGTCGCCAGTCGGAACCGCTCCTGGGAGAGATGTCCGAGCCCGCCGACCCCGGCCGAGCCGAAGTGCAGCTTTCCCGGGTTCGCCTTGGCGTAAGCAATCAGATCCTTGATCGTCTTGATCGGAGTCGCTGGATTCATCGACGCAACCAACCCGGTCTCGCCGATGAGCACGATCGGCGTGATGTCCTTCACCGAGTCGTACGGCAGGTTGTGCACCACCGGGTTGGCGCCGTAGCTCCCCGAGACCATGATCAGTGTATAGCCGTCGGGGACCGCGCGTACCGCTATTCCGGCACCCAGGGTGCCGCCCGCACCCGGCCGGTTATCCACGACGATCGTTGCACCCAGCGCCTCAGACACTTGCGGCCCGATCAGGCGGGCCAGGATGTCGGTCCCGCCGCCCGGGGCAAACGGCGTCAAAAGACGTATCGGCTTAGTCGGGTACACCTCGGCAGCCAGCACGCACGGAGCTGAACCAAGCACGGAAAGAAGTATGGCGCTGGGTTAATTCACCGCGTCATATCGATATCTTCATTTCGCGAATCAACTTGGCCCACGTCTTAAGCTCGGAGTGGACGAACGCGGTGAAGTCGGCGGGTGAATTGCCGACGACGATAGATCCCTCGGCTGCGAGCGTTTTCACAATTTTGGGGTCTTTCAGGGCTCTCGCCGCCGCCTGATATACGCGGGTCAAAATGGGGTCCGGCACTGCCGCCGGAGCGAACAGCGCGTACCAGCCCGCCTTGTCGTACCCGGGCACGCCGGCCTCATGGATGCTTGGCAAATCCGGCATGATCGCCACCCGTTGCTTCGTGGTAACCGCCAGAGCGCGCATCCTGCCCGATCTCACGAAGGGAACTGCCGACGAGATGCCGGCCATCAGCATCGGTATTTCGCCACTCATCAGGCCGATCTGGGCGGGGCCGGCTCCCTTGTACGGCACATACGTCAGTTGAATTTTGGCCATGTACGCGAAGAGCGCAGTGGTAAGGTGGATGTTGCTGCCGACCCCCCCGGTGCCGGCAAGAATTTCTCCGGGGCGTTTGCGGGCGAGCGCCAATAATTCCCCCAGACTCTTCGCGGGCAGCGACGGATGAACGACAAGGATATTCGGCGTCTGCGCGAAGTTCGTGATGGGCTTGAGGTCCTTGACTGGATCGTAGGGAAGCTTCGTGTAGAAACTCGGATTGAAGACGTAGCTCGCCGACGTAAATAGGAACGTGTAGCCGTCCGGTGCCGCCTGCGCCACGAGGGCCGTGCCGAGCGTGCCACCCGCGCCAGGGCGATTTTCGACGACTATGCTGGCGCCCAACTCTTGCCCAAGCTTTTCCGCCAGGGCGCGAGCTATGAAATCCGAGCCCCCTCCCGCCCCAAATGGAACCACAAGGCGGACCGGACGGGTAGGATAGCCGTCGGCGGCGATCCCAGGCAGCGCGGACAAGCCAAACAGGGTCGTGAACAGCGAGAAACAGATGAGTTGAAACATGATTTACTCCTCATTACTGGTGTAATCCTGTGGACGCGCACAGCAATCCTTTTCCGGGTCGACCCGAGGCCCAGAGCGCTCACGCTTCCCATAAACCGGACGCAAGAACACTGGATAGTTCCCGATCCAGCCACGGGAAGTGACGAAAACGAGGATCGCCCTAAACGATCCGGATGCCGATCGTGTCGACCTGTCTGTTGGACCGTTGCTGCGCGGGTCGGATTACTCGTTACTCGTCCGTCGTCAGTCGTCCTGCTTTTCAGATCCTTCCGCCTTTCGCCTTTCGCCTTCGGTTGAATCTTTCAATGGGGTCCGTCGCCTTTAGTTTCGCTTCGCGGGTGTTTTGCGTCGTCTTGGTAAATCATCATCTTTCAATTTTCCAGCAACGCGGAAAGTAACCCTTGATCCAAATCAATTAAAGGGCCGCCGTACCGCCATCCCGTTGCGACATCCTCCCAGCCGGTAAGCGATCTAGCATCAATCGTCGGCAAGAGGCCCCAAGCGGCAACGTACTGTTGATTGCGACAGCACGTATCGGCTAGCGTAACGGCGCATGATTCGCGCTTGGCGCTCCTTTTTGATCAATGCCGTCCTCGTCGCGCGGCTACGCTGTGGAGAGTGATGCAATCTGAACATGTGCCCTGGATGCTCTCGATCCCGAACGAGTCGGGGTCATAGCGGGTCTCGATCATGGAAAAAACCTGCGCATCGGCGAGCGTCAAGCCTGCGCCGAGAAATAACCGGTGCAGCTCGCGGGGAAGATGTGCGTGGGCAAACTGCTTCGCTCCCCGCGCCGCGACCATGCGGCGTGTAAACGCGGGATCGCTGGACGCCCAGGCGCAGAAGTCCCAATCGGTGTCGAGCACCACGAGACGTCCGCCTCTGCGCAGCACGCGCGCGGCCTCGCGGATCGCGCGCCCGACATCCGACACATAGCAATAGACTTGCGTTGCAACGACGAAATCAAACGTCTCGTCCGGAAAACCGAGACTTGCGGCGTCGCCCGTTTGAACCTTCACCAATCCGGCGAGCCCGCGCGCTTCGGCCCGGGTCGCCGTCGTCTCCACCGAATGGGAACTCGCGTCGATGGCAACAATCCGTCCCCCGGGCGCCACTTCTGCGGCGAGTTCACACGCAAGGAAACCCGGTCCGCAACCAATATCGAGGGCCCGCTTCCCCGGTGCGCGCTGCGACAATTTCGCGCACCCGCCGTCTCTGATCGACAAGCTGGGGAGTGGAATAGCGCCGGTCGAGATCGGCCAGCGCGCGGGCGTCAGCGAAGGTGCGCACGGATGATCTCCCATTTCGCCGAAATTCCGTCACTCCAGAACAGCGTTCAGATACGCGCTCGCGCGCTCCGGCGTGGACGGGGCCGGTTCGACGCCCATCCCGGCGTAGCGCTGGCGCACGTCGGCGGCCTCGAGCGCTTTCACGGCGGCGCCGCTCAGGCGCGTCACGACATCCTTCGGCGTCGCAGCCGGGACGAGCAGCATGCCCCACAGGATGTGCTCGTAGCCCGGGACGCCGGCCTCCGCGACGGTGGGCACATCGGGCAGCACCGCCGCGCGTTTCGCTCCCGTCACCCCCATCGCCCTCACTCTGCCCGCCTTGACGAGCGGCAGCGCCACCGGCACGCCCGCAAAGTACATCGCGATCTGGCCGGTCATCACATCGCCAAGCGCCTGCGGCCCGCCCTTGTAAGTCACATGCACCATCTTGAGCCCGGTCATGTAACTGAACAGCGCCGCCGCAAGGTGGTCGGAATTGTGCGAGCGTTTTCAACAGCGGCAAGACTAGCACATCGTCGCCGAGTCCCACCAAGCGACGTCGAGGATAGATGACGCCTCTCCGCCCCGTCACCCTGCCCGGCCCCCCTGCTCGCCATGCGGGCTCCCCCCGAAAACGGGGCGAGGGAAGTTTACTTTGTTGGGCGCTTGCAGGTTCCGGGCAGATTTTGACGTAGGTCAAATAAGCGCATCTTAAAGATCCGTAGCATTCTCGATTGGCCGACCACAAAGCAGTCAGACGAGAGCTCGCGAGCCAGATTCGACCTGTGCCGACAGGCGGTCAGGCGCCAAACAGGACCGGGTTGCCGGGACGATTCAACGCACGACGAGGGTGCCATGTTCAGTCAACTCATCAGGGAGGTGATGGAGCACAAGAACCTCCTCACTGCTCCGCCGGAGACCACCGTCGAGAGGGCCGCCCAGCTCATGGCCAAGAGAAACGTCGGCGCCATCGTGGTCGTCGAAGACGGGCGGCTGGTCGGGATTTTTACCGAGCGCGACGTCGTCTTTCGCGTCGTCGCCCGCGGGGGTGATCCGCGGACCACGCGGCTCGCCGACGTGATGACGCGCGCCCCGCTGGCCATCGACCCTGACAAGACATACGGGCACGCGTTGCTCATCATGCACGAGAACGGCTTTCGTCACGTCCCCGTGGTCGAGAAGGGGAAACCTGTCGGGATCGTCTCCTCGCGCAACGCGCTGGATCCCGAAATGGAGGAGTTCGTCGTCGAATCCCAGCGCCGCAAGCACATCCGGGATACCCTGGGCTCCACCTGAGCGTTGCGGTTCAGTCGGCGGTGAGGCGGAGCTCCCTCGCCACTTTCGCCAGCGCCGCGATCTCCGACGTTGACCGCCCGGGTCATGGTGATCTGTAGCAGCGTATAACCATCGGCCGGCGCCCGTGCGGCGATTTCCGCTCCAATGTTGCCAGCCGCGCCAGCGCGGTTGTCGACGATTACCTGCTGGCCAAAGACCTGGCTCAAGCCCCCGGCAACGATGCGGCCCAGCACGTCTGCCCCGCTGCCGGCTGATCCCGGCACCACCTAGCAGCCTGTCGGACTTAGCAGTCCAACAGGCTGCTATAAGCAAAACCGGCTGACC
>JACQGN010000081.1 GCA_016199545.1 Betaproteobacteria bacterium | reverse complement strand
TCTGTGGTCGTCATGTTCTTCGCGCTATGGACCGTCTACGCTTTCGTCAGCGGCATCGTAGCGGTGCCTTACAACGACATCGTCGCCCGCTCGATCCCCTCGGGCGAGCGCAGCCGCATGCTCGCGCTGCGCTTCTTCGGCGGCGGACTCCTCGCGCTCGCGGTGGCCGGCGCCGCGCAGCGCATACTGGCGGCGCTTCCCTTTCCGGGCGCGTATGCGGCGCTTGTCCTGCTGGGCGCCGCGTTGCTCTTTGTTTCGGCGCTCTTCTTTGTGACGACGGGCGAGCCGGCGGCCAAGCCTGCGCCCGCAGCAGGTTTCCTGACGTTTCTGCGGGGCGGCATCGACGCGTTGCGCGACGATCGCCGGTTCCGCCTCTTTCTTTTCGCTCAGTGGGTCGGGGGCATCGCAGCCATGGCGCTCCCGTTCTACATCCTGCAAACGCAGCGCTCGGCGCTGGACGTCGCTTTTCTGCTCGGTGCGCAGACGGCGGGCGCGCTGCTCTCGAATCCGTTCTGGGGCTGGTGGGGCGACCGGCGCGGCAAGCGGGAGCTGCTGGAGTTCGTCGCTGCAGCGAGCGCTGTGGCGCCGCTTCTCGCCCTTGTCTGGATAGCGATCGACGGGCGCTGGGCCACGGCCGCATTGCCGTACTTCGTCTTGGTATTCGTGCTTCTAGGCGCAGTAGGGAACGGCAGCACGATCGCCTATCTCGGTTTTCTCATGGAGATTTCGCCGGACGACCGCCGTCCGGCTTACAGCGGCTACTTCAATGCCCTGGTTGCGCCCGCGACGCTTTTTCCAATGGCTGGCGGCGCAGTGGCTGAGGCGGGCTCATTTGCGGCGGTGTTCGCGGTGAGCGCGGCTGCCGCCATGCTGCAATTCGTCGCTGTCCGGCGTCTACGCGCGATCCCGATACCATGCCGCAAGCGCTGACAAATCTCTTGAGAAGACTGCGGCGGCTCATCGCCAGATCGTGGGCGCTCTCCTGGTGCTACTACCGGCTCCACGGCATCCGGCTGGCCGGGCCGCCTGACGAAGAAGTGTGGTACTTCGCATATGGCGCCAATATGCACGACAGCGCCTTTCGGGAACGGCGCGGCATGTGTTCGCTGGAATGGCGACCCGGCCGGGTGCGCGGCTATCGGCTGCGCTTCAACCTCGAAGGGCGCCCGAAGGGCAAGGCAGCCCCCGCGAATCTTTCCGTCGATCCCGTGGCCGAGGTATGGGGCGTCCTTTACCGGATTACGCGCCGCGACTTGGTACACCTCGATTCGACAGAAGGCGTACCCGGGCCACGTTATCGCCAGATCTGGGTAGACGCCGAGGACATTGACGGCCAGCCCCGGAAGGCCGCCACTTACCTCGCCGAGGGCAAGGAGACTGATGGGAATCCATCCCTTCGCTACCTCACCCTGCTGCGCGAGGGCGCGCGCGCTCACGATCTTCCCGAGCACTGGGTCCGATACCTGGAGAATGTCAGGCACGCGGAATGACAGCAATGCGGGCTGGCTCAAACAACGCTGTCCGGAGGGGGCGCTTGACCCTGGACCTTACTCCAGGGTGTAAGCTGTAATTGTGAGCATGATCGGTATCGGCGTCCGCAATCTGTGGCGCAGCAAGTTGCGCCTCGTTCTGGTCGCGCTTCTCATTGGCGCGCCTTTCTTCCTGCTGCTGGTCATGCAGTCGATCGGCGATGCCGTGCAGCGGCAGACCGAGACCCTGAAGCAGAACGTGAACAACACGCTGCAGTTGCGCGCGCGCGGCTCGATGGGTCACGTCAACATGGTCGGAAACGAAGCCATCCTTCCTCAAGACGCGCTGGCGAAGATAAAGGGGATCGAGCATGTGGCGAGAGTCGAGCCCTATCTGCTCGCCATGACGCCAACCGAAGGGCACAACTTCGCCATGATCGTCGGCGTCGATCCCCAGGACACGCGGCGGCTCGAGTCGCATGGCGAGGCCGGAAACCCGAAGATTCTATTCGGCCGGGACTTGACCGAGGAAGATCGCGGGAAGCAGATCGCGATTGTCGGGCAAGGTGTTGCCAAATGGGCTGGAATCAAGCCGGAGGACACCGGCCGCGCCACGTTGACGCTCGATCTGAAGCGCACGCATCCTGTTATTTTCGCCCTCGATCGCCATCCTGTGACGCTCACCGTCGTGGGCGTATACGCGAGTGGCTACGTCTTCGGTGACATGCAACTCTTCATGCCCATCGACACGTTCCGCGAGGTCTACGGAGTACCCGAGGGCATTTCCTGGCTCTACGTCCGTGCCGATTCCGCCGAGAACCTGCCGGCGGTGGAACGGCAACTCAGAGCAATGCTTGGGGATGTCGCGGACATCATCTCGCCCACCACGGTAGCCGAGTTTCAAACTACTGCGACGGCGGCGGTGCAGCGCCTGGCGAACGGCGGGATCGGGCTTGCCGCTGCCTTGATGGTCGTCGTGGTGTTCTTCGTCATGCTGCTCGTCGTGCGTGAGCGAGCGTGGGAGATCGGCACGCTCAAGGCGCTCGGCGCGTCGGACTCGGGCATCGTGGCGAGTTTTCTGACGGAGGCTGTGCTGCTGTGCGCAGTCGGCGCATTGGCCGCAGCAATCCTTTTCGGACTTTTGGGAGGACTGCTCGCACAACTGGTTTTCGGCCTGGGCGTCAGTCCATTCCTTCCTTCGCATTACAGCACGCTCGCGAACTCGCTATCGCTGTCCCCGCGATTCAGCGCGGCAACGCTCGGTATCCTGATCGGAGCCTGTTTGTTCGCCGCGCTGGCGGGAAGCGCATGGGGCATCCGGCAGCTCGTGAGACTCTCCCCCATGGAGGCAATTCGGCATGAGTGACCGCGCGGCAAACGGTGTGCAAGCTCCGGTTGTGCAGCTCCGAGAAGTCACCAAGGTTTACCGCAAGGGCGCACAGGAAGTGCGCGCGCTCGACGGGATCGACTTGCGCGTCGAGTCGCCCGGCATGTTGGCGGTTGTCGGCGCGAGCGGCAGCGGCAAGTCTTCGCTGCTCCACATGATCGGCGCGATGGACCGGCCAACCAGCGGCGAAGTCGTGGTAGCCGGCCGGTACCTCGCGGCACTCGGGGACGCCGAATTGACGGGATTCAGACGCAAGACGGTGGGCTTCGTGTTTCAGAGCTTCAACCTGATCCCGAATCTGACGGCGCTCGAAAACGTGATGCTGCCCATGGAATTCAACGGCGTGGACAAGCACGAGCGGGGGCGGCGTGCGCTCGCGTTGCTCGAACGCGTGGGCCTCGGGGCCAGAGCGACACACCGTCCGGGAGAACTCTCCGGAGGCGAGCAGCAGCGGGTGGCGATCGCGCGGGCTCTCGCGAACGATCCTCCGCTCGTGCTCGCTGACGAGCCGACCGGAAATCTCGACTCGAAAACCGGGCAGGTGATCTACGAGCTGCTCGAGGAAATCGCCCGTGAGCGCACGGTCATCGTGGTCACTCACGCCGAGCCGCTGGCTCAGCGCGCGAAGCGTGTGGTCCACATCCAGGATGGCCACCTCGTCTAATGATCACATGAAGACAGTGGTCCTGAAGATCGAGGGCATGCACTGCGATGGTTGCGCCGAAACCATCAAGGGGTTGCTCGCTGTCGAGCCCGGTGTGAAGGTCTCGAGCGTTTCCTTTAAGGAAGGCAACGCCCGAATACTTTACGACCCAGCGGCTATCGACGAGAGTAAGCTCGTTTCTGCCATCGAAAAAGGCGGTTACAAGGTCGCATCCACGGGATGACCGAGTCCTTGACCGCGGCCGTTCTCCTGCCGATCGGGCTCGGTCTCGTCGGCTTCATCGAGCCCTGCTCGATCGGCTCGACGCTGGTCTTTATCAAGGTGATGGAAGGCAAGACCGCAGCGGTCAAGCTGTGGCAAGTCGGCGTGTTCATTGCGTCTCGTGCGCTCTTCATCGGGGCGCTTGGTGCGGTCGCGGTCCTCGTGGGCTCGGCCTTCATCGGGTTTCAGAAGGCGATGTGGACCGGGCTGGGAGCATTTTACGTCGCGCTGGGACTGTTGTTCGTCGCGGGGCGCGCGAGCTATATCATGACTTCGCTCGGGCCGAGCCTGGCGCGTATCGGCGAAGTGCGTGGCTCTGCCGCGCTCGGACTCCTGTTCGGGCTCAACATTCCCGCGTGCGCCGCGCCGTTGCTGTTCGCCCTGTTGGGTGCCGCCACCGCGACCGGCGTATCGGAGGCAACGCTTGCGAACGGTTTTCTGTCGCTCGCTCTCTTCGGACTCGCTCTTTCGCTGCCGCTGGCGGTCGCCGTGCTGATACCCGCGGCGCGGCGGGCGCTCGACTGGCTTGCCGGACTGAGCGGGCGCGTGCCGCGCTGGACCGGGATCGTGCTCATCGCCCTCGGCATATGGTCGATTTGGTTCGGGCTGTTTGTGACCCCCCAGGAATTTGCCGAGTCCCTCGGCAAATTCCTCTTGACTCTGGAGTCTGCTACAGGGGCTAGGCTGCAGTACATGAGGAACTGGCAAAGGACATGACATGAGCACGGTGGGAAGCCTCGAACGCGCGGAGAAGATCCAGCT
>JACQGN010000108.1 GCA_016199545.1 Betaproteobacteria bacterium | reverse complement strand
GCTGCTCTATCCACTGAGCTACCGGGGCGTATGGGGAAGTATTTTAACGTAGAATCAACGCGATCCTACGTTTCGAATCCAAGGTGCCTCGATGCTGAAGTGGTTGCTCGTCGCGGTCGTGCTGGGGCTGGTGGTGCTGCTATGGCGGATCACCGCCGCGGCGAAGGCGAACCTGCCCAGGGTCAACGATGCGGCGCCTGAATTCGAACTGCCCGATCAGAACGGAGTGCTGCGTTCTAGCGGCGAGTTCCGCGGCCGTTGGCTCGTGTTGTACTTTTATCCGAAGGACGATACGCCCGGGTGCACCGAACAGGCCGCGCGGTTTCGCGATACGATGAGTGAGATCGAGGCGCTCGGCGCAGCCGTATGCGGCGTCAGCGTCGATGACAGCGCGAGTCACGCGGCGTTCGCCCGCAAGCACAACCTTCCTTTTGCGCTACTCGCCGACGCACGCGGCGGGATTGCCGCGCGCTATGGATCGTTGGTCAACCTCGGCGTCTTCAGGTTCGCGAGGCGCAACACGTTTCTCGTCGATCCGCAGGGCAGGATCGCGCGGGTGTATCTCGGCGTGAATCCCGCCCGCAACGCCGGGGATGTGACAAGAGACCTCAGGGAGTTGAAGCCAGCATGATCAAGAGCATCGACCACGTCGTTCTCACCACGCGCGACCTCGACACGTGCCTTGATTTCTATACGCGCGTGCTCGGCATGCAGCTCGAGCGCTACGGCGCGGGGCGGATCGCGCTCCGGTTCGGCGATCACAAATTCAACGTGCATCCGCCGGGATTCGATGCGGGGATCAAGGCGCGGACGCCAACTCCCGGGTCGCTGGATCTTTGTTTTCTCGCGGACTGCCCGCTCGACGAGGTGATCGCCCGCCTCAAGGCGTGCAATATTCCCATCGAGGAGGGGCCCGTCAAGCGCACGGGAGCGCGTTTCGCGATCCGGTCGGTGTACGTGCGCGATCCCGACGAGAACCTCGTCGAGATTTCCGAGAGGGCATGAGAATGCACGAACGAAATGAATCACCCCCACCCTAACCCTCCCCCATCAAGGGGGAGGGAAGCTTTTTTCTCCCCATCAAGGGGGAGGGAAGCTTTTTTCTCCTCATCAAGAGGGAGGGAAGCTTTTTTCTCCTCATCAAGGGGAAGGGAATCTATCTTCTGCTCATCAAGGGGGAGGGAATGTTGTTTCGTTGATCCTTCGGATGCCTGATTTCTGGCCGAGCTGCGGCTTCCGGTTGCTGAACCGCAGCGCCGAGGGCAAGCTGGTCGTGACCGACGACTATTTGCGGCGGTATTTCGCGCGCCCAGAACTTGCGCCGGTGCCTGAATCGTGCGAGCGCGAGCGTGCGCTCCACGTGGCGCTCGCCGAAGAGCCGCGGCGCGTGGTAACCGAAGAGGAAATCGCCGCCATCGCCGACGCAGACGCGCGCGAGAATTACCGGGTGATGCTGCGTTTCCGCGACCGGCTGATTTCGGCGCCGACGCTGGAGGCGTTCTATTTCGATCTCTTCCGCGGCGAGGTGTCGGTTCCGCCGGACTTCATTCACCACACCGCACAGGACATCCTGCGTGGCATGCTCGATGGCACGGAGAACGGACTGGACGCGCGCGCCGCGGAGATCTTCTTCCGCGCACAGCGCGTGACGGTGAAGGATGGCGCCGTGATGCTTGCCGACGACGCGACCGTCGAAATGCACGCGACGGGCGGCGGGTTTGGCGATCTCGGGCGGTTGCTCCTCGAAGCGAAGGCCCCGCTGCGCTCGGTCGAACTCGACGTGCTCGACGAAGCGAGCCACGCCGCATACTTCGCGCGCGACGAGCGCTTCGATACCGTGCTCAATCTCAATCCGGGCGGCGCTGGCAGCCAGGCCCTCGCGCGCGTGCTCGAGCGCTGGATCGGGCACTTTCACGGCGTGCGGGCAAAGGTGACTCCGATACGCGAGATACCCGACGAGGAGTGGCGCTGGCACGTCGGTCTCGACGCCGAAGCCTCGGCGATGCTCAACGAGATTTATAATGGCGGCGAGGTCGAGGCGTCGCGCATGAAGCGCATCATTGGATTGTTCCGCACCGAATTCCTGGAGCCGTCGGCCATGCGGGCGGAGCTGGCGGGATGCCCGGTGTTTCTGGGACTCGCGATGACGGAGGATGGCACGCTCAGAATGAAGCCGCAGAACCTGCTTATGAACCTGCCGCTGGCGAGGCCGGCATGACGCTGCCCGCGCCGTACGAGGCACGCTGGCAGGAGATCGCGTCCGGACCCGACGAACGCATCAACCTCGCCGAGGCCGCGTTTCTCCTCGCGGGCAGGGAGTACCCCGGACTCGACGTTGCAGCGTATCTTGCCCGCATCGAGGAAATCGCGGCGAAGTTGCGCGTGCGCCTGCGCGAGGACATGCCGCCGGCCGAACGGATCCTGGCGCTCAATCGCTATCTGTTCGGCGAACTGGGATTTGCCGGCAACGCGGCGGAGTACTACGATCCGCGCAACAGCTATCTCAACGAAGTGCTTGACCGCCGGCTCGGCATTCCGATCTCGCTGTCGGTGGTCTACCTGGAAATCGGACGGCGCATAGGATTGCCCCTGCAGGGCGTCGCCTTTCCCGGCCATTTCCTGGTGAAATGCGTGGTGCGCGACGGCGCCATCGTGCTCGATCCCTATGGCAAGGGCGCATCGCTGAGCCTCGATGACCTCTGCACGCGTCTCAGGGTACTGCGCAACGGCATCGAGCCCGATGCCGGCCAGGTCCGCATGATGCTCGCGGTCGCGTCGAACAAGGAGATCATCGCGCGCATGCTGCGCAATCTGAAGGGTATCTACCTGCAGCGGCGCGAATTCACCAAGGCAGTGGCCGCGATCGACTGTGTGATAGCCCTGGCGCCGCAGGCGGCGGACGAGTACCGCGACCGCGGCCGCCTCCATCTCGAAATGGAATGCTTCCGCGCCGCGCTGGCCGATTTCCGGTCTTACCTGCTGCTCAAACCCGACGCGGAAGATGCGATCGTCGTGCGGCAGAAAGCTGCGGAACTGCAGCACATCGCTGCACGGCTGAACTGACGGCGCGCCAGGGTCAGCGCTGCCAAGGTTCCGACGTCCAGATCCGCACGACCCTGGGCTGCGCCGGCGCTGCATCGACGCGGGGTTGCGCGGCGGGTGCAGGTTCCGTGCGCCTTGCCGCCTCGCGCGCCGGAGTGTCCGCTGCGTCGCCGCTCGTCCACACGGAACGAACCGGACTTTCCGCGTTGCCCGACGTGGGGAATGGCGATTCGTCCGGCGCCGCGCCGCGTGGCTTGATCTTGATTTCCGGTTCGTCGTCCTTTTCGGGCGGGGGACTGCCGTCGTGCACGAGGTTGCGCCGGCGTTGCAGATAGGCGTCGCGCAGGAATTCGTATGGGTCGAGCGCGGCGGTTTCGAGTATCTTCGAGGTATCGAGCAGCTCCGCGCGCCGGTTCACGAAACGTGCGCCCCACAGGATGTTCCGGTCGCGGCTCGGATCGACGTAGGTGACCGGGTCGGTCTTGAAGTCGACCAGCAGGCCGACGGCGTCGCGCGCGCTGCTCGGACCCAGGATCGGCAGCATCACGAACGGACCCGATTCTATACCCCAGAAACCCAGCGTCTGGCCGAAGTCCTCGTTGTGCTTTTCCAGCCCGATCTCGGTGGCGACGTCGATCACTCCGAGCAGTCCTGCCGTGGAATTGACCACGATGCGGCCCACGTCGGACACGGCGTTGAGGAACTTGCCCTGGAGCAGGTTATTGAGGGCGACGATCACGTCGTTGATGTTGGAGAAGAAGTTGCTGACGCCGGTGCGGACGAACTGCGGCAACACGCCGCGGTAGACCTCGGCGATGGGTCTGAGCACGGCCGTGTCCACGCCGTCGTTGAAATGGTAAATCCCGCGGTTCAGCGGCTCGAACGGATCGCGCGGATTACCCGTGCTCGCACAGCCGCCGAGCAGCGTCATGCACATCACAATGCCGGCCACCGAGAAGCGCCAGCGCACCGCGAGCAAGCTCATTTGTGCAATTCCAACATCATGTTATGAGCGGGATGGCGGCCATTATAGCAAGTCTGACCCGGGCGGGGGCGGCAAGCGGCGTGGGCCCGTATTCAGCGCTCGCGGGGCTATTGCACCCGCGTCATCGTCCGCTGCCTGGCGCGAATCCCTTCAAGGGTCGCCCGCGCGGTGGGAAGCAGCGGGCCGCCCAGTCCGACTGCGCGCTCCGCGGCGGCAAGCGCGGCATCGAGTTTGCCGCGATCGAGCAGCGTTTGCGCGAGATTGTTCAGGGCGGCCACGGAATCCGGATGGGCGGTTGCCGCCTGCCGAAACGCGGTTTCTGCCCGCTCCAGGTCGCCCAGCGCGTGCGCGGTGTTGCCGCTGCCCATGAGTCCCGCAAGGCTCGACGGCCACCGCTTCAACATCGCCTCGTACGCGGTCCGCGCATTGCGGGTGTGGCCGCTTTTTTCGAGGGCGACGACCGCCTCGGCGTAGCGTTTTTCGGATGCGGTCGCCGGCAGGCGGCCCGGCGGCACCGCGACCATTGCCCAGCGACCCTCCGTTTTCCACAGGAATTCGAACAGACCCAGGGGAAGCACCTTGCGTGCATCGTGCCCCGAGTGCTGGATCGCCTCCCGGCGCTGCAAGTCGTAGCCCACCAGCACCGAGTAGTGCCAAAGCGGATACCACTTGAGGCCATGATTCTCGAGCGCCACCACGGGCGTGCCGGCCGCGACTTCGCGCAGCACGTGCGAGAGTTCGGGTTCGAGGACATAGGCCACCATGCCGTTGCGCCGCGCCGCAGCAAGCATTTCGACCTGCAGGCTGCCTTTCCGGCCCGGGGTGTAGACCTGCTCCACCAGCGCGTCGGAACTCACCTTGACCCCGGCGGCATTCAGCACCATCGCGAGGGTGGCCGGGCCGCAGTAGTACTCGTCTTGCGGGAAAAACGGGACATCGGGAAGTTCGGCGCGGGGCGGCAGGCCGGCTGGCTGGTGGTCCGTGAGCGCGAACGTCTGAGGGGCAAGTCCCGCGCAGCCGCCCAGCAGCAACGCAGCCGGAAAAAAAAAGCCCGCCAGCCAGCGGGCTCCCGTGCCATGCGCCATTCTTGCCTCGGCGCGGCCTATCTCACTTGTAGACGTATTTCAGGAGGACATAAATTGCGATGATCAGGATACCCACGATAACAACGGTTTCGGCCGTGCCGCTCGCTCCAGCCGGCAACGCGTCGAGCTTGCCCGCGATATGCTGGACTTCCATGTCGGTGAGCGCATCCACCCGCTCCTTGGCGATCTGCGGATTTATGCCGTACGCCTCCAACTGCTTCTGAACGTCGGCGCGCGCCACGAAATCGCGCACCTTGTCCCGCTCGGATTGTGTCTGCGCTTGTTGTACGACTTCGTCGGTTCCGACCAGAGCCGCCTGCGTCGAAAACGGCAGCGCGATCAGGCTGATGACAAGCAGGTGACTGATTAGTCTGCAAAAAAACACCTTCATGGCGGTCTCCGTGTGTAGGTTGAGAGCGGTGTTCCCGGGTCTCGTGACGCTCCGCTGTTCTTATAGCCTCGATTCGGGGATTGCGTCAAGCGTAGGAGTGTGTCGGACTTGGCTCCGACAGGCTGCTAGCTGCGGCTGAAGGGAGTCCTCTGCTATACTGATTTCATCTCAGAGTACCCGCCTCAGCTGAGCTTCCCGCGCCAGAATCCGATTCGCCAACCGAGCCAAGGAATTCATCATGCTGCAAAAAGTCAAACCCGGCGTGCAACTCAAGGATATGTCGCTGTTCCGGCAGCAGTGCTTCATCGACGGCGCATGGGTGGATGCCGACGACGGGGCGACCCTCCCGGTACACAATCCGGCCAACGGCCAGTTGATCGGCACGGTGCCCAAGATGGCCGCCGCCGAGACCCGCCGTGCGATCGAGGCGGCCAACGCCGCGTGGCCCGCCTGGCGCGCGAAGACGGCGAAGGAGCGCGCCGCGATCCTTCGCAAGTGGTTCGACCTGATGATGGCGAACCAGGAGGATCTGGCGGTGATGATGACCGTCGAGCAGGGCAAGCCGCTGACCGAATCGCGCGGCGAAATCGCCTACGGCGCGTCATTCATCGAATGGTTCGCCGAGGAAGCGAAGCGCGTGTACGGGGAGACGATTCCGGCGCCCGCGGGCGACCGGCGCATCGTGGTGATCAAGCAGCCGGTCGGTGTGTGCGCGGCGGTGACGCCATGGAATTTCCCCAATGCGATGATCACGCGCAAGGCGGGTCCCGCGCTCGCCGCCGGGTGCACGATGGTGATCAAGCCGGCAAGCTCGACGCCGTTTTCGGCGCTGGCGCTGTGCGAACTCGGCGAGCGCGCCGGCATACCCAAAGGGGTGTTGTCGGTGGTGACCGGCGCCTCGGGGCCGATCGGCAAGGAACTCACCACCAATCCGATCGTGCGCAAGTTCACGTTCACGGGGTCGACCGAGGTCGGCAAGCAGCTCATGAGCCAGTGCGCCAGCACGGTGAAGAAGGTTTCGCTGGAACTGGGTGGAAACGCGCCGTTCGTCGTGTTCGACGATGCCGACCTCGATTCCGCGGTCGAAGGCGCGATGGCCTCGAAGTACCGCAACACCGGCCAGACCTGCGTGTGCGCCAACCGGCTCCTGGTGCAGGACGGCGTCTACGACGCGTTCGCGAAGAAGCTCGCTGACAGGGTTGGCGCGATGAAGGTGGGCTACGGCCTTGAAGAAGGAGTGGTGCAGGGACCGTTGATCGACATGAAGGCGGTCGAGAAGGTCGAGGAACACATCAGCGATGCGCTGGCGAAGGGCGCGCGGGTCGTGACCGGCGGCAAGCGTCACGAAAAAGGCGGGCAGTTCTTCCAGCCCACGGTGCTCGCGGACGTGACACCGGCGATGAAGATCACCCGCGAAGAGACGTTCGGTCCGGTCGCCCCGCTCTACCGCTTCAAGACGGAGAAGGAACTGCTCGATCTTGCCAACGACACCGAGTACGGGCTGGCGGCCTACTTTTACAGCCGTGACATCGGACGCGTATGGCGCGTCGCCGAAGGGATCGAGGCGGGCATCATCGGCATCAACGTGGGCATCATTTCGACCGAAGTCGCGCCGTTCGGCGGCTACAAGGAATCGGGCATCGGCCGCGAGGGCTCGCACCACGGCATGGACGAGTTCCTCGAGGTCAAGTATCTTTGCCTGGGCGATATCAACAAGTAAGAATCCGCTTTTTGAAATCAATGCGTTAGCGGAGTCGTTCGAAATTCATTCGAAATAAATCCGAAACTCGCCAGTTTCTGTCGCGCTTGGCAATCGCCCCACCATCCAAATATGCCGTTGATGATCTTCCGCCGGACATTCTCGCCGGCATCGGGAAGATCATCGCCTGGTGGGGTTATCTGCAGTTTCAGATCGGGGTAATTCTTCGAGAAGGGACTGGCATAAATGAACACGTTGGCTACGTGTTGACTGTCGGCCCTGACCTTTCCAATCTCTGCAAGGCGGTCGTAAGCATGGTGTCCTCGGGCCGTTGGGTTGAGGATGCAATGGGTAAAGCTACATCACCGCCTCGAGCGGCTTTGCCTCGCGCTCGATCTTCTTCTTGAGGTCCCGCGTCGCGGTTTCCAGGTCGTAGCGCGCCTGCAGGTTGAGCCACACCTGCGCCTCCATGCCGAAGACACGCTCCAGGCGCAACGCGGTATCCGCGCTCATCGCGCGTTGCCCTGCGCAGATCTCGTCAACCCGGCGCTGCGCAACGCCCATCGCTTTCGCGACGCGGTAGCGGCTGATGGCGCGCGCTTCGATGAAATCCTTGGCGAGCACCTCGCCCGGGTGGACGGGCGCGAGCCGGCGCCCGGTCGCTACGTCCGAGAAATCAATCTTGTCCAGGTCTTCGCGTTTGATGGCCATATTGCCCTCAGTGATAGTCCACAATCTCCACGTCCCAAGCGTGCCCGTCCTGCCACCGGAAGCACACGCGCCACTGATCGTTGATGCGGATACTGAACTCGCCCTTGCGATCGCCCTTGAGCGCTTCCAGGCGGTTGCCAGGAGGCACGCGCAGGGCCGCCACGCTCGTTGCCGCATCGATCAACATGAGTTTGCGCCGCGCGGCCGGTTGCATCGTCTTCGGCAGTGTGCGTACTTCGATGCCATGGAACACTGCCGCGGTCGCTTTGTCGGCGAAGCTCTTGATCACCTGCACATACTACCGTAACGCAATACTACTATCAACCGTTACCTAGAAAACGCGGGTTCGAAATTACGTGCTAAGTGTTTGAATCTGTTAGCACGCAATGTCACGTTTTCGCGCCATTTCTCGGAGTGCGCGAATCAGGGTAACATATGAAAATTGCAGGGAAAAGCGGCGCCCGCTGGACGCTACCTGGGCGACATCAACAAGTAAGCGAGCCTGACTCCGCGCGCGCGGAGACGGTAGAATCGTCGAGAACTGATCCGCTGGTATTGCCCCTGACTCCGCGCGCGCGGAGACGGTAACGGCTTCCCCCGGCTGTCAGACAGGCGGGGAATTATTCCCAGACGCTCCTCGCGCAGGGGTGTTCGCCGCGTCGACCGGAGGCAATCATGTTTCACATCGTAGGTCTCGACCACGTCGTGCTCCGCGTGAAGGACGTCGAGCGCATGGTGCGTTTCTACCATGACGTTCTCACGTGCAGGGTCGAGCGCGTGCGTCCCGAACTCGGCCTGACGCAATTGCGCGCCGGGCGCTCGCTGATCGACATGGTCGCCGTTGGCGGCGAGCTTGGCAGAAGGGGCGGCGCCGCGCCGGGCACGGGAGGGCGGAACATGGATCATCTTTGCCTGCGCATCGAGCCCTTCGAACCGGACGTGCTCGCCGGGCATCTCACCGCTCACGGCCTCACGCCGGAGGAGGTGAAGACGCGCTACGGCGCCGAAGGCGACGGACCTTCGCTCTACATCACCGACCCCGAAGGCAACGTCGTGGAACTGAAGGGCCCGCCTGCTCCCGTCAAATAAGGCCCGCGACCCGCATCGCGAAAGCCTGGGTGCCGAGCTTGCCGCCCAGGTCGGGCGTGCGCGTCGCGGGGTTATTCAGTGCAGCGTCGATGGCGGCTTCGATCTCTGCGGCGGCACGGCTGAACTCGGGGCGCGCGTTTCGCGCGGCGAGCCAATCGAGCAGCATGGCGGCCGACAGGATGAGCGAGGTGGGATTGGCCTTGTCCTGTCCCTGGATGTCCGGTGCGGAGCCGTGCTGTGCCTGCGCGCAGCAGCGGTCGTCGCCAGCCATCACCGATCCGGCGAGTCCGAGACTGCCGGAGATTTCCGAGGCTTCGTCGGACAGGATGTCGCCGAACATGTTGCCGGTGACGATGCAGTCGAAGCGTGACGGGTCGCGCACCAGCAGCGCGGCCATGGCGTCCACGATCTTTTCGTCGAGTTCCACGTCCGGGTATTCCTTCGCGACCTTGCGCACTTCGCGCAGGAACAGCCCGTCGGAGATGTGCAGCACGTTCGCCTTGTGCACCGCGGTCACTCTTCTGCGGCGCTTGCGCGCCCAGTCAAACGCCACGCGCGAGAT
>JACQGN010000087.1 GCA_016199545.1 Betaproteobacteria bacterium | reverse complement strand
GGAGTGGTACCAGATTTCCATCGGCGGCAACCAGGGGCTCACCCGCCCCGGCGCGCCGGCGGCGGTCGGGAAAGTGATCGGCCCGTCATTCGCGCGCGAGCAGATTCCCGACGTGATCGAAAAGCTGATCAAGACTTATCTCGAGCGGCGCGAGAGCGAGGAAGAGCGCTTTATCGACGTGGTGTGGCGCATCGGCATCGAGCCCTTCAAGGAGCACGTTTATGGCACTCATCATCAAAGACAGGAAAGTCGCAGCCGATCCCTGGCACCGGCTTGAGCTCAATGCCGAGGGCAGCCTGCCGGCGGTCCCGTCCGCGGGCGACATCATCGTGCCGCTGGCCCTATGGCAGGGGAGGCGCAAGGAGTTGCTCGCCCGCCCCGGGCGGCTCGGCGTGTGGCTGGACAGCCACGAGGATCCGGCGGACATCGCCGAAGACTTGCGGCTGTTCGGCGTCGTGGCGGTGAATTTCCCGAAGTTCGGTGATGGCCGCGGCTTTTCCACTGCGCGGCTGCTGCGCGAGCGGTACGGCTGGAAGGGCGAGCTGCGCGCGGTCGGCGATATATTCCGCGACCAACTCTTTTTCCTTTCGAGCTGCGGTTTCAATGCCTTCGCTCTGCGCGAGGGCGAGGACCCGCAGGAAGCGTTGGCGGCCTTCGGCGATTTCAGCGAGGCCTACCAGAACTCGGCCGAGCGCCCGCTGCCGCTTTTCCGCCGGCGCCATCTTCCATCGCCAGATGGCATGGAGTGGTCTTAGGAATTTGCCGGCCCATGTCCGGCAAATTCCTTAAACAAGTCCGCTGAATGACGGCAAATGAATCTGGAATCGACGAGTTCTCTTCTCCCGACACGATGACGACGAAGCACGTGCGCGGCAGGGTGTATCTGGTGGGGGCCGGGCCAGGCGCGCCGGACCTCCTCACGCTGCGCGCCGCGGAGGTGCTGAAGCGCGCAGACATCGTGTTCCACGATGCGCTGGTTCACTCCGAGGTTCTGGCATTGGCATCCCGCGCCGACAAGATTGCGGTGGGCAAGCGGTGCGGCAGGTTCGCCACGGCACAGCAGTTCATCAACAAGCGCCTCGTTGACGCGGCTCGCAAACACCAGGTGGTGGTTCGACTCAAGGGCGGGGATCCCATGCTCTTCGGGCGCGCCCAGGAAGAGATCGCCGCGCTCGCCGCGGCCAGCGTCCCGTTTGAAGTCGTGCCCGGCGTGACGGCGGCGCTGGCGGCAAGCGCGGACGCAGGTATCTCGCTCACCGAGCGGGGCACTGCCCGCAGCGTTGCTTTTGTCACTGCCCGCGTAGGCAACGGTGCGGCGCCCAGTACGTGGGCGCGGAGCGCCGCGGCCGCTGATACTGCCGTTATCTATATGGGTGCGGGGGAGGCCGAGGCCGTGGCCACGGCACTGATCGCGGCGGGCGCGCCGCGCGACCTTCCGGTGCTGGTCGTTGAAAATGCCTCACTGCCCGATGCGCGCCGGATTGCGCTCACGCTCGAGTACCTGCCGCAACTGGCGCGTTACGGACTCACAGGACCGACTCTCATCATGCTCGGGCGGGTGTTTGCATCGGCGCTCGCGGCAAGCAGGGAAACCGGCTACCTGCCCGTCTGTAGGACGGCGTGACGGCGGCGATTGCCGCCGCCGCGCCCACCCGCTTCAATTCCACTCGTGTGTCGAAATTCCGGGGACGACTGTGCTCATGAACGATGCAGTGCGAAAGAAAACCAACGCAGCCAGGGCAATGCTGCGCCGCGTTGCACGGGAGTTTGCGCCGACGACCTTCGCGAATAGCCTGGGCGCCGAGGATATGGTGCTCACCGACCTCATCTTCACGGAAACGCCGTCGATCGATATGTTTACCCTGGACACCGGGCGCTTGCCGACGGAAACGTACGCACTGCTCGATGCGATAGCCGTGCGCTACGGCACACGATTGCGGGTGTTGTTCCCGCGCTCGGACGCGGTCGAAACCTATGTGGTGAACCACGGCATTAACGGCTTCTACAACAGTGTCGCATTGCGCAAAGAGTGCTGCCAGATCCGCAAGGTTGAGCCATTGCGCCGGGGGCTCGCCGGGAAGAAGGCATGGATCACCGGCCTGCGACGGGCGCAGGCCGTCACGCGGGGAGATGTCGCGACCGAGACGTTCGACGCCGAGTACGGGCTGATGAAGTTCAACCCGCTCGCCGATTGGAGTGACGAGGAGGTATGGGCCTATATCCGGACGCACGCGGTGCCGTACAACGCGCTGCACGACCGGGGCTACCCGAGCATCGGCTGTGCGCCGTGCACGCGGGCGATCACGGCCGGAGAAGACGTCAGGGCCGGCCGCTGGTGGTGGGAAAACCCGGAGTCCAAGGAATGCGGTCTGCACGTGGACCGGGACGGACAGCTTGTGCGCATAAAGGTAAAGGAAGTGGCATGAGCGTCACAGCCGCTGCGCGCACGCCGCTGCGCTCCACGCTGCCTGCGCGGAGCTACTTCGACTGGCTCGAATCGGAAGCGATCTTCATTTTGCGCGAAGTGGCGGGCGAATGCGGGAATCCCGTGCTGCTCTTTTCGGGCGGCAAGGATTCGGCCGTACTGCTGCGGTTGGCCGAGAAGGCATTCCGCCCGGGGCGTTTTCCCTTTCCCCTGCTGCACGTCGATACCGGTCACAATTTTCCCGAGGTGCTGGCGTTCCGGGACCGGCGCGTGGCTGAACTCGCCTAGACCGGCGGCAATAAAACACGCTACAATTCAAGCTTTTAGGCTTGATGACTATGCGCGTTACGCGCGGTCTGCCGGTGGCGTGGGACGCGCCTGCCGCGCTGACGGTAGGCAACTTCGATGGCGTTCACGCCGGGCACCAGGCGATGCTCGCGAGGCTTAAACACGCCGCGGCCGAGCGCAACCTTGCCACCGGCGTGCTCACGTTCGAGCCCCACCCACGGGAATTCTTCGCGCCGGACCAGGCTCCGGTCAGGCTGACCTCGCTCCGAGAGAAAATCGAACTCGTGGCTGCGTGCGGGATCGACCGGCTGCACGTGTGTCGCTTCAACTATGCATTTGCACAGACGGCGGCGCAGGATTTCATCGAGCGCATCCTCGTGCGGGGATTCAACCTGCGATGGCTGCTCGTAGGCGACGACTTCCGGTTCGGCGCGCGTCGCGCGGGCGATGTCGTCATGCTGAAGCAGGCCGCACGCAGCCTGGGATTCGAGGTCGAGGCCATCGCGAGCGTGACGCGCGGGGGTGAGCGCGTCTCCAGCACCGCGGTGCGCACCGCCTTGCAGGCGGGGGATCTCACCCAGGCGGCAAGACTGCTAAACCGGCCGTACAGCATCAGCGGGCGCGTAGTGCGGGGCGACGGCGTGGGACGCAAACTGGGATTTCCGACCGCCAACGTCCAGATGAAGCACAATCGCCCGCCCCTCACCGGCATTTTTGCGGTCGAGGTGGCGGCGCAGGCGGTAGGTACCGGCGAACGCCTGCTGCGCGGTGCAGCAAGCCTGGGAGTGCGCCCGACTGTGGTGCAAGGCGGCCGGCCGGTGCTCGAAGTGCACCTGTTCGACTTTGACGGCGGTCTCTATGGCCGGCACCTGCGGGTGGATTTTCTCCACAAGCTGCGCGACGAGGAGAAATACGCGGATCTCGCCACGCTCAAGCGGCAGATCGCGCTCGACGTCGAAAACGCAAAGACATTTTTTCACCGCCAAGACGCCAAGAGTGCCAAGGGAAAACAGGCGAGCGAGAAGGGCTGATTGTTTGCGTATGGCTGATTACAAGAAAACACTCAACCTCCCGGACACGACATTCCCGATGCGCGGCGACCTCGCGAAGCGCGAGCCCTTGATGCTGAAAAGCTGGCAGGAGCGCCGTTTCTACGAGCGGGTGCGGAAGGCGAGCGCGGGGCGGCCGCGGTTCATTCTTCATGACGGCCCGCCCTACGCCAACGGCGACATTCACATCGGCCACGCGGTCAACAAGATACTCAAGGACATCATCGTCAAGAGCCGCACGCTGTCGGGTTTCGATGCGCCGTACGTGCCCGGCTGGGACTGTCACGGCATGCCGATCGAGGTACAGATCGAGAAAGAGCACGGCAAGAATCTTCCGCCCGAGGAGACGCAGCGCCTGTGCCGGGCCTACGCAACCGGACAGATCGCGCGGCAGAAAGACGATTTCCAGCGCCTTGGCGTGCTGGGCGACTGGGATCATCCTTATCTCACGATGGCGTACGGGAACGAAGCCGATGAGATTCGCGCGCTGCGTGCGTTGCTCCAGAAGGGGTACGTCTACCGCGGGTTGAAGCCCGTCAACTGGTGTTTTGATTGCGGCTCGGCGCTCGCCGAGGCCGAGGTCGAATACGAGGACCGAACCGACATCGCAGTCGATGTCGGTTTTGCGATCTTCGACGAAGATCGCGGAAAACTGAAGCGGGCTTTCAAGCTGGACGATCTCCCAGACGGGCCAATCTATGCGGTTATCTGGACTACGACTCCCTGGACGCTTCCGGCTAACCAGGCACTGAATGTTCATCCCGACTATGAGTACTTGTTGATTGATACCGATCGCGGCATGTTGATCGTCGCAGCGGAAATTGCTAGGCGGATCAGCGTGGTTTCTACGTCTTTTCCCGGCACTGACGAGGAAATGCGAGAAGCCACGACACCGGATATTTTTCGCAGGTACCGCATCCGCCGCCTTAAGGAACTGGCATCCTGCCACGGGCGGGATCTTGAGAATATTCGGTTCCGTCACCCCTTTTACGACCGTTCATCTCCTGTTTATCTGGGGGAATACGTAACCCTGGATACCGGCACCGGCATCGTTCACTCGGCGCCCGCCTACGGCGTGGAGGACTTCGAGTCGTGCCGCCGCTACGGGATGAAGGACGAAGAGATCCTCACCCCCGTGATGGAGAACGGGCGCTTCATGTCCGACCTGCCGCTGTTCGGCGGGCTTTCGATCTGGAAGGCGAATCCGAGGATCGTCGAGCACGTCGCGCGCGCCGGCGTGCTGTTTGCCCAGAGTGATTTCGTTCACAGCTACATGCATTGCTGGCGGCACAAGACGCCGGTCATCCTGCGCGCCACGACGCAGTGGTTTGCCGGGATGGACGCCGTGCCCGGATTCAATGGCGTCAAGCCGCCCGAAACACTGCGCGCCACCGCCTTGCGCGGCGTCGAGAACACGCGATTCTTCCCCGCGTGGGGCAAGGCGCGCCTCCACGGCATGATCGCCAACCGTCCCGACTGGACGCTTTCGCGCCAGCGCCAGTGGGGTGTGCCGATGCCGTTTTTTCTCCACCGGGAAAGCGGTGAGTTGCACCCGCGCACGCTCGAGCTGCTCGAGGCCGTGGCGCAGCGCGTGGAGCAGGGCGGCATCGAAGCCTGGCAGGCATTGACGGCGGAGCAACTGCTGGGCGCCGAGGCCGCGCAATACGAGAAGAGCCGCGATACGCTCGACGTCTGGTTCGACTCGGGCTCGACGCACCAGACCGTGATGGGCGGGCCGGGCGGGGGTGCGGGCGGCGTGGGCTCGCATGCAAGCGACACCGGATTCCCCGCCGATCTCTACCTCGAAGGCTCGGACCAGCATCGGGGCTGGTTTCACAGTTCGCTGCTGGTTTCGTGCATGTTGAACGGCGTGCCGCCTTACAAGGGGCTGCTTACGCACGGTTTCGTCGTGGACGGTACGGGCCACAAGATGTCGAAGTCCAAGGGAAACGTGGTCGCGCCGCAGGAGGTCATGGATGAGCTGGGTGCCGATATCCTGCGGTTGTGGGTGGCTGCAACCGACTACTCCGGCGAACTCTCGATCTCGAAAGAGATCTTGAAGCGTGTAGTGGAATCGTACCGCCGCGTCCGCAATACGCTGCGGTTCCTGCTCGCCAATCTCGCAGACTTCGACCACGCGCGCGACGCACTGCCGGTGGATGACTGGCTGGAGATCGATCGCTGCGCCTGGGTCATGACCTGGGACCTGCAACGCGCATTGACGCCGTCCGAGTTCGGCGCACGCGAGCCGCGCAGCTCCGGCCATTACGGAGAATACGAGTTTCATCTGGTCGCGCAGAAACTGCAGGCTTTCTGCTCGGAGGACCTGGGCGGTTTCTATCTCGACATCCTCAAGGATCGCCTCTATACGACGCCTGCCGCCTCGCGGGCGCGGCGCTCCGCACAGAACGCGCTCCACCACATCACGCACAGCCTGACGCGGCTGATGGCGCCGATACTGTCGTTCACGGCGCAGGAGGCGTGGGAGAAGCTGCAGCCCAGAGAAGCGAGCGTGTTCGAGCAGACGTGGTACGAATTCGATCTGCCGCGTGACGCGGACGAGTTGAGAGCGCGCTGGGCGCGGCTGCGTGCGTTGCGCGGCGACGTGCAGAAACAGCTTGAAGACCTGCGCGTCGCGGGCCGGATCGGGTCCTCGCTCGCGGGCGAGGTCGAGATCTACGCCAACGGCGATCACCGGGAGTTCTTGCGTTCATTCGATGATGAGCTGCGTTTCGTTTTCATTACGTCGCAGGCGCGGTTGGCGGAGCGCGAGCCGGCGGACGGAGTGCCGAGCAGTATTGAGGGCATCCGGATCAGGGTCATCGCGAGCCCGCACCCCAAATGCGGGCGCTGCTGGCACTATCGCGCCGACGTCGGCAGTGACGCCGCGCACCCGCAGCTCTGCGGGCGCTGCGTCTCCAATCTCTTCGGCCCCGGCGAGCCCCGCACCCACGCCTGATGAGCGTCGTATCAATGCCTGGCGCCGCTCATCCCTCACCCCCGAGCCCGCGGAGGGCTGAGCAGGTTCCGTCGGCCTTGGCCGATGGATGCGACCCCGAAGCGGGATATAGTGCCGAAGATTCCGCGTGCTTACGTGTGCCTACGCGGTCGCATCCCCATAGAAACGATGGGGTCCCTGCTCCGCGCTTCGGCACCCTCTCCCGAGCGGAGAGGGGAGATTCTTGGTGCACTTGGGTTGTCACCCAATTACGCACAATTTGATATTGCCATGGGCAAATGGCTCGCCCTGAGCGCCGCCGTCGTGGTGCTCGATCAGCTCACCAAGTATGCGATCTCGGCGAGCCTCGGCCCGCGCGCCGTGGTGGAAATCACCTCCTTCTTCAATCTCGTGCTGGCGCACAACCGGGGAGCCGCTTTCAGCTTCCTCGCGGGCGCGTCCGGCTGGCAGCGCGAGTTCTTCGTCGCGCTCGCGTTGCTGGCGTCGGTGTGGATCGTATGGCTGCTGCGCCGCTATCCCCGGCAGACGTTGTTCTGCACGGCGCTCGCGCTCGTGCTGGGCGGAGCGATCGGAAACGTCATCGACCGCATCATTCTGGGAGCGGTCGTGGATTTCCTGGACTTTCACGCGTTCGGGTATCACTGGCCCGCATTCAACGTGGCGGATTCCGCGATCACGTGCGGCGCGGCCCTGCTGATCTGGGATGGCCTGCGTCCGCGGAAGACCGGGAGCTCCTGAATCCGCCTGCCGCTACGCGCTGATCCCTTTCCTGACGGCTCCCGCACGCAGGGCAAAACCCACAAGCATTCCGAAGCTGGTCCACAACAGGTATGCGAGTGAAGGTTGCAGGAGTATGGGATTGAATGCGTAGGTCACGACACCCGCGGCCGACATGGCGGCAAGAGTGTGGGCATGCGGTGCCCAGGACCGGTCGAGCAGCTTCGGGTGCAGCACGTTCGCATGAGCCACGCGTGCGGCGCGCGCGAGTTCGTACATCCATAACCCGATACCAAGCAGGCCGCCGTTCGCCAGCAGATCGAGTACATCGCTGTGCGTCGCAAGCATGTTGTTCGAGACGCCTGTGGCATAGAGCGTGAATTTCCCGACCGCCTCGACCGAAAACAGCGTGCCCCACAAGGGCGAATCAAGAAAGCGCTCCCAGGCAAGAGCATAGGTGTGTGAACGGTAGTCTATGTTGCCGGTCGGCAAGTCCAGCATGCCACGGAAACCCAGATAGGCGAACCCGACCGTGACAAGCCCGGCGGCGAGCAGCGTCCAGTAGATCAGCATGGTGCGTCGCAGGCCGGGCAACGGCGCGAGGCGGGGTACGGTGACGGCGAGGGCCAGATACGCGACCGTCAAGGCGCCGATCAGGTAAGAGGTGTACTTGGCCGACAGCCACGCCATGGCCAGGAAGAACAGGCACCCTGCCCAGCGCACCAGCGATCCCTTTTGCCGGGCGAAGAACAGCACCGCCAGCGGAATCACGAGGAAGATCTGCTCGTGGTAGACCTGCCGCACGCCGAAATTGGCGATGAGATACCCCGACATGACGGCTGCCGCCGCGAGGAGGATGTAGACGTAGCCGCGAAGTAATGCTTCGGGATCGTGGGACTTCGACACCATCGCAGCCGCGCCGAACGCCATGAACATGTACAGGCCGACGTTGAGAAAAGTACTCTGGACATCCTGGATCAGCCGCGCGTACAGGCTTCCCGCCACGATCAGCGCCGCCAGGAGGAGCAGCGGCCAGAAGAGGGATGCCAGGCTTGCGGTCGGTATGGCCTGGCGCCGGGAGGTGCGGAGCCGGGTTCCCCAGTACGTCAGTACGATCGCGGGGAGTGAGATCGCGAGCGCCAGGTGCTTCACGACCATTTCCGACGCGAGCCCCCAATTCAGCGGATCCACGGCCACGACAGCCGCGGTGACGGCGGCGAGCAAGTACCAGTGTTCGGTCCAAAGCAGGCCGCTGCTCGCGCGCGCGAGCATGGCGCGCGCTGGGATTCCCGGTGACGATGCAATCATGCGTTTGCGCTACCCGTCGCCATGTGCCCGTTCCAGTGCGCCGCCGTCATGCATGCAGGCGCTCGCGGATCGGCACGACTTCCCGGCCCACCTTCCCATCCCCGACCGCACCGGAACCGGCCGCCGTGCGCACCAGGCGGTTTGCGCCAACCACAGTGCAGTACGGCGGTACGTCACGGGTCACGACGGCGTTTGCCCCGATGATCGCGCCCCGGCCCACGTGCACGGCCCCCAGGACCTTTGCCCCGGCTCCGATGTAGACGTCGTCGCCGATCACGGGCGCCTCGTTCACGCCCCAGTCCTTGCCGCCCAACGTGACCTGCTGCATGATCGCCACCCTGTGGCCGAGCACGGTATCGGCGTGTATGACGATGCCGTACGGGTGCGCGAGCAGGACGGGCGAGAACATCCGGCAATGGATGTCGCAGTTGAAGACGATCCTGAAAAGCCGCGCCAGGAGCGGCGTCTTTCTCCGGCAGAAGAACGTCAGCAGCCTGGCCGTAACCGGATTCCGCTCGAACTGCAGCTCGGGGTAGCGATACTCGAGCCTTCCTTCCAGCCAGCGCAGCACGGCGCATTCCACTTGCGTGACCACGCGTGCGAGGTTCTGGGAGGCGTCCACGACGACGGCGTCCCCCAAATGAGGGGCGAGTTCGAGATAATCCTGGCGCTGACGTTCGGATTCTTCGGGCGGCACCTCACGTTTTCTCGATTGCAGGATTGCGCCCGGGGCATCGAGGACGATCCACAGGTCGGGACTGGGCACCAGGCTTCCCGCCCAGCGCACCAGACGCTTCGGGCCGCCGTAACGATAGCGCTGCGCGTCCACCGCGAGGTCGCTGTAGTAGCGGTCGAACACCACCAGCGTGGAGCGACACTTGAGCGGCCATGTCCTGACTACATGGCCGATGACGTAGTCGAATAGAAAAAAGAGCAGCTTGGCGAGCGACGCGGCCCTGCCCCGGGGCGGCAGCGCGTGCGGGGCGGTGGCCTCCTGCGTGGCCTGCATCCCGGCAAGAATGCGGGGGCGCAAGTGCAGGCAGCGGGTCGCGCGGAACGCCGGGGCAAGGTTCGCCAGCACGCGCTCGATGACACTGCTCTTGCCGCTGCCGTCGGGGCCGAGCACGGCCACGGTCATTCCCGTCGGCCGCAGTACGCGATGGATACGACGGCCCGCCTCGCACAGCATGCCGTTGAAGGAGAGCGGTGCCGAGCGGCGCATCGCGCGCCTCAGCCGCGCGAGGACGCCGCGCACCAGAAACCACTCGTTGGCGCTGGCAGCCCGCGCGATCAGCTCGGCGTGCTCCGCGGCCGGCCAGAAGCGGCAGACCTGCTCCCACGCGGCGGTGACGTCCGCGTGCCAGCGGCTGAAGAGATAGTCGCCATGCGCGTCGTCCAGCTCCTGCTTATCCACCTTCTTCAGGAGATAGTAGATGAACTGCATGTGCGGCGGCGGAACGTGGAACCCCTGTTCGACGCCATCCTCGTCGCGCCCGGCCACGCGTTGCACGAGAAGCTCGTCGGCCGACAGCAATCGCCTGCCGCCGCGGAAATAGTCGCTACAGAAATCCACCGCGAGATAGCTCGCACCGCCGGACGCATCGGCCCACGCAATCACGAAATAGATGGCCGTCTGCTCGTGACGGATCATCTGCACGAGCTGCACATCCATCTCACGGCAGATCCGGGCGATGAGCCGGGGCAATCCGGCAAAGGTCGCCTCCTGCACGACGATATCAATATCGCTAGTGATCACTTCGGTGTAGCTCCGAGTGTCGCCCACCACGCAGTATTCGATTCCGTAGCGGTCGAGCAGGCGGAACAGCGTTTGTGCGACGCAGGAGCGCTCGTTCATGATCACGCAACCAGCCCTTCGTATTGCGCCAACGTGGCGGCGGCGATGTCTTTCCATTTGAGCTTCGTCAGCGCGTAGCGGCGCCCGGCGAGCCCCATGTCACGCCATTCGGCGCGGCGCCGCAGTAGCGTGAACAGTCCTTCGGCGACACCGGCCACGGTCGGCTCCGCGATGGCGCCGCAACCGCTCGCCTGGACGTGGCGCGCAATGCCCGCACGCCCGGAGACAAGCAGCACACGCGCGGCGAGCATCGCTTCGAGCGCGGCCAGCCCGAATCCTTCGAACCGCGAGGGCAGGCAGAAAACGTCGTGGTCTCCGATGATGCGCGGCGCAGACCGCTGGTAGTCCGGCCCGTGGAACACGACTTTCCCGGCGGCCATCCCAGCGGCAGCCTGCGCCTCGAGGCGTGCCCGATCGCCACCGTCCGGACCCCGGATGGTCAGACGCACGTTGGCGAGCGCAGCCACGGGCGTTAACGCATTGATCAGGATATCAAGGCCCTTGTTGTAGGCATCGAGCCTGCCGAGAAAGACGAGGCGCACCGGCTCCGTCGCCGCGCACCACCGCAGCTCATGCTCTGCCGGCACTTCGCTCTCCGCGATGCCGTTGGGCGTCTCGATGATGTGCGTGCCAATCCCCAACCCACGCAGGCAGGCGCCGTGCCGGGCATCGAGCACCTGGATGGCGCTCGCCTGCCGCAGCAGCGCACGCTCGAACAAATACCAGTAAGGCCACTTGAGATGCGCATTGGTACCGAACACGGCCCGGTCGTAGGGATCATGAGGCGCCACCACGTATGGCACGCCATGACGCCGCAGCCAGTGACCCATCGCGTACACCCCGGGGTGAAACATGCCATTGACGAGGCACAGGCCGCCTCGCGGCGCTAACTGTTCGGCGACGTAGCGGCGCAATCCCGGCGCCAGCATGAATGTCCGGTAGGGCCGCCGGTTGACGAAGCATTCGACTGCGTAGCCGTGGTCCGCCTTGACCGAACTGCGTGTCGGCCCCTCGCACAGCACTGTCACCTGTGCCCCGTTCGCGGCCAGACCCGAGGCGAGCCCGCCCACCGCGATGGAGGTTCCCCGATTCAGCGGTGCGCCGGCCGCGGGAAAGTGCTTGAGATAGAGCGCTATCCGCATGCAGCCTCCCTGGCGAGCGCCGCAAGTGCATCGCGCACGTAGGTTCTTGCCGGCCACACGCGCGCATGAGCCAGCGCGCGCCGCTGTTCGGCGCAAAAGCGGTTGTAGCTCGCGTGAGCGAACCATCGCTCGAGGTCTTGGTCGGTCCCGGGCGCAAAGCAAAAGTGCGCGAGACCCAGGGTCGAAAGGAAGTTGCGCAGCTTTGGCGCAGGGGAGTAACCGACGACCGGCACGCCTTGCGTGAGCGCGAGAATCGCGCCATGGAGCCGCGACGCCACCACGACGGAACTGGCGCGCAGCAGGCCGAGCAGGTGCGCGAGGTCATGCGGCAGATGCAGCTCGGCGCCGCAGTCCTGCAAGCGCGAGTGCACGCGCCACGCGACGATCGCATCCTCCGCCGTCCCGGTCGTGAAAATCCGGACTCCCCGGGCGGGAGCAGTGGTCCTCGCAAGGCAACGGGCAAGCCTTACCAGGGCGTCCTCGTACGCCGGTTGCGCCGTACTCCATCGCGCGGGGAGCTGGGAGGCATTCACGCCAGGCATGGGCCGTTCGGCCAGGCGAGCCGCGTCGTGTTCCGGCGGTGGCCGCTCGTTCAGGCAGAAGTCACCGAAGACAGGCGGCCGTGTTCCGAGTTCCGTCGCCAGGCGGGACGCCGTGGCATCGTCCCGAACGGCGATCAGCTCGCATGCCGACATGAACTCCCGGACCATGTCCGCGCCTTTCACCGACCAGTCGCCTTCCGAGCTGCATCCAAGGCAGTAGAGCGGCTTTCCCAGGCGCCGGGCGCAACGCGCGATTTGCACGAGCGATTGCGGAAAATGCAGGTTGTCGTCTGTGAGCAGGGCGCCGCCGCCGACGGATATGGCCTGCGCGGCAGCAAGGCGCGGCAGAAGCTGTGCCATTCGCAGCCGTTGCCGCAGGCCGCGCAACCCGCGTTTGATCCGGTGATCCAGGCGCCGCGCGTGCCGCGGCGCGTCGATCCGTTGCGGCCCCGCTCCCGATTCCACCGGGACGAGCGTTCCGATCGCGTAGCAGCTCACGCGCCAGCCGCACTCTTCGAAGAACTGCACTGCTCCGCGCCGTATGGCCGAGTCGCCGAGATTGGCGGTATTCCATTCGCCAAACAGGGCCACCGTCGGTCGTGATCCGGTACGCCCGTCGCGAGCGAAGACTCCCGGCACGGAAGGTGCGGTGGGGTCCGCACGACGCAGCATGTCGTCGCTCACGGTCGATCGGGGGGTGAAGAACCCCGCTGCCTCATGCGGACCCGTGCCGACGCATGGCCCGGCGATAGCCAAGCCAGGTCGCCGCGAGCAATGCTGAATTGATCACCATGACCGACAGCGGTACGCCCAGGATACCCAGCAAACCGATGAGCGACGTTCCCACGGTGAGCAGTAACACGACGGGAATCAGGTAGGCATAGAAAATGGATTTCGTCGAGCGCAGCGCCAGCAAACCGAGGTCGAACGGATACTTCGAGAAGCCGATGCCCTGTGCAATCGCCGCGAGCGCGAGGATCCACGCCAGATGGGTTCCGGAAAATTTCTCGCCATAGGCGAACTCCAGCACGGCTCCGGGGAAGCCCACCAGCAAGACGCAAAACGGCACCAGCGCCAGCAGCAGCACCCGCATCGTGCGCCTCACCCATTGCGACAGCCCGCACAGTCCGCCAGCGTGGTAGACGAGGCTGCAGCGCGACGGAAGGTACGTGAAGCACGCCTGGAACACCGGATTCATCACGTTCATGAGATGGGTCGCGGCGCGGTAGATTCCGACCTGCTCGGCCCCGAGCATGAGTCCGACCACCCACGAATGCCCTTGCGCGCCGAACCAGGCCAGCCCGTTCTGCGCTGTCAGCCATTTGCCGAAGTTCCACGCTTGCGCCCAGGGGCGCCTGTAGAAGCCGCGTTCCTTGCGCTCGAACTCGACGTGCTCCCGCAGTTGCCATGCCCCGATCATCACGCCGACCAGGGATGACAGGCCGAGCACGGAAAGCGCCGACGCCGGCGTCGCGCGCCCTGCCACGGCGTGGACCAGCACCAGTGCGCCGTACAACTGCAGCCCGTAGGTGATCCCGTCGTTCAGTATCGCCGCTCGATACTGTCCGCGCGTATAAAGAACCCGGCGCACGAACTCCTGCCCCATCCAGGACGGCGCCGTGATCGCGAGCGCGATCAGCACAGTACCCGTGGCCGGCGAATACGACTTCGCAATGATGAAACCCAGCGCGCTGAACCCGGCGAAAACCGCCAGGCAATAACATGCCTGCAGCACGACGAGCGCCCCGGTAAACCTGCGGTATGCGGGCGGCTCGAGCGCTGCCGCCAGCACACTGTGCGGCTGCACGACCAGTGCGTTCTGCATGTTCGTGAGCAGCAGCAGCCCGGTGTACGCCAGCATGAACGCGCCGAAGACCGGAGTTTCGAGGTACCGGGCATACAGATAGATCGTGATGAAATTGACGCAGCTCACCACGCATTGATCGGCAAGCGCCCAGCCCGCGCCCTGCAGTTTCCCGAGCACCCCTTGCGCCGCCCGCGCCGCGTGCGCGGCGTAGTGGCCCGCTGCCCGCATGGAGTCGGCACAGGCCCGGGCACCTGACACCACGGCGAGGCCGCCGGGAGTCTTCACGCGTGCACTGCCTCGGCATCATCGAACACCGCATTTTCGATGCACCACCGGTAGGTGACGCGGACGCCTTCCTCAAGGTCGTAACGCGGCCGCCAGCCGAGCGCGTGCACCCGGCTCACGTCGAGCAGCTTGCGCAGCATGCCGTCCGGTTTAGAGGGGTCGAATGTCAGCCGGCCCGTGAATCCCACCACCCGCATGACGATGTCGGCCAGTTCCCGGATCGTAACCTCGGTACCGCTGCCGATGTTATAGACGCCTTCGGCAACGCCCATTTCCATGAGCAGAATGCAGGCATCGGCCAGGTCATCGACATGCAGGAATTCCCGGCGCGGGGTGCCCGAACCCCACACTGTCATGGCGGCGGCGCCTTGCTGCCTGGCAAGATGGGCCTTTCGCACAAGAGCGGGAAGCACGTGGCTGGTGGACAGGTCGAAATTGTCGTTGGGCCCATAGAGGTTGGTGGGCATCACCGAGACGTACTGCGTGCCGTACTGGGTGTTGAACGCCTCGCACAGCTTGAGGCCCGCCACTTTGGCGACCGCGTACGGCTCGTTGGTGCGCTCGAACGGCCCGCTGAGCAGATGCTCCTCCTTGATGGGTTGCGGGCAGTCGCGAGGGTAGACGCAACTCGAACCCAGGAACATCAGCCGCCGCACGCCTGCATTCAGCGCCGCATGGATCACGTTTGCCTCGATGATCAGGTTTTCGTAAAGGAATTCTCCACGCCGGGTGTTGTTGGCGAGAATCCCGCCGACCCGGGCCGCGGCGAGAAGCACGTAGTCGGGCTCCATCTGTTCCATGAAGCGATGCACCGCCGGCTGGTTTGTGAGATCGAGTTCCTGCCGCGTGCGCACGATCAGGTTGGCGTAGCCCTTCGCGCGCAGGCGGCGCACCAGCGCGGATCCCACCATTCCGCGGTGTCCTGCCACGTAGATGCGGCTGTGCTGCCGGATGCCGTCATTCCTGGTATTCGAGTACGCGATATCCATGTCTCTTCACAATGCTGTCCCGTTGCGCGATGCGATAGTCCTCACGCACCATCTCGGCGACCAGTCGGTCGAATTTCGTCCTCGCCCGCCAGCCGAGCTGGCGTTGTGCCTTGGTTGCGTCGCCCAGCAGAGAGTCGACTTCCGTCGGACGGAAATAGCGGCCATCGACCCGCACGATCGTCTGACCGATGTCGGCGCCATGCGCGAGATTGCCGCGCACGCCCGCGACGACGCCCACTTCGTCACGCCCCACGCCTTCCCAGCTCAGGGTCATGCCGAGTTCCCCCGCTGCCGCGTCGATGAACCGGCGCACCGAGTACTGCTCGCCGGTGGCAATGACGTAATCGTCGGGCTTGTCCTGCTGGAGCATCAGCCACTGCATTTCGACGTAGTCGCGCGCGTGGCCCCAGTCCCGTTTCGCGTCGAGGTTGCCGACATAAAGGCAGTCCTGCAGACCGAGGCTGATGCGCGCGAGGGCACGTGTGATCTTGCGCGTGACGAACGTTTCCCCGCGCCTGGGCGATTCATGATTGAAGAGGATGCCGTTACACGCGTAGATGCCGTATGCCTCGCGGTAATTCACTGTGATCCAGTAGGCATAGAGTTTGGCGGCGGCGTACGGGCTGCGCGGATAGAACGGCGTGGTCTCGCGCTGAGGGGATTCACGCACCTTGCCGAAGAGCTCCGAAGAGGATGCCTGGTAGAACCGCGTCCGGCGCTCCAGCCCGAGTATGCGTATGGCTTCAAGCAGGCGCAGCGCGCCGAGGGCGTCGGCGTTGGCAGTGTATTCGGGCTCCTCGAACGAGACTGCGACGTGGCTTTGCGCAGCGAGGTTATAGATTTCGTCGGGCTGGATGAGCTGGACGGCGCGCACCAGGCTGCTGGTGTCGGTCATGTCCCCGTAGTGCAGCACGAAGCGCCGTTTCTTTACATGCGGGTCCTGATACAGGTGATCGATGCGTTCGGTGTTGAAGAGAGAACTGCGGCGTTTGATGCCATGCACCTCGTAGCCCTTTTCCAGAAGGAACTCCGCGAGGTAAGCGCCGTCCTGGCCGGTAATCCCCGTAATCAATGCCCTTTTTTCCATATGAACTCCCTGCACACCGTGCGGCGCGCCTGCCGACGCTCGCGCCGTAAGGAGCGCGCTCATGGCTAGACGAGGTTCAGTACGGTGCCCGCGAGCCGGGCGCCGTTCACATTCATCGCGCGGCACAGGCCCTCGAGATCTCTGAGCCGCGTCCGATTCTGGCGGGCGATGGCGAGGACCCCGTCAGCGCGTGCGCCCACGATTCTCGCGTCGGACCCGCGGGTGGCCGCGGGCGTATCGACGACCACGACAGTGAACTGCGCACGCGTCTCGTCCAGCAGGCGCGTGAATCCCGTGCGGCTCAGCAGTTCGAGCGGATTGGGGGGTGCGGCGCCGGCGGAGAGCAGCCACAGGTCGTCGAAATACGACACCCGTTCCGCGGCGTCGATACCCGCGCGTCCTGCGAGCACCTGCGCGAGCCCCGGCCCATTTCCGTGGCCGAATATCCGATGCTGCCGGGGAAAGCGCATATCGGCGTCGATCAGCAGCGTTTTCTCGCCGAGCTGGGCGAACACGACCGCCAGGTTCGCTGCGACGTAACTTCGACCATCCTTCGCATCGGCGCTGACAATCGCCAGCACCTTGTGGTCGGAACCGACCCAGTGAAGCAGCAGCTGCGTACGCAGGTCGCGCAGCGCTTCTGCCTGCAAGTCGAACGGCTGGTGTGCTGAGACCAGGTCCGGACCCAGGGCGCTGTGGCCGGACTTGAGGTACGGATAGTCGAACTGAACCGACAGGGCCTGCTGGATGTCGGCGTCCTTGACGAGTCGCAGTCTGCGCGCCGCCTCGCCGAACCGTATGCCTTTCTGCCGGTGCAGGGTGAATACCCGGTCGATGTCCCGCGGTCTCAACTTCCCCATGTCGACGAGGATGCGGCCGATCGTCCGGTCTTCCAGGCTGATCCTGGAAGGTTGCAGGACCGGTTCGCGGGCTCCGACGACGCTTTTCATCATGACTGGATCCTCAAGGTCGTGGCAGCGAGTAGATGGTGGGCCCCGCGATGTACTGCACGGTTCGCTTGCTGCCCTTCGGGGCCAGAACGGCAAGCACGGGCTCGCCGAGTATTTCGACGATGTCCCGTTCCGAGCGCACGAAGCCGTTCACGGTTTCGCAGAGGAGCGCGATACCTACACCCAACGCGACGCCGGCCGCTAGTGCGATGGCCGCGTTCAGCCACATCTTCGGGCCGGCCGGCCGGGTCGGGGGGGCTGCCGAATCGACCACCGCTCCACTCGCCTGGCCCGCATCGCCTGCAATCCGGGCCTGGGTGAAGCGCTGGGTCGCGGCGTCATAGGCTTGGCGCGCGCCGTCCACCTCACGCATCAGCATCGCGAGCGTGTTACGGTCGTTCTTGAGCTTGAGCACGCGGGACCGCTGCTGCTCCAGGGCCCCGCGCAACGAGCCCTCGCGCTGGGGCGCCACGCCCGAGCTGGTGAGCGCGCCCTGGGCGGCTGCGCGCATCTCGTCATTGAGCTGGGTGCGCAACTGCGCGAGCTCCGTGGAAGCGGACTGATGCTGAGGATGGTTCGGGCCCATCCGCTTCGACAGCTCACCCAGCTTCGCTTCGCGCTCCGCGATGTTTTGGCGCAACTGCTGCACGACCGGGCTGGTCATGACCTCCGTGGGTGCCGCGCCCTTGCCGCCACCCAGATAGTCGCGCAACTGCCGCTGTCGCGCATGGCTCTCGTACGACTGTGACTGCGCCATGGCGAGCTGCCCCGACAATTCGCTCAGGCGGCCGGTCTCGAAATCCATGCGCTCGTCGGTCGCCACGATGCCTTTTTCCTGCTGGAATGCCGATAACTTGGCCTCCGCCTGCTCGAGCTTTCGCCGCAGTCCCGTGCTTTGCTGGTCGAACAATTCGGCGTTCTGTTTCGCGGGCCCGACCTGCAATTGCAGCACGGTCTCGAGATACGCCTTGATGAAGCCATTTGCCGCAGCGGCGGCAAACCCGCCTTCCGGCGCGGAATAGGTAATCCGCATCAAGCGGCTGTCGCGATTGGACCTCACCTGCAGGTTGCGCAACAGGTGCCCCGCAATCCATTCCTTGAGGTCCGGCGGAGCCGACGCCTCATCGTCGGCGAACAGGCGGGAAACCGACCGCCATGCCCTGCTCAACGGGTTCGCGTCCGCCACCAGCTCGGCGATGTCGCGCCTGCGCTCGAGGCCGAGCGCTTCGACCACTTTGATCGCGACAGCGGGGCTCGCGATGATGTCGAGTTGGGTCGACATGACGTCGTCTGCCCGGCCCGTGAGGTAGGCCGTTCCCGCTGCCATGGTCGCCGATTTGGGATCGATGACCACGCTCGCCGTCGCCTGGTAGCGCAGCGGCATCAGCATCGTCGCGCCGACCACGCTGGCGACGACGATCAATACGACCATCAGGATCAATGCCCTGCGCGCGCGAAGTATGGTCAGAAATTGCCCGAAATTCATGATGCGTCCCCACTCTTCCTATGTCTGCACCGCTAGAACCAGCCCTCGGGAACGTGCACGACGTCGTTCGCCTGCAGTCTGTCGGCGAGCGAGGCGCCACGGGTTTGCATCTTGCCGTCCTTGCCCTTGCGTTCGAGCCGGATGCCGCGCTCGGATCCGCGCAGGGTGAGTCCGCCCCCGACCGAGAGCGCCTGCCGCACCGTCATCTCCGATGCGATGGGATAGGACCCGGGCTGCCGCACTTCGCCGTAGATGTAGAACACCGGCATCGGCGGCACGAAGATGATGTCATCGCTGCCGAGGCGCAGGTTCGCCGCCGCGTTGCCCGCAAGCAGCTTCTTGACGTCGATCTCCCGCTGCACCGCGCCGCCGTTCCCGTCTTTGCGCGTGATCGTGATCACGTTCGAGCCCTTGGCGGTGATGCCGCCCGCCATCGCCAGCAGCTCGGTCACGCTGGTCGCCTTGGTGATCGAATAGTTGCCCGGCTTGTTCACTTCGCCCATCACTGCAACCTGCTGGCTCCGGTACTGCGCAACCAGCAGATTGACATGGGCATTGGGCACGAAGCCTCCTGTGCCGAGGCTCCCCGAAATCGCTTTCTCGGCCTCGCTTCGCGTCATCCCGCCGACCGCCACCTCTCCGACCAGCGGGAATCCGATGCGTCCGCCGAGCGAGATCTCGGTTTCCGTGGCGAGGTCCGGATGGTTGTAAACCGTCACCTTGATCACGTCCCCCGGCCCGAGCCGATATTCACCGGTTGAGGGCGCCGCCGTTGCCGCGGCATCCGTCTGTGGGGCGGGCGCGACGGAAGCGGGTGTCGCCTGGCGCGGAGGGGATTCGCGTTGCGTCACCCGCGCAGGCGCCTGCGCGCAGGCGGCAATCGACAGGCAGTGGACCAGGAGCACAAGGACAGCCGCGATTTGCCGGAACATGTGAGCAGCCCCCATACAGGTTCAGTAAGCGTTGCGGTCATTCACCACGACCCAGGCGGTTCTCGCGAGGATCCAGAGATCGAGCGACACCGACCAGTGCTTGAGGTAGTCGAGGTCATACTCGATGCGCTTTCTCATCTTGTCGACTGTCTCTGTCTCGCCCCGGCACCCGTTGACCTGGGCCCAGCCGGTAATGCCGGGCTTCACCTTGTGGCGGATCATGTAACCGTCGATCAATCCGCGATACTCTTCGTTGTGCGCCACCGCGTGGGGTCGCGGTCCCACGATGCTCATGGAGCCCGCGAGCACGTTGAAGAGCTGGGGGAGCTCATCCAGTGAGGTCCGCCTCAGCAGGGCGCCGAGCGGCGTGATCCTGCGGTCATTCTTCGTTGCCTGCTCGATGCGGTTCCCGTCCTCGCAAACCGTCATCGTGCGGAACTTGCAGACGAGAATCTCCTTGCCATCGAGCCCGTAGCGCCGCTGCTTGAACAGCACCGGTCCGGGCGCGGAGCGTTTCACGCTGATGGCAATCGCGAGCATCAGCGGCCAGATCAGCAGCAGGACCACGCTCGCGACCACGAGGTCGAATGCCCGTTTCAGGACGCCGTTGATGCCGCAAAACGGCGTTTCGCAGACGGCGATTACGGGGACCCCCCCGATGTAATCGAGGCGCGCCTGGATCGGCTCGAACGGCAGGGTGCTTGGCACGAAGTAGATCGACGCCGTGGTGTCCCGCAACTCGTCGAGCAGGCGCATCATACGCGGGTCGCGCGTCATCGGCAGCGTGATGTAGACGACGTCGATGCCGTGGCGCTTGACGCTCGGGGCGACGTTCGCGAGCCTGCCTATCATGTCCTGCGGTTTCACGCCCCCGAGCCTCTCGCCGGCGCGGTCGTCAAAATAGCCCGCAACCGTGCCCATGCACGGATCCTCGCGAATGCGGCTTGCCAGCTTGCGCGCAGTATCGTTGACGCCGACGACCACCTTGATGCGTCCCGCCGCACTCGATGAAACCAGCCGGTGCAGCAAGAGGCGCGCAAGCTCCTGCGCAAACTGAAGCGCGAACGGCGTGACAACGAACCAGGTCAGCACGGCTGCGCGCGAATACAAGGCAGACACCTTGGTCACGAACGCCGCGAACAGCAGGATCCCGATGACCGTGAACCAACCGGCCAGGATGGCACGTCCGGGCAGCAGGAAGGACAGTTTCGAACGGCCGTTTGTGAGCGGCAGCTCGCCGAAGACCCAGATCGACAGGAGAAATACGACCACTGCGAGCGTCATGTGGCGTGGCGCCAGCGGCTCGTGATAGGCGGCAAGGCACAGCGCCAGGGTCAGCACGCACACCGCGGGGGCGAGCAGGGTCCTGACGAGCGCGACCAGTGGCAGTTCGGTGCCGACCGGTGGATATTCAGTTGCCAACGTACTCATGCCGGATCCATTACCCGAATGTGTTGTTTCATACCTCATGCAGGGCGCACGAAAAGCGAATACCAACGTGACTTACCGCCGGTGTTGCAGAGAGTAACCACCCGCGCGGGACGCATGACGGGTGGCAAGTCTCGTGCCAATTCCCCCCGGTCCGTTAAAGATCAATAGCTTGTTTGCCTGGGTGTCGCGGTATGCCGCCTGCGTGGCCGGATTTCACGCCGTTTGTGTCGGCGTCGAACGACAGGTCGGGGGTATGTGTTGTTTCGGATCGGGCCGGAGGAATTTTCGAGTCCGCGACGGGGGCGAACCGAGCGCGGGAGAAAGCGGCGATCGGACAGTATGTCCCGGGCCCGTGCACGGATTCCAGCATCTGCGATGTTCTCAAAGCAGTTCGGCTTCAATTCTTCACAGTCCCGGTGCACGTGATGTATTCCATGGTGGAAGGCGAAGTAGGGTGAAGTTGGAATGTGAACGATAGGTCGCAATTCCTCCAATCATGTCGTTAATGGGCAACACGAAACGAAAGGGCACCCCAAGCAATATGATTTTCTGGCCATTTTCGTGTCGCGATTGGACGACTGTCGCACGGAAGCAAGACGGTACATCAGGGTAGAGTTGACATGAATACAACAGAAAAGGAGAAATGAAGCCCGTAACTGGACGAAAACGGCCGGGAACAGTACCCGACGGATTAAGAACGATGCATATTGGAGACAACTGCATTGGCATGGATTTCGCATGCAGTGGGTAACTCACGCCGAGGAGAAAAGAATGAACCGAAGAACCATCGCGGCAATTGTGATTCTGTGTTTTCCGCAGGCAGCGTCGGGCCTGCAGAACCTCGACGAGATGTACTGGCCCGAGGAAGGGAAGTTCCCCGCATATCCTCTGGAACCCGACGAGCGGCGGGTACGATTTTCAGTTTTCGGGGGCGCCTACCGCGACAGCAATCCATTCCGGTTGTCCGACGGCACCAATCCGCTGCCTACCATAGGCTCTACCGAGAAATCTGACACTGTGGGTCGGCTCGGGGTGGGTCTCAATGCCAACCTTCCCATCAGCAGGCAGCGCCTGTTGTTCGACGTCCGGGTCGAGGGGCACGACTATCGGCGCTTCGACGTGCTCGACCATACCGCGTACCGCGGCAGCGCCACGTGGAAGTGGCAGGCGGGAAATCAATGGAGCGGGGACGCCGGTTATTCCCGGCGGCGTTTCCTTTCGAGCCTTGCTGAAATTCAGGCTCCGATCAAGGACATGATCACGGAAGATCGCGCCTTCGCCAGCGCGGGTTATCTGTTTACGCCACGCTGGAAAATCCGCGGCGCCCTGGATTGGACGAAATGGGATCACGACGAGGCCACCCGTCAGGCGCTCGACGCGCGCATCCTCTCGGGCACGCTCGGGCTCGACTACGTCACGCCGCCCGGGAACTCCGTCGGCGGGCAGGTGAAATACAGCGACGGGGACTTTCCGAACCGCGAGGTCGTCGCGGGCAGCACGGTGGACAACACCTACAAGGAAACCGAGGTGAGCGGTGTAGTGCATTGGATGGTCACCGGGAAGTCCACGTTCGATGGCAGGCTCGGTTACACCTGGCGTGAGCACGACCAGGTTTCCCAGCGCGACTTCGACGGCGTTACCGGGCGCGCCAGCTACGACTGGTTCGTCGCGCCGAAGACGCGCCTTAATTTCGCGGCCTGGCGTGAAATCCGCTCGACGGAAGACGTTTCCGCGAGCTACATCCTGGGCCAGGGCTGGGGATTCGGCCCGGCGTGGGCGCCGACGTCCAAGCTGGTGTTTCAGGCAAAGTACATCCGGGAAGACCGCGATTACGAGGGTGATCCCGGGTTCATACTTGCCGGCACGTCCCAACGCGAAGACACGTTCCGCGGCATCAACCTTGGGGCCGGCTATACGCCGCGGCGCGATATCCACCTCTCCATATCGGCGGAAACAGGCAAACGCGACTCCAACATCTTTGGTCGCGATTACGATTACACCGCGGTGTCAGCGAACGCCCGCGTGCGGTTCTGACGCTACGCCGTCATCGGGCCGCGGCATACGCCGGTTGCAGCCGGCTTGCCCGTTGTTCCCACACCCAGGCGTGAGCGACGATCGTGTCGATCCCCGGGTATTGTGGTTGCCATCCGAGTTCGCGGCGCGCCAGCGCGGAGTCCGCGACCAGACGCGCCGGGTCGCCTTCCCGCCGCCCGGCGATCGAGACAGCTATCGTGCCAGCAGTGACACGCGAGGCGGCGTCGATCACCTGCTTCACCGAAAATCCGTTGCCGTTGCCGAGGTTGTAGGCTCGACTCGCGCCGTCGCCCATCAGGTACTCCATCGCGAGCAGGTGGGCGCGGCAGAGGTCGGTGACGTGTACGTAATCCCGGATGCACGTGCCGTCCGGGGTGTCGTAATCCGTGCCGAAAATCTTCACGGCGGGCGCATTGCCGGAAGCAACCCGCAGCACCAGCGGGATGAGATGCGTCTCGGGTCGGTGTCGTTCGCCGAGCGTGCCTGATGGGTGCGCGCCGGCGGCATTGAAGTAGCGCAGGCAGACATGGCGCAGCCCGTACGCCCGCTCGTAATCCGCCAGGACCTGTTCCACCATCCATTTGCTGCGGCCGTAAGGATTGAGGGGGGCCTTCGGATGTTCCTCGTCGATCGGAACGTAACGGGGCTCGCCGTAAATGGCGGCCGTGGATGAAAAGATGAGCCGCGTCACGCCACGCATCATCATCGCGTCGAGCAGGTTGAGCGTATTGGCAACGTTGTTCCAGTAATACTTCCCGGGATCGGTCATCGATTCGCCCACCTGGATGCAGGAAGCAAAATGCATCACACCGTCGAAATGCCGGCTGGACAGCACCGAGTCGAGCAGGACGCGGTGACGCAGATCCCCGTTCAGGAATACGTGCCTCGGAACGGCATCGCGATGCCCGCTCGACAGGTTATCCACGACCATCGGCTCGTGGCCTTCATCGAGCAGCAACTTCGTCATGTGCGAGCCGATATAGCCGGCGCCGCCGACGACCAGGATTCTCATGCGCCGCCTTTCGCGGCAGTGCCATGCCGTTCTGCGGGCGTGACGCGATCTGCACGGCCGTGCGACGCAGAAACCGCATCATTCCCCGTACGTCCGTAGGAATCCTCGAAGCGCACGATATCGTCCTCGCCCAGGTACGCGCCCGACTGCACTTCGATGATCTCGAGTGGCACGCGGCCCGGATTCTCCAGCCGGTGCGTGACGCCGAGCGGTATGTATGTAGACTGGTTTTCGGTGAGCAGGCAGGTCTCCTCGCCGCGCGTCACGCGTGCGGTTCCGCGTACCACGACCCAGTGTTCGGCGCGGTGGAAATGCATCTGCAGTGACAGCGCGGCGCCGGGGTTCACGATGATGCGCTTGACCTGAAAACGCTCGCCGCCGTCGATCCCGTCGTAGCTGCCCCATGGCCGATGCACCTTGCGATGGGTCAGGCACTCCGGTCGGTTCTCGCTTTTCAGGAGAGAGACAACTTTCTTCACGTCCTGCGCCCGGTCGCGCCGCGTAACCATGACAGCGTCGGGCGTTTCAATCACGACCACGTCCTCAAGGCCGATGCATGCAAGCAGCCGGTGCTGGGCGATCAGGAGCGCACCGTGAGTATCCACCGCGCAAACGTCGCCCTGTGCGACGTTGCCGCTGCCGTCCTTCGCGCCCAGCTGCCATAGGGCGTCCCATGCGCCGACGTCCGACCAATCCGCCTCGAGTCGGACCACGGCCGCGTAGGGTTTTTCGATCGTCTCCCGCTGCGAGCCGATCCGCTCCATCACCGCGTAGTCGACAGAATCCTGCGGGCAATCCTCGAACGCCCGGGAATCCACGCGATAGAAGTCCCCGTCGCGCGCGCCCTGCACGTGGGCAATCTCGCAGGCGGCCAGTATCTCCGGACGGAAGCGCTCGACGGCTTCGATCCAGACCGAGCTGCGCACCATGAAAATGCCGCTGTTCCACAGGTACGGGCCCGCGGCGTAACGCACGGCCGCTTCTCGATCCGGTTTTTCGATGAACGAGCTGACACCGTACGCGGGCGGGGTGCGTCCCGGTTGGAGCTCGTTGCCCGCCCGTATGTAGCCATAGCCGGTCGCAGGCGAGGTCGGCGGGATTCCGAACGTGACGATGCATCCGTCCGCAGCGAGGGCGGCGCCGCGCCGGAGTGCCGCGTGAAATGCCTCACTGCGGGATATGGCGTGGTCAGAAGGCATGGCAACGAGCACCGGGTCGTCGTCGGCCAGCACGTGCAGCGCCGCAAGCGTCAACGCTGGTGCGGTTCCCCGGACCGCAGGCTCGAGGATGATCGAGCGCGAATGCGCGCCGGCCGCGCGCAGTTGCTCGGCCACGATGAAGCGGTGCTGTTCGTTGCAGAGCACGACAGGCGGGGCCAGCGGTTCGTGTCCGTGCGCCAGGCCGTCAAGGCGGCGGACTGTCTCCTGGAGCAGGCTCCATCGACCGCCGGCCAGACAGAGCAGTTGCTTGGGATACTGCTCGCGCGACAGCGGCCAGAGTCGCGTGCCCGAGCCCCCGCACAACACCACCGGCTGAATCGTCATGTTTGCCTCCATTCTTCTTGATCACCACGCCTCGAATGATCTGCGACCGCGTTCCCGCAGGCCGCAGATCGCTTATTGGTCACCGGTTGCCTTGGCGCCTGCCACCTACCAGATCGCCGAACAGGTAGGCGAGGAACAGCGTGTTCGTCACGAAATAGCGCCGCCACAGGCGGCGCGGCTCTGACAGGAGGCGGTGCAACCATTCGAGGCCGGCCTGCTGCATCCAGCGCGGCGCGCGGCGAACCACCCCTGCATGGAAATCAAACGCAGCGCCGACACCGATCATCACCGCACGGATGCGACCGCGATGCCCAGCCATCCATTCCTCCTGCTTCGGGCACCCCAGACCGACGAAAACGATCCGCGCGCCCGAACCTTCGATCGCGCGCGTGACCTGCGCGTCCTCATCCGCCGCGAGCTTCCGGAAGGGGGGCGCGATACATCCCGCAATTTGGATTCCGGGGAACCGGCGGACAAGGCGCGCGGCGAGCCGCTGCAGCGTCTCGGCGCTGCCGCCGTACAGGAATACCGCGAGACCCTGCTGAGCCGCCCTTGCGCAGCATTTCGACATGAGCTCGGAACCGCTGATGCGCGGTTGACCGCGGAATCCGAGCATGCGAAGGCGCCAGGCGAGCGGAGCCCCATCGGGAGCAGCGAGGTCCGCCTCGTTGAGAACCTGGCCAAACCCCGGATTGCGACGTGCCGTGACGACCGAGTGCACGTTGCACATGCAGACATATCGCGACTCGCGCCGCGCGGCCCAGCCGATGATCCGGTCGACACACTCGCTCCAGTCGAGCGCGTCGATACGCGATCCGACGATGTCAGCCCCGATCCTGTCCCGATTACGCGCCATTGTCCGCGGCAACCCTATACGGCAACCTTGAGTCGTGCGGCAGCCATGGCGTCCTCGTAGATTGCCATGAGCTGCGCGTAGTTGCGGTCGGCTGTGAACCTGGCCTCGTACGTTGCCCGGGCGTTTTCCCCCATGAGGCGCATCTTCGCGGGGAAAGCCTCTGCCCAGGCAATGTGGCGCGCGAGGTCGTGCGCTGCCCCGGGCTTGAACAACAGACCGGTGCGGCCATGATCGACCAGTTCCGCGAGCGCACCCAGATCGCTCGCCACAAGTGGCAGGCCGTTGGCATACGCTTCGATCAGCGTGCGCGGAAAATTCTCGTACCAGCGGCTGGGCATGACCAGGTACGCCGCGGCGCGCATGCGCTCGTAGACTTCCGCGGATCCCAGCCAGCCCAAGAGCCGCAACTGCGGATGGGCGGCGACCTTGTCCCGTTCCGGACCATCGCCGATTACGTCCATGCTGACGCTAGGCAGCTCCCTGAGAGCGTGCATGAGGATGTCGATCCCTTTTTCCGCGGCAAGCCGGCCGACGTACAGCCCGCCGTGCCGTGGACTGTGATCCGGGCGCCCGATGTCCGCGAAATTGGGTTTTACGGCGACGCGCGATGCAGGCAGACCTCCCGCGATAAATTTTTCGCGGCAGAACTCCGTGAGAGCGATGTAGCGCGCCACCTTGTCGCGATACGTGCCAAGCGACCGATGGACGCTGAGCGTGGCAGCGAGCGCTGCCGACTGTAATCCCGACTCCCGGTAGCACCTGCGCGTCACCCCGCGCCATGGCAGGTGCCCGAGACAGTCTTCGCACACCCGTCCGTCGTGGAGGAACATCGCCTGCACACACAGGAGGCGAAAATTGTGCAGCGTCTGCACCACCGGGATGCCGAGCCGGTCGGCGGCCCAATAGAGCGAAGATGAGACCAGTGCGAAGGTGTTGTGGGCGTGGATGACGTCGGGACGGAACCTCGCAGTGAGTCGCGCGATATCATTCCAGGTGCGGCGCGACCAGAGGGTATGCGCGAATGCCTCCACCGCCTTCATGGCGGTCAGGTCGCGATTGTCGCGCAAGTAGGTCTCGACCGCGTGGCCGTTACGGCGCAGCAGTTCGATTTCGGCCTCGACCACCGCGTCCTCGCCGCCAGGAAGTTGGTAGCGGTTGTGCACGACGAGTATCCTCGGGTGGCTCATGGTTTGGGCCCGGGTGTCAATTGCTGGATGATGGATGCGCCTGGATTCCCGCCTGCAGGCTCCGCCGGAAGCACGCTGAATCTTGACGCGAGCTTGATCACCTCGGACCAGTCGGTGTCCGACTGTCTTTTCTCCAGCGACGAAAGCAGCTCCCGGGAAATCTCGAACGCCCGGGTCCACGAGTTGGCATCCTGGCCAGAGGCCGCGCGCCACGCCTCCAGGCCCTTCCGTACGGGGCTCTCCCGCGAGCCCCAGCCGAGCGAGAACGCGGGCGGTTCGCGGGAACTGAGGTAGAGGTTGTAGTTCGAGGCGTTGTCGACGAGTTCTGCGGGGAGCACGACGGCGGCCTTGCCGTTCCAGGCCACGATGTTTCCGATCACGCGGTTGGCTCGCGGCCGCAGTTCCGGTTTGGTGCGGCTGCGGCCCTCGTCCACGATGGCGATGCCTTCCATGCCGTTCCTGGCAACGAGATTGTGCGCGACGATGGACTCGGCACTGTGCGGCAGATAGATGCCGCGCTGCCGGTTGCCGAAGACGTAGTTGTTGTAGATGTAGCCTTTCTGGCTCGCCTCGTAATGAATGCCGAATCCGGCGTTGAATGCCGACACGTTGTTGTGGATCTTGTTATTGGAGTTCATCCAGTCGAACCAGATGCCGTCGCCGTTGTTCCCGATCGCGCGGTGGCCGCGCACCTCCGAGTCCCGCAGCCCGCCGTTGCCGACGAACTTGGCGCCGCCTGCCTCCCACCACTTGTTGAAGCCGCGCGTGTTGTTGAAGCTGGTCTCGTTGTCGATCAGCTTGACGCCCCGGCCGCGTACTTTCATTCCCACCTGCCCGCAGTGGTTCGCTCGGCTGTTCCGGACGACGTTGTCATCGCCCGTAATGTCAAGGCCGGTGCCATCGGTGTGGCTCACGTCGACGTTTTCGATCACCATGCGGTCGCCAGCGAGCGAGATCGCGCCCGACTGGCTCACGGCGGTGGTGTTGGCGTGCTGGAAGCGGAGATCGATCAGGTTGATGCCCTTCAGTCCTCTGCCCAGCACGAGGTATGGCCGCACGCTGACTTCGACCGTGCGGTTATCGAGCGACCCGGCGGGCGCGATCTTCAGGTAAAGACTTTGCGCGTTTGCGTCATAGTGAAAACTGTTTTCCGTCATCTGCCGCACCCCGCCCGGCACCCGACCCGGCCAGATGCCGCCTTGTCCCTGGTGAAGTTTTTTCAGCGGGTGGCCGGCTTTTTCGGGAAAGCCGTTCATCACCGTGCCCCCGACCTGCTGAAGCGGTGCACCGTCCACGAAGACCTGCTGGCTGTTGGATGTCCATGGCCGCTTCACATACAGCCCCCGTTCTACCTGCTGCCAGCCGGTGACCAGGTCCGACCCATTGATCACGACCTCGGCGCCTTTTGTCGCCGGCTGCACGGTGGTGGGTGCGCCGGACCACTTGATGTCCGGAAAGATCAGCGACTCGCGGTAGGTTCCCGGCGCGAGCTTCAGCGTGTCTCCTGGCTGAATTCGCCGCATCGCATGAGCGAGCGTGCGGTATGGACTTTTCGCGTCGCCTTCACCCGCGTCGCGCGCCGCGGGGTGCGCCGGATCGACGTAGCGCTCGGCAGCCAGGCCCCTGCCGGCTGCGAGCGCCGCTGCAAGGACCAGAAGGAACAGAAGGCATTTCACCGGACGCATCATTCGTGTATGCGCGCGGTCGGCGACGGCGCGCGGTTCGGCGCACACCGCCAGGTACATCTGTTCCATCCGCGAAACCTGGCTGGACCAGGAGAAATGCCCGCGCGCACGACGCCAGGCGCCTTCGCCAAGTACCTGTGCAATGGTTGGGTTTCCCGCGAGCGTGCCAAGGGCGCTTGCGAGGTCGTGGACCACCTGCCGTGGCTCGTTCGGACGCACCTTGAAGCCGCATGACGCGTCCACCAGGACCGCCGGGCCCCCGGCATCGACACATACTACGGGCAGTCCCGCCGACAGAGCTTCCAGCACCACGTTGCCGCTGGAGTCATGCAGGCTGGGAAACAACAAAGCATCATGGTCCGCATAAGCGCGCAATACCGCCTCGTGCGGCACATGCGGAATCCAGTGCACGGCTTCGCCGATATCAAGGCTGCGTGCGAGGTCGTGCATCCATGCTTCATCCGGACCGCTCCCGATCACCGTCAGGGTCGCTGCCGGGCACACTTTGCGGAAGCGCTCGAATGCGGTCAATCCGAGCTGTAGCCCTTTCCAGTACACGAGTCGCCCCACATACAGCACCCGGAAGCAATCATTGCTGCGTGGTCTGACGGGCGGTGGGGCGGGGCGCTCGTCGGTCCCGAGTTCGACCTGCAGCATGCACCTGTCGTGGAATCGGGAGGGGATGCTGCGCAACGTTTCACCTGTCTTGCACAGCGTGGCCGCCGATCGCCTGAAAACCGCGGCCATCAGAGGATCGACCCGTACGATCCAGTTCGCCAGGTCGCGCGCGAGGTCAAGGACGCGGCCGCGCAGGGGGAACGTCTTTCTCAGTCGCCACGGAGCCGCTTCACCGCCCCCGACGGGGCCGAAGACAAAAGGCAGGCCGAGAAATGCCATGAAGGAGGGATGCCGGAATACCCCGAACGTGATGTGATGGACGATGTCGAAGTGCGATTCCTGGCACAGGCGCCGCGCAACCTTGTAGGCCCGCCACTGCCACAGCACATAGTAGAGCGTCGCCAGCAGGCTCGAGTAATGCTTCCACCTGCACATCCAGGGTGGCAGGTCGCAATACGCAAACCGTAGCTTGGCGATAGGGTCGTCAGCCACTGCGCTTTCGATCGCCTGCCGGTTATTGGCGCGCGTCAGCACCCGCACCTCGTGTCCGGCGCGAGCGAGCTTGGTGGCCCAATGCCAGCCGATGCCGGGTTCCGAACCGCGCCCCGGCTCGCACGCGTACGCCGATAGCAGGATGCTGAGCCCGCGGGCGCGGTGCGCCGTGCCCGGCGTCGTGTTCAGGATCATGCCGCCAGCCATGCTGAACGGCTTTCCATCAGCCGCCAGTAACACCGCACCACCGGTTCAGTCCGTACGATGCTCTTGCTTGCACGGCTGTAGTCGAGCAGGACTTGAAGCACGTACGCGAGCACCAGTCCGGAGATCTCCTGTGCAGTCCATTTCCACTCGGAGTGGATCTTGCGGGCAAATGCCCGGGCGCGGGTCATGGCGGCGATCAGGTAGCGCCGGCTGACGTTGCGTCCCGAGGCCGCGCGCTTGAGCAGCTGATAATTCAGGATGTCGGCCAGCGGATTTGCGGCAAGCCTGGCGTATTCCCAGTCAAACACGAAAATCCGCGAGGGTTGCACGCGAATGTTCCACCAGACGAAATCTCCCTGCGAGAATACGAAGGGGCCGGAAAAGCGTGACAGGAGTTTGCGGCATTCACCCCAAGCGCAATGCAGCTGTGCCACCTCTTCGCGCCTCGCGTAGAGGGAGACCTCTGCCAGCGCATGCTCGATCGACTGGCAGCAAGCCGACGCGGCAAAATCACCGGTTTCCAATCTCGCGCGGCCGAGCCGGCCAAGAAATTTTTCGTGGCCATCCGTGAATTCCGTGGTCACCTCGTTGGTCGGCGCAAGACTGATGACGATGTAGTGCCGGCCATGGGCTGCCTTGCCCTCGGCGAGCAGCCGTGGAACCTGGTCGGCGAGCTCCGAGATCCCCGCAAGTTGTTTGAGCCAGGCAGCCTCGGCTGCGACCATGCAATCGGCGCTGGGAACAAGCGCGATCTTTGCGAGCGCCAGACCCTGGCCGCTTTCCGAGATGAGCAGGGCGGCTGCCTTCTGGTATGGGCCAGTGGTGCCGATCTGGATCGCTGCCATGGACGTCATCGAGGCATCGTCAGGCTGCCCGGGAACTCCGCGATCGCGGGCGCACCACACCCGCAGTACCGGCAGCAGTCCGATCGCAGGGGCGAGGGCGTTGAGTCCGAGCAGGGCGCGCGCGTATAGCGCCTTCAGCCGGCTCCCGACGAAAAAGGAAAGCCACCTCTTCTGCAAGTGATAGCTTTCGGCCGGCATCAACAGCGGCCGCTGACGGCCGCCGAAAAGGACGTGCCAGCGTCCCGCTCCAATGGGCACGCAGCGCCAGCCGTCGACCGGAACGCTCGATATGATGCGCATCGGTTCGCCGAGATTCATGTTCCGGCCTCTTCAGACGCGCGCTGTGCGAGCCAGATTCGGTGCTCCACGGGCACCTGTGCCGTGTAGCCGCCCGCGCATGCCTTTGCCAAAACGCGCGCGCAGCGGGCGGCCAATCGCAGCAAGGCGCTGGCGGCGTGGCAGGTCGCGAGCGAGTGGATGCGCCGCGCGCGAATTGTCCGGTCCTCGAGTCTGCCCTCAAGCTTGCGGCTGCGCGTCTTCTGCTGGGGATAGGACCGCATGCAGGAGAGGTAGCGTGGAATGTGCGCGATGCGGGTGTGCTCGGAAAAGCGCTCCCACAGGTCGGCGTCCATCGCCAGTTCGAACGACGGATCAAGCCCCCCGGCCGCTTCGTAGAGGGCGCGCCGCCAGAACATCGAAGGCTGCGGGACGTAGTTGTGGTCGTGCAGGAATACGAACCGGCTGAATCCCATTTCCTTCTTCGGCCGCAGAAGCCTGCCTTCCGCATCGATCCATACCGCATCGCCGTAGACCGCCATCACGTCGGGATGCTCGCGAAAGAATCCCGCCACTGCGTCCAGCGCACCCGGCAGCAGCAGATCGTCGGAGCAGAGCCAGCCGTGAATCTCGCCCGTCGCCCGGGCGAATCCCTTGACCAGCGCTTCGGTCTGCCCGCGGTCCGGCTCGGACACCCAGTAGGCCAGCGCGTGCTGGTAGCGCTTGATGATGTCGGCGCTGCCGTCAGTGGAGCCGCCATCGACGACGATGTACTCCAGATGCAGATAGTCCTGCTCGAGAACGGAGCGCATCGCGTGCTCGAGATAGCGCCCCTGCTGGAATGAGCAGGTCACCACCGAGATCAGTGGCCATCGCGGGCCTGTTACCCGCCCGCGACGCGCCCGAGGCACTGCGATCGTTTCCACGTCGCCCCCGGCCCCTTATTCCCGCACCAGACACGCCTGGAAATGATCGCGCGCGAACGGGTACCAGGGCTGATTGCCCTGCTTGCCGAACACGTGCGCAATTCCCGCGTACTGAGCGCCGGTCACAAAGTACAGGGCTGTCTTGAAAAGATCACCCGCGTAGCGCATCACGTCGAGCGCGGCGCGCCGTTCGGTCACGCCGGAGGCGGCGCACGCTTCGAGCAATGCGCCGCCCGCCGCGCCCACGTCCAGCAGATCGAATGCTTTCCCCCGGTTCAAGCGCTTCAGGATCATCGCCTCGAGCCTGAAATAATGCGGCGCGGTCCACTTCGTTTCACCTTGGCGCCTGATCATGTCAGCGAGGTAAGCCGGGGTGGGAACCATGGATTTGTAGAACAAGCCACAGTCTCCGCACTCAATGACGTTGACACCTTGTTCGGGGACGGCGACGCGCTCGGTCCCGAAGGCGTAGAGCGTGTCGGGGAGACTGGCCTCGGTTATGCGTGTGGTCGAACCGCAGGATGGGCAGCACGCCACTGCCATCCAGTAGTGTGCCACCGCAGGATCGCGCGGCTCCCCAACGACGGAAAGAGGTATGGCATCAGTCTGTGCAAACATCTTCGCTGCTTCAGCAATCGCCGTGCCGGTCATCGAACACGACGGAAATATCGTTTCACCGCCGGACGTTAGCGCGATGACATGCGCCCGACAGGAGTACCTTTGAGTCGGTGACTGTCGTTTATCGCCGACGGCGCGCGCCGTGCGGCTGCTATCCTGCTGGCGGGCAACGATTTCCGTTGTCGTGCGATGGCGACAGCACAAGTTTTCGCGCGCGCATGCACCGTCATCATTTTTTCGCCTTGCAGGCTTCGCCCCGGGATTTCACGCGCACGTATACGTCGGTTCGCATTTTTCCTGCTGAGGCATTCCCGCGAGCAAGTTGCCGGCGCTTACGATTCCTTGATGACCAACAGTTCGTTCCTTACCGCCTGGACGCCCTCGACATTCAGGGCAAGCCTGGCGGCCCGGTCGCGGTCGGCGCGCGTGCCCGCCGTGCCGTTGAGCGTGACGACACCATCGATCGCGTTGACATCAAACTTGAGCGATTGCAGGGCCGGCTCGGCCGCGATGACGGCCTTCACCTTGGCTGCGAGCTCCGCGTCGCTCGCATGCGCGGCGCTTGCGGTCTGCTCGGATGTTCCGTCCAGCGCGCCCGGCGCGCGATTACCGCGCGCGGCCTTGTCGGGAGCGCTGTCGAAGCTCTGCCCTGACTTCGGAGGCGCTTCCTGCTGGCGCTCGCATGCCGTGAGGCCAAGCGCGAGGATTGCGGCCAGCGCGGCGGGGATGGTCTTGCGGTTGAGTATCTCGAGGTGAGCTTTCATCTCGTCCTCCATGTGTGAACGGCGCTTAACGCCAAGTTGGTGCGCGCGCCGGATCATCCTGCTACCGGCAAGCGATAAAGCGCGCCCCGCACGCGAGGCGCGCCGACTGGGTCGGGCGAGGACCAGCCTGCGGGACCACAAGGTCGACCGGCCCCTCTTCCGACTGGCTGTGCCAGGCGTGACTCGCCCTTATTTCTTACCTTGGCACCGTGTATCGCGCGGATACTTCTTGCAATCGGGCGGCGAGTTCGGGTCCTGATCGCCGGTTTGCATGATTTCCTGGCCGAAGGCGATCACGTTGTGTGGACTCGTCGACAGCGGACCCACTTGTCCGGCCAGTGCCGTGCCGGAAAATGCGCCGATGAGGGTGGACATCAGGATCGAAGCAAGGTATGACCCGTAGCGTGTTGCTTTCATCGATAGACTCCTTTATCACCGTTTGAGAGCCCGAATGGACTCACGCGGCCCGCCCAGCGACATCCGTGCCAGCGCCAACGAATCGCAGGAAATCAGTTCCTTAGCTCCGTTACACCTGCGCCCGTCACGCACAAAATGTCGCCACCATGCAACACCTGGCGACGCGAATTTGCCAATCGGCTGAATCAATGGAAGATTTCGAATTGCCAATCGGCGACAGTCATGCGCGTGCAATGGCGCGTGACGCCGCGGGGCGTGACAGGCTGAGATCCGCTTGTACCCGCGGCTGTATAATCCCCGCATGCAAGTTCTCCTCGCCAATCCGCGCGGATTCTGCGCCGGCGTCGACCGCGCGATCGAGATCGTGGAACGCGCGCTCGCCATCCACGGCAAACCGATCTACGTGCGCCACGAAGTGGTGCACAACAAGTTCGTCGTCGCCGATCTGAAGGCGAAAGGCGCGGTGTTCGTCGAGGCGCTCGACGAGGTGCCCGAAGGCAGCACGGTGATCTTCAGCGCGCACGGTGTCTCGCAGACGGTGCGGCGCGAGGCGCAGGCGCGAAACCTGAGAGTGTTCGACGCGACCTGCCCGCTCGTCACCAAGGTTCACGTCGAGGTCGCGAAGATGCGCGCCCATGGCCGTGAGATCGTCATGATCGGTCATCACGGCCACCCCGAGGTCGAGGGCACGATGGGCCAGAGCGCCGTCGGCATGTATCTGGTCGAAAATCCGGACGACGTGGCGCGGCTCGAGGTGCGCGACCCGGGTAACCTCGCGTTCGTCACCCAGACCACGCTCTCGGTGGATGATGCGAAGCTCACGATCGAAGCGCTGCGGCGGCGGTTTCCCGGCATCGTGGGGCCGAAGAAGCACGACATCTGCTACGCCACGCAGAACCGCCAGGACGCGGTCAAGGCGCTGGCGCAGCAGTGCGACGTCGTGATCGTGGTGGGTTCCCCCAACAGTTCCAACTCGAACCGCCTGCGCGAGGTGGCGCAGCACCAGGGCACTGCCGCTTACATGGTGGACAACGCCGGTGAACTCCAGGCCGAATGGTTGGCTGGCCGCAGCTGCGTCGGCGTCACCGCCGGCGCGTCCGCTCCCGAAGTGCTGGTGCAACAGGTCGTCGCGAAGCTCAGGACGCTCGGCGCGCAGCGCGTCACCGCGCTTGCGGGCATCGAGGAGGGCGTCGAGTTTCCGCTGCCGAAAGCGCTGTCGCCTTCCGCATAGGCGCGGGGCCACGGCGCGAGCCGGTCGCTTCGCATGTTGGAGCGCGCACGCCGCCGGCCAAATGCCAGGGCATGATCGGCGACGGCGTCGTCACGGAGTCTTCGGACGCCTGAAGTGCTCGTACGGGTCGAATACCACCTCGATCGTTTGCTGACTCTTGACGTCGCGGCCGAATCTTTGAGCGGGCCTGAACTGGAGGGCCTGGGTCGCCGTCAGCGCCGCTTCTTCGAAGAATCCGGGCGGAGTCGCCTCAAGCACCGAGATGGAATCGATGGCGCCGCGCTGGTCGATGAATATGCGCAGTATGACCGATCCCCTCAGGCGCATTTCGAAGGCCCGTTGCGGATAGACCAGGTCGACCTCGTTGACCGGTTCCGCACGCATATCGAGTTCCTTCGCAGTGAAGTACTTGTCCGGCAATGTCTCGAGCTCGACCGGCGCGCTGGGGCGCGCGGGTGCGGGAGGGCCTGTCTCGCGCGCAACGGTCTCTGGCGGCGTGACAGCCGGCGCCGGCGCGACTGTATCCGAGGGCGCCTGCTCAATCGGCATTTCAGCGGCGGGTCGGGGCGCAGTGTCAATCCGGATTTCGACTTGCAAAGGCGTCGCGGGGATATAAGGCCTGCGTGCAGGTCCAAGACCCGCAACCAGCATGACGTGCACCGCCATCGACAGCGCCAGGCCAACGAGCAGCCGCCGCGTGTCGCGCGGGGCGAATCGAAATACGGCCGCAGTCCTTGATGCCGTCATGTGATGTGGCGACCGAACCGGCAGGGAAGTCGCCTGTCCGCGACGCGAAGACAAGGAGCAGGGCGGTTGGACCGCCCCGTTTCCGGACGGGCGCCAGGCCGTGCTACTGGTCGATCACCTTGTACCAATATTTGCGCAACCGCGACTGGAGGGTCGTCCCTGGCGGTTCCGACACCTTGATACCGGAGATCACCGCCTCGTAGGGTTTTTCCGCCCCCGGCGGGCCCAGCACGACCACCACGTGTACCGGGTCGGGGAGAAAACCCCCGCCAATGTGGATCGTGGATCGGCTCGTGGCCGGCTCAATGATCGTCGCATCGACGGTCGATACTGCATACTGCCGGGCGACGCCCAGATTGGGGATGCACAGGCCGCCGCCGGCGCCCGCATCCGGCTGGTTGGTATTGAAGAACGTGGTGCCGCCCAGCGAGATCGCGCTGCCGACCGCTTTCTCGCCGGTGCCCAGCGTGATGAACCAGCCGCGGTCCGTGCCGAGCTTGGTCGTGACGCCCGTCTGCGTTTCTCCGGGCAGGCAACCCAACGCATCCTGGATACAATTCGAAGTGAGGTCGGACAGGCCGGCAAAAGCCGGCGGCCCGACGATTTCGGCTTCCGTGATGGGCGGCTCGGTGGTCGTGGTCGTCCCGTCCGGTTTGTAGGTCGTGCCGGTCACCGGCCCGGCATCGTTACCCTTGTCCTTGAACATGTAGAAACGGTTGACGACGCTCGTATCGAAGGGATGCTCGCGGTCGCCCGAGCCCACCAAAATCGCGTCGAAGCCAATCTCTCCCACCACGTCCGGGCCGTGCAGGAACTTGCGCAGCCCGGCGGGCGGGTTGCCGGAATCGGCGATCGTTGCAAGCAGGGTGACCGTGGAATCCGCGAGATTCGTGCCCTTGAAATCGATGCGCCACATCTGGCCGCCGGTGTCCCCGACGTAGGCGCGGTTGATGGCGCCGCCGGACTCGTTCTTGATCACGGTGATGCCGGCCGGAATGGCGTAGTCCATGCCTTGGGCCTCAACCGTATAGGTGCCGGCGCTGTTCGTGCCGCCCGCGCTCCACACCAGAGTACCGGTCAAGGCATCCAGCACGTAGATGGCACGTCCCATGCTGCGGGTGACCGTCCCCGCGGCCGTCGTCACGGTCGTCGCGGTGACCCCCGTAATTGCCGCCGGATCGAGGTCTTCGACCGCCGGATCGTAACCCGCCGCGAATACCACCACCGGATTCGCGTAGCCGTTCAGCCCCTCGGTCACCACCACCGGCTGCGACCAGGTCTGCCCGATTTCGCCGAAGCCCGTGGTGGCGGACGTGATCTTCCACATGAACTTCGGATCCTCGGGAAGCGTCACGTCGAGCGCGTAGATGAAGCCCCTTCCGTTCTGGTCCACGCCGCGCCGGTTGGTGATGTAGAGGATGACGCGGTCGCCGGAGCCGCCGCTCGGGTCGAGCTTGCCGTCGTCGTTGGCGTCGTTGGCGAAGACGCCGATCGGACCATCCATGAAGTACGGCTTCTTGAACGAGCTGCTGATGAGCGGATCATTGTTGCGCATGCGCTGGAACTTGCCGAAGAATTCCTGGGGAACGAATGCCCACGCCTCTTCCCCCGGCTTCAGATTGTTCGCGCTTGCCGCGTCGATCGCTTGCCCGCCCCTGATCGCATGGAACAACCCGTCGTTGGCGCCGTAGAAGACGTAGACATCGTTCTCGGAGTTCGCCGTGCGGTTGTAGTTGATCACGGCCGGGCGCGAGTGCAGCACGTCGCCGTGCACCGAAGCCCGGACGTCGGTGGTGCTGCCGTTCGAGTTCTCGTCGCTGTTGTTGTCCTCGCCGCGCACCCAGTTGATGAGGTTGGTGCGAATGCCGCTCGCCACGCCGGCGGCGGTCATCGAACCCGTCGCGTCGCCCTGCGCCGGCGCCGCGGCATTGTTTTGCGTGAGGCTGTAGGTAAAGGTGTTCTGACCCGTCTTCGTGACCGTGTACACGCCGTTGAAACCATTTGGCGATGCGTTGGCGATGGTGACCGAGTCGTTGGTGTTGAATCCATGGTTGGCGGCGCTCACGAACGCGGTTTTGGTCTTGATCTTGACCTTGACCGGGGTCGCGGTATTCGGGCTCGCCGGATCCGATGCGAGCGTATAGAAGAACAGGTTCGGATCGGGCACGCCGCCAAACACCGGTACCGTGATCGCGACCCCAACCCCCGCCGGGTCGTGGTTGTACGCGGCCGGTGTCGCCCCCGAAACGTAAACCGTTTGCCCGTTGGTATATCCATGTCCCGTGCTGATCGTGGCGATCGCCCGGGGTGTGACGGGCCGCACCGTGTAGGCGCCGGTCGGCGCAGTATTTGAAGGGCTGGGGTACGTGAACTGGTCGTCAGTTCTCGTGCTGATGGTTACCGTGCCACGATGATTGACCTCGCCGTCGATGATCACGCTCTGGCCGGCGCTGAACCCATGCTTGGGCGCCGTGGCGATGACGTCGGGGGAGAAGCTCGTCCCGGCCGTCACGGTGAGACTGTTGTTGGCCGGCTGGGGCGAGGCCGTCGTATAACTGAATGTCGTGCTCAAGTCCCCGGCGACGCAGCTGCCGCAGGAAATCGTAAACGTCCCGTTGTAGCCGGGTACGTCCGAGCCCGAGATGTTCACGGTGCCGCCATCGGATAGTCCATGGGCCGCTGCCGTCACGACGTTGACCGTGGTGCTTGCGCCCGAGACCGCGTAGACGGGACTCCCGGTATTCACCGTGAGCGGCTTGGCGACGGCATACCGGAACGTGCCGGTGCTGGTGACGCCATCGAACGTGATATTGGAAATGGTCGTCGGAACCACGGCGCTCTGCGTGTTGTATTCGGCCGGGTTTGCGCCGCTGATGAATACATCCGCCGTCACGGCAGGGGGCACGGGGACGAGACTCGCCCCGGAATAGGTCGCGCGCGCGGTCGTGGTGTTGGCCGACGCGGTGATGGTGGTGCTGGTGGTCGCTACCGATCCCGTGTCTGATCCCAACAGGTTGAAGGTGAAGGTGCCGGCGACCGGATCGGCCGTAACGATGGTGAAAGTATTGTTGAAGACAGCCTCGGCAGCTCCTGCGATGGTGACCGTCTGGTTGTCCGCAAAGGAGTGTCCTGGCGCCGTCGCGCGCGCCGTGGATCCGGGGATCGTGCCGCTGATCACCACGCCCGACCCCCCGGTTCCGCTGGGGTTGCCGTTCGGTGGATTAGCCAACGTAAACGTATTCGCCCCCGTATTGACCGTGCCAATGGTGAAGGTCGTGTTGAAAGCGCTATTACTGTTGCCGGAGATCGACACGCTCGCGCCGGCGACATAAGCGCTCAGGCCCGATAGCGGCGTGGCCGCGCTGACGGTCACGATAAACGGGTTGCCGGGGGGTTTTTGGATGTTGGTGATGGTCGCCACCTGGGACGCCACCTGGGACGCATCCAGGTTGGTGACCGTCACGGTATCCGCCGTCGTGAGGCTGGTGATGGTGCGCGTCGTGCCGCCGTTCGACAGCGACGCCACTGGCACCGAAGCACCGGAATTGTTCAGCGTGACCGACTGCCGGTCAGTCAGGGTCGTCAAATCCTGGCCCACGAAACCGGTGAGCGAAGAGATGAGCCGCGTGCCGAGATCGAGCAGCGCAGTGGTGATATCCGTATTGCTTTCCGTAAAAGGCATCAACGACAACTGGCTTCCCGCGGCGCCAGCGACGCCGGCCGTGCACTGCTCGGTAAAGCTTCCGCCGTCGGTGCAGGTATAGACGTTGCGCGACGTCCGTCCCGTCTGCGAAATCGCGGGGTTGGGATAGGTGAAAGTGCGTACTTGCTGGGCCGCCGCGCCTTTCTCGACCAGATCGCCGTCCGCACGGTCGCTCGCGCCGCCCGCGCCATTGGGATTTTCCTTAGTGACGACGAAGCTCCAGAAACTGGAGTTGGCAGTCCAGAAACTGCGGGCGGTGCTGTTGATGAAGCCGGTATTGGGGTTCTCCGCATCGATGTCGTCGGCATCCTTGAGCACTACCTGGCCGGCGGTAAGCCCAAGCTGGTACATCTTGAGATTGCCGAGCCAGCGCGGGGCTTTCTTGGCGTCCGGACGGAACACGCCGACGTACACCTGGTTCAGGTTGGTGCCGCGCACGTTGACCGACACCGGCAGCGTGGTCGCGGCAAACACGCTGTTCACCGCCTGCACTTCATTGAAGATATCCAGCAGCGTCTTCGCAATCGCGGCCGGATCGTTCTGAACATCGAAGTATTTTCCGCCGCCATTGACGGCAGTGCTCTCCATTAGTGCGGACCAGTCGGGGCCCAGTCCTGTCGTACCCTTGTCGACCTCGACCACGTAGGTGATCACGTTTTGATTGACGCCGTTGTTGGGATTGCCGTCGAAGTCGTGTTGGAACATGAACTTCGCCATCTCGTCCGACCAGTTGCCCTGGCGTCCGGTCGGCGCGCCCGACTTAAGGGCAAGAACGGCTGGCGGCGTCTGGCCGGTCAACCCGGCGAGACGCGTTTCCATCTCGCCAATCTCGGTCTGGTTCTGGTCGGCGGGGCCGTTGCTGATGAGGATGATGACGTTCTTCTGGCAGCCGTCGCTGATGGGCGAGGTATAGGCGCCGTTGTCCGTGGGCTGCAACTTGCTGGGGTCGGATTCTCCCCCGCGCGGTCCGGGCAATGCGTTGTTGCCCAGGCCCACAATATTGTACGGGGGGTGGACATTGCCGACGTGGTCCGACTTCACCTTGCCATCCCCGGCTGCCGCCGGCAGGCCCTTGAAGTAGAGATAGGCTTCGTACAGCGCCGCCCCGTGCGTCGCGTTGTTGCCGCGGTCGCCCAGGATGTCCAGTCCATTCACGATCGATATGAGCCTGGCCTGCGCCAGGCCCTGCATCTGCCGCATGGCAAAGCGCACGTAGCCGCCGTCGGTGTTGTCATTTCCTAGGCCGACGCCGGTTTCCGGCATCATCATCAGGCCGACGTTGAAGCGGTTGTCGAGCGCGCCGACGGTTTGGACCAGAGCGGTCTTTTCGTTCGCAAACTTCGAATTCCAGTTCGCCGTATTGTCGAGGATGATCAGAATGTTCGGCAGCTGTGCCGGGACATTCGGGTTGGCGAGAAAGATGTCCGTGTCGTCGTTCACCGGGTCGAAGGCCGGATAGGCCACGGGCGGCGTGAACGCCAGCAACCCCGCCAGCAAGGCACACAGGAATTTCTTGATCGTCCTCATGATTCAGCTCCGGTAGGTCAACTCACTGTGGCGGGCAGTTGCCCGCAAGCAGGCGCATTCTCACGCCCTGGGCGACCGTGGCCTGTGCGCCGGTCAGCGCATCGGTGGAGGCGGCCCGCAACTCCCAGTCCGTGTCTTCGGGCGTCAACTCGCCGATCTTCTTGGTATAGCCTTTTGCCGTTCCCCAGTAATTGCACTTGGGAGCGCTGACGATGACGTTGTAGCCACCGGCGTTGTAGCCGCTGGCACAGCCGAGCGAGCCGTTCGCGCAGAGGGTCTGGTTCGCGGGGAGCACGTCGTTTCTGAAAGCAGTGGATGTGCTGATGATCTGCTCGATCTCCTGTTGCGCGACCGCTTCCAGCAGGCGCTGCTGCTGGAAGTTGCCGGCGATCTTGAGATTGACGCTCGACAGGTTGAAGCCGGCGACCGCGAACAGCGTCAGCACGACCAGCATGATGAGGCTCACCAGCAGCGTTGCGCCGCGCTGCAAGCCCAAGCTCGAATTCAGGTGTCTCATGGAATTTCCCGTCTTCCGGCAGCGTTGATCAGGCGTACCGCCGCGGAAAAGACGTGGCGGCGGAAGTTATCGTTGGGGGCGGCCACGAGGTTCGTGCCGGCAACCCCGGGCGCGGTCCCGACGAGGTAGGTCTTGTCATCGACGTACCCGGTCGTCGGCAGGGTGTTGCGCGCCAGGATATAAACCTTCGCTGCGATCACCTGCGCCCAATCGGCGGGTGTCGTGGCGTAACTGTCGACCGAGGCGTCACCCGCCAGCCCCGTCGCTGGATTCACGGTCGCCGGCGAGTTATCGACCCCGTATTCGATCTTGAGATGCTCGATGCCTTCGACCAGCGGTACGATGGTCATCGCTGGGCCCACGCCCAATTCGAGCCGCTTGAGCGTCGGTATCGTGTCGTCGCCCGCCTGGCATACGCCACCGGCGCCACCGCCGGCGCTGCATGGCGCCACAAAATAGACGTGGGTGTGAAGCTTGCGTATCGGCGCGGGTATCGTCGGGGGCGTGCCGCTGTTGACCCACCAGCTCGACGCTCCGCCGCTCGCCTTGCCGTTGAGGACCTTCGCAGCGCTTCCCACCTGAACCTCCACCTGCGTGCCGGTGGACTGGATATACACCTCGTTCGCAACCGCCGAGCCCGCGGCCGTCGAGATCGGGACGGTGTGCGCGCGCCGCACCACCAGGATGTCCGAACCGGCCTTCAGATTCGCCGCTGTCAGCAATGCAGCGCCGCAGGTTGTGGTCGAGATGTCGGGAGCCGAGGTAAGATTTGCCGCGCGGTATCCCTGCACCGGATACGCGAGCGCCTCCTGGAGCTTGGCCGTGTTCGTGTCGCAAGGGTCGGGCAACGCCGCCGGCGCAGGCAGGCTCTCGTGCTGGTGCCCGTAATAGCCGGCGAGCTTCAGGTCCTGAGCGATGATATCCGCCGCGTAGCGGCCATTCTCAATCTGCTGGGCGGTCTTCTGGAGTTCGCGGTTGGCTTCGCTCGAATTGACGAAAATCAGCGTCAGGCCGGCCAACAGCAGCAGCCCGATGGTCATCGCGATCAGCAGTTCCACCAATGACAGGCCGGATTCCCGGTTCAGGCCCGCGCGCGCGCGTTGTCTTTTCATGATGACGTGACCTGTCAGTCGAGTCTGGCCAGGCGAAAGGTGGTCGATACCGCGCGCCGTATGGTTTCGTCCGCAGCAGCCGGCGCGGGCGGATACAGCCCTTTGCCGCAACTCGCGGTCGGTGCGATGGTGGAGCTGGTTCCCTGCCAGGCGACCGCAACCGTGTAGATGCCCGTGCCGCTCATGACTGCGCCGGCGCCATCGAGCAACTCAGTCGTCGCGTCGTAACTTACGCAGCCACGCGCGCCCACGATCGCGCCCACCGACGCGCCACCCTTGGTTTCCGCCGCCCCCTGCAGCGCATTATTCCATTCGGTCATCGCCGCGACGGCCATCGCGTTGACGGCGGCGACCCCGCTCGCACCACAAGCAGGCGCCCCGCCTGATCCCGTTCCCAGGAACGGAGCGCCGATGGCGGTGTCGGTCGTAAACCGAAAACACGATGCCGTTTCGCGATTGACGCCGATCTGGTCAACGATGTCGTAAAGCAGAATCAGGGCCTGTACCCGCTGGTACGAGTCGAACTCGGCCTGCTGCATGCGTGTCTGCAGGCCCGCGAGGCCGAGCAGGCCGAGCACGATGATGAGCAGCGAGATCAGCACTTCGATCATGGTGAAGCCCGCGTGCCGTGACTGTGTAATGTTTGAGCAGGCCATATTCGATTCGCAAGTGATTTGCATAAGGGCTACTGGCACCCGTCAGCGGGGTTATTGTTGGTATCGACCTTCACATTGGGGCGGCCGCTCAGATCCAGCCTCACGCAGCGCGCTGTGGTCGTGGCGCCCGATTCAGATGACTTGAGATTGAAGGTGGGCCGCCCGGATGCCGTCGACAAGCGCCCATCACCCAGGTACGAAACAGTAGTAATGGCGGCATCGGTGATTTGGTCCTTGGCGTCGATGTTGATGCCGCCCAATGCATCCTGACGATTCAGTACCGTGGCACCCGCTCTGACCTCCCAGCCGCCGGCCCAGTCAGAGGCAGGGGAGACAACATTGACCGTGGTATTGCGCTTGATCGCTTCGCTGCGCGCGAAGGCCAACGCCGCGTACACGTCGCCCACCGCGGTCTTGACGCGCTGGTCCCGCACGAGGTTGCCCAATGAAGGCGCAGCCAGACCGATGAGTATTACGAGTATCGCCACCGTGATCAACAGTTCGATGATGGTGAAGCCCTGCGCCCGGCATGACTGCAGCCCCGCTGGCGGGCGCCGGGCCGGATACATGGAGATGAGAAGTGTCATGGGCGGCCTCCGCTACTTCTTCCACTTGTCAGCCGGCGCCTTGGTGCCCAGGTTGTCGAGGGTCAGATTGCCGTCGCTCGCCTGCGGCCCGATGGCAGTGGCGGTGATGACGTAGGTCGTAGCGTTGGGGAAGGCCGCGTCGTTGGCCATGGAAAAGGTGTATCGCGTCCCGAGCTCCGGTGGCTCGGTCAGACCGAGTCCGGTGCTGGCGGTGATCGAGTCCGCATAGCTCCTTGCATCGAGCCGGAACTGCTCCTGACGGCTGGCGATCGACAGCATGAACTGCTGGGCGCCCGAACGGTTCCCGCGGATGATGTATTCGCGGTATGAAGGGATGCCGACAGCCGCCAATATCGCGACGATGACGACGACGATCATCAACTCGAGCAACGTGAAGCCGGCCGCTCGCACGGGTGAACTCCACAACGCTTTGCTTGACGGGGTCATGCCCTGGTTCCTTTTTGACGGTGGAATGGTAGTGGGGGAGTGCGTCAACAGGCAAAACCCGCCGATAAGCGCGCGAAAAACCGGAACGAGCGGCAGTCTTGCCGTGGAAAGCGTCTCCCGCCATCTGAAATGCAATTTGATTCTAGCACCCGGCGACCAGCCCGAGCGCTTGCACGCAGCGCGTGCCGCACATCAAGTGGTGTGTTGTGCCACGCCCGCGCTAACCCATTGACTGAAGAGGAGTTAGACACAGTCCAACCGTTGCATTACACTTGCATCCCATGAACCGCATTCAGCACACCCGGGAGAGTTTGATTGCGATGTTGCGCCGCCACGACGTCAATCCGACGCACCAGCGCATCGAGATCGCCTATGCCCTGTTCGGGCACGGCGCCCATCTCTCGGCCGATCAGATCATGGCGCGGGTGAACGGCCGGCATTCGGAGACCTCGAAGGCGACCGTCTACAACACGCTCAACCTGTTCCTGGAAAAGCAGTTGATCCGCGAGGTCATCGTCGATCCGAACAAAGTGTTCTACGATCCGAACACCGAACCCCACTACCATCTGTACGACGCCGATACTGGAGAATTGACCGACATCGATGCCTCGGAGGTCACGATTTCAGGCCTGCCGCAACTGCCGGCCGGTGTGGTGACCGAGGGTGTCGACGTGATCGTGCGCGTGCGTTCGCGTCTGCGGTAACCCGCGGCAAGCGGACGTTGCCGCAGCGCGGGTGGTGTCCGTGCGGTGGTAAGATACGCGCCTGCAATCCCCACTGAAACCCGGATCCGCCGCTGTAGCTCAGCTGGTAGAGCAGGCGCTTCGTAAGCGTCAGGTCGTCCGTTCGAGTCGGACCAGCGGCACCACCAGCATCCAGGCGGGCGTGAGGCAAGTCACCCGAAAAACCGCAGTTGGCCACGGAAGCACACGGAAAGACACGGAAAAATCATATAAATGTTCTACTGCGGTGCGCCACCTTCTCGGTGACGTGATGCAAATACGTAGTGCGTTGTTCGTC
>JACQGN010000080.1 GCA_016199545.1 Betaproteobacteria bacterium | reverse complement strand
GTGGGGCCCCTGTTCCGCCCCTCGACACGCTACTGCTTCGCCAGGCCGAGATCGACCAGCACCGATTTCATGGCATCGTAGGTCTCATCGAGGTCCTTGCGGAACTCCTTGCCGTTGAGAAAATCGTTCGACCAGTAGTTCTTCTCCAGGTTGGCCTGCCACTCCGGCGTCTGCGACGCCTTGCGCAGCGCGCCTTCCCAGAACGCGACCTGTTCCGGGGTCAGGCCCTTCGGCGCGACGATGCCGCGAAAACCGCCGTAGACGAGCTTGACGCCCAGCTCGTTCCAGGTGGGTACGTCCGCGAGCGCGCCACCGAAGCGGCGCGGGCCGGCGACGGCGACGACGCGCATCCTGCCGTTTGCGACGTGACCGGCCGCGTTGCCCGCCGCGGTGGTGACGAGATCGATGTGCTCGCCGAGAAGATTGGTGATCGCCTCGGACGAGCCCTTGTAGGCCACGGCCTTGAGGTCCCGCGCGCTGCCGCCGATCGCCTTCATCAGCAACCCGGCTGCGATGTGGTTGTGGCTGCCGAGCGCGGTGGCAAATCCGATCGCAACCGATTGCGGATCCTTCTTGAGCCGCGCGCTGAGATCCTTGCCGTCCTTGATCGACGACTTGGCGTTCACCGCGAACACCACGTAGTCGTTGAACAGCGAGGCGATCGGCGTGAAGTCGCCGTGATGGATCTTGCTCCTGCCGGTGATGTGGTTGGTGAGCAACGCCGTGGTGCCGACCAGCAGCGTGTGCGGATCGCCCGCGTGCTGCGTGACGTAGGTGAACGCGATGCTGCTGCCCCCGCCCGGTTTGTTGACGACGGTGATCGACACGTTCAGCAACTTGTTGTTCAGCAGTGCGCGCTCCACCGACCGCGCAGTCTTGTCGTTGCTGCCGCCGGGCGCCGAGCCCACCACGATCTCGACGTTTTTCTGCGGTGACCAGCCCTGCGCGCCGGCGCCTGCCGCGGCCATGGCGAACGCGAGACCCGTGAATGCATGGATGAATTTCATGTTATCTCCTCGATCGATCCGATTGTTGATGTCCGGCCATGATACCCGATCGACATCCGGTACGCGGGCCGTCAGGCCGCAGTGAGGTCGGACCAGAACGGGTCGGGCCCGTGCTGCTGCGTCCGGGCGCCGAGCCGCATCGCCCACTGCGCCTCGTTGCCGAATTCCTCGCGCCATGCCCACAGTCTCAGCGTCGCGTGGTGCAAAGCGTATTCGTTGGTCACGCCGATCGCGCCGTGCACCTGGTGCGCGATCAATGCGCCTTCGCGCGCGGCATCAGCGGTCCGGATCTTCGCTGACGCGACGGCCAGCAGCGCGTCGCCGCCGCGCTCCAGCACGCCCGCGGCGGACAGTGCGGCGGCGACCGCCACTGCCGTCTCGCCCCCGAAACGCGCCAGCTCCTGCTGGATCGCCTGGAATTGCCCGATCTTGCGGCCGAACTGCGCGCGCTGCTGTGCGTACTGCACGGAAAGTTCAAGGGCGCGCTCCAGGGCGCCGGCCATCATCAGCGAGCGGGCGAGCGCGCCGCGCAGCTTCAGCGTCTCCCGGTCCACGCCGCGGCCGGCCGGCGCCGCTGTCTCTGCGGCGACGCGCTCCAGCATGACGTCGTCGCGCGGCTCGCCCGCGAGGTTGGCCCCCGGCGTGATGCGGCAGCGCACAGGATCGACGCACGCCACGATCGCTCCGTCCGGCGCGTCCGCGAGCAGCACGAGCCGGCTTGCGATGCGCGCCCAAGGCACGCGTGCGAGCGTTCCCGAGAGCTCCCACCTTCCGCTATGGTGGCGCGCGGCGACACGGTCGGCATCGCGTACCGGCCCTGCAGTGAGTGCGCCGCGTGGCAAGGCAATGCCGCTTGCCGCAAGCATCCACGCCGCGAGCGTGCCGGTCTCCGCCAGCGGGACGGGGGCCGTGTAGCGGCCGGCGAGGCGCAGCACTGCGGCGGCATCGGACAAGGTGCCGCCGGCGCCGCCGGCATCCTCCGGGATCGAGACCAGCGGCAACTCGGCCCGCTCCAACTCCTGCCACAGACTCGCTGACCAGCCGTCGCGCTTTGCCGCGGCGAGCAGCTTGTCATCGACGTGATCGGCAAAGAGCCGCGTTGCGGATTCGACCAGCATCAGGCGCACGTCGTTGAGTGTCGTCATTTGACCGGTCCCAGCAGGCGGCGCGCAATCAGTGTGCGCAGCACCTGCGTCGTGCCGCCGCGGATGGTCGAGATCGGGGCGCATACGACGGTTTCGGCAAGATAGCGCTCGAGCCGGTCGAGAGTTGCTGCCGCCGGCTCCACTTCAACGAGCAGCCGCGCGGCGTCGATGATCTCACGTTCGTAGAACGTGCCCATATCCTTCACCAGCGCAGCCTCGGTGCCGAGATCGATGCTCGTACGAGTTGCGCCGTTCTCGCTGTCCGCGCCCGGGTCGAGTGCGACCGCGATGCCGAGCGACATGCGCCGCAGTGCCCACAAGCGGGCGGTGAGCTTGCCCACCACCTCCTGCGCGCGGGCGTCGGGCGCCGCGCCCAGGCGCCGGATAAGTTCCACCAGCAGCGGAAACGTCGTCATGTAACGCTCCGGCCCGCTGCGCTCCAGCGCAAGTTCCGAGGTCACCTGCTTCCATCCCTGTCCGATCTCGCCCACTACCATCTCGTCCGGCACGAAGACGTTGTCCAGGAAAACCTCGTTGAAACTGTGGCGCCCGTCCATGAAGGGGATCGGTCGCACCGTGACGCCGGGAGACTTGAGTTCGACCACGAGTTGCGACAGTCCCTGGTGACGGTCGCCGCTGTCGGGCGAGGTGCGGCACAGGACGAAGAAAGCGTGCGCCCTGTGCGCCCAGCTGGTCCAGACTTTCTGCCCGGTGACGCGCCAGCCGCCCCCCACCTGCTCGGCGCGCGTTCTGACGGAGGCGAGATCGGACCCGGAGCCGGGCTCGCTCATGCCGAGCGCGAAATAGCATTCGCCGCGCGCGATTGCCGGCAGGTACTTCTCCTTGAGATGGTCCGAACCGTGCCGCAGCAGGCTCGGTCCGGTCTGGCGGTCGGCAGCCCAGTGCGCTGCACAGGGCGCGGCGGCGGCGAGCATCTCCTCGGTGACGACAAAGCGCTCGAGGTAGGGGCGTTCCCGCCCGCCGTAGCGCTTGGGCCAGGTCATGCCGATCCAGCCGCGCGCTGCTATCCGGCGGGTGAATTCGGCGTCGAACTCGGCATGACCGAGGCGCGGCGCAAACGACCCCGCCGCGACTTCGGCCCTGAGAAACGCGCGCACTTCCTCGCGCAGCTTCAGCGCCGGCGGCGGCAGCTCCAGCGCGGAGAAATCGACGTTTTCGAAAAACAAGCGCGTTCCTTGTCAAAGGGTCCGGATGCGACGTGGCGAGACGGGTATTTTAAGCATCTCGCGGACCGCAGAGTGAATCATGATCCGTGAATCAACGAACCCTCTTGGGCGTGGGCGGGGAAACGCAGACGGCCGGATCACGGCTCACGCCCTTCCTCAGCGAGGCAACACCACCAGCGCATCCGCCGCTACCACGCGCGTCTCGTTCACGAACAGCGGGTTGATATCGATCTCGGCGATGCGGCCGGCGTGATCGGCGATGAGCAGCGAAAGACGTGCCAGCGCTTCGGCAAGGGCGTCGACCGCAAGGGGCGGTTTGCCGCGGTAGCCGGCGAGGAGCCGCCAGGCGCGCGTCTCGCGGATCATCTCGTGCGCGGTTTCGACGTCAAACGGCGCGAAGCGGTAGCTCACGTCCCGTAGCAACTCGGTGAAAATGCCGCCGAGCCCGAACATGACCACGGGCCCGAAAAAGCGATCGTTGGTCGCACCCGCGATGACCTCGACGCCCGATGCCATCGGACTCAACAGTACGCCGCGCAGCGCAGCCTTGGGCGCGTGCTGCTTTGCCGCAGCCACCACGTCGCGTGCTGCGCGCTTCAACTGTGCAAGGTTGCGGACGTTGAGCCGCACCGCCCCGGCTTCGGTCTTGTGCGGGATGTCCGGCGAATCGATTTTCACCGCGACCGGGAAAGGCATCGGGGCGCGCTTCAGACGGGCGACGCCCGCCACCGCAATGAGCGCATCAGTCGCGACCGGGATGCCGTATGCGGCAAGCACCGCCTTGGACTGGTGTTCCGACAGCCGTCGAGCGCGCGCGGGCAGGGGCACGTTGCGGGACGCAACGACCCGCGCGCCGGAACGCTTGCAGCGCTGTTCAAGCGCCGCCCGCTTGCGCGAGAACTGGTAGAGCATTCCGGCCGCATCCGCAGTGCGCGTGGGTGTGATCAGCCATGGAATGCGGTGCCGTTCGAGGACTTCGACCGAGCGTTCGCTGCGGTCGGGGACGCGGCTCCACGCGACGAGCACGGGTTTTTCAGCCTCCGTCACGAGCGCTGCCAGACCACTGGCCCACTCCTCGCCTTTGGCGCCCTGCACCGAGCCGTAGCGGACGATGAGCTGATCGATGTTGGGATCGGCGAGCACGTGCCGGGTGATGCGGTTCACCCACTCGGCGTTGCCGGTCACCTGAGCGGTGAGGTCCACGGGATTGGCGAGCGAGGCATTCGGAGGCGCGATCTCCTTCATGGCGCGCACCGTTTCGGGCGCGAGGCGGGGAAACTTGAGGCCATGCCGGTCCGCGGCGTCGACCATGAGCACACCCGAACCGCCCGAGGTCGTGAGCACTCCGAGGTTGGGCCCGCGCGGCAGGCGGCGGCCGCTGAATGCGCGCACGCCATCGACCAGGTCGTGCACGTCGGCGATCTCGATGAACCCGCCTTCCGCGAAGGCCGCACGGTAGAGCGCGTAGCCCGCGGTCATACTGGCGGTGTGCGACTCGGCCGCCGCACGGCCGCTCTCCGTGTTGCCGACCTTCCACACCAGGATCGGCTTGCCGAGTTCCAGCGCGCGCCGCCCGATTGCGCGCAGCCGCCGGCCGTCGGAGATGCCCTCCATGTAGCTCACCACGATTTCGGTGTCGTCGCGCTCGATGAAATCGGCGATGAGATCGAGCGAAGTAATGCTGGTTTCGTTGCCCGCTGACACGATGTAATTGAAGCCCACGCCTTCGGCCTCGGCGAGCGCGACCACGCTGAACGCGAACCCCCCGCTCTGCGAGACGAAGGCGACCGGGCCGGCCTTGAGGCCGGCGTCGGCGAAGCCCGGCCCGAAACCGCAGTAGACGCGATCGATGAGATTCATGGTGCCGATGCAGTTGGGGCCGATAAAGCGCACACCGGCATCGTGGGCCGCGACTTTGATCTCTTTCTCCAGTGCGACGCCCGGCGCCCCGATCTCGCGAAAGCCGGCGGAGAAGATGATGGCGTAGGGAATCCCGGCCGCGCCGCAGTCGCGGATCATCTGCGGCACCAGCACGGCATTCACCGCGATGATGGCGAGATCGCACGGCTTGGGCACGGACGCCAGATCGGGAAAGCACGGCAGCCCGAAAACCTTCGGGTACTTTGGATTGACCGGATGGATTCCCCCGCGGTAGCCAGTGCCCTGCAGCACCTTGACCGGCTGGCCGCCGATGCGATCGGGATTGCCGGAAGCGCCGACGACCGCGATCGCCCGCGGATTGAACAGGCGGGCAAAACCGGCACTGCTCATAGCGGTTTGATGCCGGCGGTCTTGATGACCTTGGCGTACTTGTCGATTTCCTCGCGGATGAAGCGCGCGAACTGTTCCTGCGTGCCGCCGATCGGCTCCAGGCCGTCGTTGATGAAGCGCCCCTTGATGTCGGCACTACTCAGGATTTTGCCGACCTCGGTGTTGAGACGCGCGACGATGTCCTTCGAGGTCTTGACCGGTGCGAACAGTCCGAACCAGGTGGTGGCCTCGTAGCCTTTGAGCCCCGCCTCGTCGAACGTCGGAACCGCGGGAATGGCCTGGAAGCGCTTGAGGCTCCCGATCGCGATCGCGTGCAACCGTCCGGAATTGATATGCGGCACCAGCGCGGGCACGCCGCTGAAGATCATGTGGACATTGCCCGCGATGGTGTCGACGAGCGCCGGCGCGTTGCCTTTGTACGGCACGTGCACCATGTTGATGCCTGCCATCATTTTCAGCAGTTCGCCCGCCATCTGGTTGGAGCCGCCGATCCCGCTGGAAGCAAAGTTGAGCTGCCCGGGGCGCGCCTTGGCGAGCGCGATCAGCTCCTTCAGGGTCTTCGCCGGCAATGAAGGGTGCACCGATAGCACGTTTGCCCCCTTGACACACAGGACGACAGGGGCGAAATCACGCAACGTCTCATACGGCGGCTTCGCAAAAAGCGTCATATTGATCGCATTGGATGCACCGCCCATGAACAGCGTGTAACCGTCGGGCGGCGTGCCGGAATGAGGAGCAGGGGCCCCATTCATGGGGATGCGACCGTGCAGGCACGCATAGGGACCGCGGTTCATCGCCGGCACGCTACGGCCCGCTCCCGGGTCGCATCCACGCGCCAAGGCGCGCGGAACCTGCTCCGCCGTCCGCGGTCCCCTTGGCGGCGAGTTCGGAACCGATATTGGTTGCGCCGCCCGGGCGGTTATCGACGATCACCTGCTGGCCGAACACTTCCGTGAGCTTGGCGCCGATCGCCCGCGCCGTGATATCGGTATTGCCGCCGGCGGCATACGGTACGATGACGCGAACCGACCTTTGGGGATAGGTCTGGGCCGGCGCAGACAGCGCGACGAGCGCAAGCGCCGCCGCGACGGGTAGCAAGGTGGCACGAACTCTCATGTTGGTCCTTTCGCAACTTCGTTCACCATCGTCTCGCCCCGGCTCCAGCGCCCGAGGTTGTCGGTGAAAATCTCGAACACGCGCCGGTCGTTTCCGCTTGCGACCGAGGAGTTGTGCGGCGTGACGATTACATTGGGCAGCTCCCACAGCGGCGAATCGGGCGGCAGCGGTTCGGGATCGAACACGTCGAGGTAAGCGCCGCCAAGGTGGCCGCTCTCGAGCGCCGCGATCAGCGCGTTCTGTTCGACGATCTCGCCCCGAGCCACGTTGATCACGCGCGCGCCGGCTGGCAGCCGTGCGAGCGTCGCCGCACTGATCAGGCCGCGCGTCTCGTCGGTGAGGGGGCAGGCGATTATCAGCCAGTCACTCCGGGGAAGCAATTCCGCGAGGTGTGCCGGCGGGTGGATTTCGTCCACCGCAGTTCCGCCTTGCGTGGTGTTGCGACGCACGCCGATTACCTTCAGGCCCAGCGCGCGCGCCAGGCGCGCAAATTCCCTGCCGATCTGGCCCAGGCCCAGCACCAGCGCGGTCTGCCCGCGCAGGTCGCGCGGGACACCGGACCCCCGCATCGGATCCCAGAGGTGTTTCCGTTGCGCGGCGAGCCAGTGCGGAAAATTGCGCGCCAGCATGAGCATGCCGGCAATCGCGGTCTGCGCGATCGGTTCGGCGGTTGAGCCGGAAGAGGTCGTGAGGCGCACGCCGCGCGCGAGCATCTCGTGATAGATCGGGTGGTCGACGCCGACGTTGAAGGCGTGCAGCCACTTGAGCCGCGGGGCCTTGCGCACCGCGGAGAAAAACTGGCGCGAGTAATCCGGAAACACGTCGCCCGAGAAAAACGCCGCGTCCACGCGCGCGCAATCCGCCTCGTCGAGGCGTGCTTCACGCCCGGCGGGGAGCGCGAGAACTTCCAGGGCGATACCATCTTCTTTCGCGCTTGCCGCGAGTTCGGAGCCGTACGCGGCGTGGAACCGGTGTGAAACGAGCAGAACTGCCATTTTCCCACCGATTCTACCTGCTATTTGATAGGATTTGCGATCACGCCCATTTCGAGAAAGCCCAATTCGTGGACATCGACACGCTGGAGCTGACGCAGCAACTGATCGCGCGCCGTTCGGTGACGCCGGAAGACGCCGGTTGCCTGGACTTTCTCACCGGGCTGCTCGAGCCGCTCGGGTTCAAGTGCGAGCGCATGAGTGTCAACGGGGTGGACAATCTGTGGGCGCGCCGGGGCACGGCCGCGCCGCTCGTGTGCTTCGCGGGCCACACCGACGTAGTGCCGACCGGGCCGCTCGGCGAGTGGCAGAGCGATCCGTTCACGCCGACCATCCGCGACGGGGTGCTCTACGGCAGGGGCGCCGCCGACATGAAAACTTCGCTTGCGGCCTTCGTCGCGGCGAGCGCGGAGTTTGTCCGCGCGCACCCGGCCCACGCCGGTTCCATCGCGCTGCTCTTTACCTCCGATGAGGAAGGTCCGGCGGTGGACGGCACCGTGCGCGTGGTGGAAGCGCTGGCGCAGCGCGGCGAACGCATCGATTACTGCATCGTCGGCGAGCCGACCTCGGTGAAGCGCACCGGGGACATGATCAAGAACGGGCGCCGCGGCTCGCTCTCGGGATTGCTGACGGTGAAGGGCGTGCAGGGCCACGTCGCCTACCCGCACCTTGCGCGCAACCCGGTGCACGAGGTCGCGGCGGCCATCGCCGAACTCGCCGGCACCGAGTGGGATCGCGGCAACGAGTATTTTCCGCCCACGACCTGGCAGATCTCCAATTTCAATGCCGGCACGGGGGCGGGCAACGTCATCCCCGGCACGGCGACGATCCGGTTCAATTTCCGGTTCTCGACCGCGAGCACGGTCGAATCGCTGCAAACCCGGGTCGTCGGCATCCTCGACCGGCACGGCGTGCCCTACGACCTGCAATGGAGCTACGATGGCCGCCCGTATCTCACGGCGAAGGGCGACCTGGTCGATGTGGTCGCGCGCGCCATCAAGACCGTTACCGGCATCGACACTGAGCTCTCCACCACCGGGGGCACCTCGGACGGGCGCTTCATCGCCGACATCTGCCCGCAGGTGGTCGAGTGCGGCCCGGCCAATGCCACCATCCACAAGATCAACGAGGGCATCCCGCTGGCGGACCTGGAACCGCTGCCGAAGATTTACCGGGAAATCCTGGTCAATCTTCTGTTAAAGTAGCGGATGAACGCGACAGGGGAATGAGGATTGCCGGATCCCAAAGGCCTCAATTTGAGCAAGGATCCATCAAAGATCAAACGCTGCCCGGAATGCCGGCGCCTCGTTGAGGCGTCGACGATGCGGCCGCTGTCCCGCACCCGGTTCGGGGGCGGCGTTCGCTATGCCTGTCCGGATTGTTTCAAGCGCGTGATGGGGTTGAGAAAAGCGGCGCAGGGCGCGCGATCGGTTTAGCTACCCCGTTTTCCGGCGCGTCTCCCGCGCATGCGCAGCGACAATCTCTACGAACTGCCCAAGGACCTGCCGCGGCCCGTCGACGACGGTGCGTGCGCGCATCTTGCGGGCCTGCGGCTGCCGTCCGTGCCGCTCGTTTCGACCGGCGGGCGGGGCGTTGATCTCTCGCAACTCGCCGGCCGCACGGTCGTCTATTGCTATCCACGCACCGGCCGCCCGGACCGCGAGGTGCCGGCCGGCTGGAACCAGATTCCCGGCGCGCGCGGCTGCACCCCCCAGTCGTGCGCGTTCCGCGATCACTACCAGGAACTGCGCGGTCTCGGTGTAGGCGAGGTGTTCGGCCTGAGCACCCAGGACAGCGCCTATCAGCGCGAAGCGGCCGAGCGGCTGCACCTGCCGTTCGAGCTTCTATCCGATGAACGACTCGAATTCGCGCGGGCACTGAAGCTGCCGACGTTTTCGGTGGACGGCATGACGCTCATCAAGCGCCTCACGCTCACCCTCCGCGACGGCGCGATCGAGAAGGTGTTCTACCCGGTGTTCCCGCCCGACGCGAACGCGGACGAAGTCCTGTCCTGGCTCCGCTCCTCGGCGTAGCCGGCCGTACTCCCCCAAAGGGGTGGCAGCGGCATAGAATCCGCCCATGCCACCGCTGAGCGAAGCCGACACCTGTCGCAAGTACGTCGTTCCCAAGCTCCAGGCTGCAGGCTGGGACGACGAACCGCACTCCATCGCCGAGCAGCGCACCATCACCGACGGCCGCATTGTGCCGGTGGGCAAGGGCTTTGTGCGCAAGCCGCCGAAGCGAGCGGACTATCTACTGCGTTACACCCGCGACTTTTCACTGGGCGTGGTCGAAGCGAAAGCCGCGTATAAATCGGCTGCCGACGGACTGCAGCAGGCCAAGGAGTCTGCCGAAATGCTCGGGCTAAAGTTCGCTTACGCGACTAACGGGCACGAGATCATCGAGTTCGACTACTTCACCGGCAAGGAATTGTTCGTTGCCGGCTATCCGACGCCCGCGGAGTTGTGGCAGCGCTACTGTGCTGCCACCGGCATTCACGACCAGCAAACCGCCGACCGGTTGCTGACCCCGTTCAATCACGCGGTCGGCAAGGGCGAGCGCTATTACCAGCAAATAGCGATTAACCGCACGGTCGAAGAGATACTGAAAGGGCGTCGGCGTCTGCTGCTGACGATGGCGACCGGAACCGGGAAGACGGCGGTGGCATTTCAAGTCTGTTGGAAGCTCTGGAATGCCCGCTGGAATCGCACCGGTGAGTATCGCCGCCCGAAAATTCTGTACCTCGCCGATCGCAACATACTCGTGGACTATCCGAAGGACGGTATTTTCGCCGCGTTCGGTGATGCTCGCTTCAAAATCGAATCCGGCGCGGTGGTCAAGAGCCGCGAGATGTATTTCGCGATCTACCAGGCGCTTGCCGAGGACGACCGTCGCACCGGATTGTTCAAGGCGTTCCCGGTGGACTTCTTCGACCTCGTCATCGTGGACGAATGCCATCGTGGGAGCGCACGCGACGACAGTTCGTGGCGGGTCATACTTGACTACTTCGAGCCTGCATTCAAACTCGGCATGACCGCCACGCCGCTGCGTGACGACAACCGCGATACCTATCTCTACTTCGGCAACCCGATCTACGAGTACAGCCTGCGGCAGGGTATCGAGGATGGTTTCCTCGCGCCGTATCGCGTGCATCGCATCATCACGGAGTGGGACGCGGCCGGCTGGCGTCCGAGCAAGAACGAGTTGGACCGCTACGGCAGGCCGATCCCCGACGATGAGTACCAGACCCAGGACTTCGAACGCGTCGTCGCCCTGCGTGCCCGCACTCAGGCCATCGCAAAGCACCTCACGGAGTTTCTGAAAAAGACGGATCGTTTCGCCAAGACCATCGTCTTTTGCGTCGATCAGGAGCACGCGAGCGAGATGCGTGCCGCGCTCGGCAACCTCAACAGCGACCTGGTCGCGCAGTATCCCGATTACGTCTGCCGCGTTACTTCCGACGAAGGCGACATCGGCCGCGGGCACCTAGGCCGCTTTCAGGACGTCGACACCAGCGTGCCGACAATCCTGACGACATCGCAGCTCCTCACGACCGGTGTGGACGTGCAGACCTGCAAGAACATCGTGCTGGCGCGGGTTATCGGCTCGATGACCGAGTTCAAGCAGATCATCGGGCGTGGCACGCGTGTGCGGGATGACTACGGCAAACTCTGGTTCAATATCATCGACTACACTGGTTCGGCCACGCGCATGTTCGCCGACCCGGCGTTCGACGGTGACCCGGTGCTGTTGACCGAGGAGGAGTTGACCGGAATTGGCGTACCGCGCGTCACCCCGCTGCCGGGCGCCATAGAACCCAGTGAACAGGAAGCTCAACCCTATGTCATCGAGCCGCCTGCCGACGAACGCCGCAAGTATTACTTCGACGGCGGGCAAGTGGAAATCGCGTCCCACCTGGTTTTCGAGCTCGACCCCAATGGCAAGCAGCTTCGCGTCGTTCGCTACACCGAGTACGCCGCCGAAAGTGTGCGCACGTTATGCCCGACAGCACCGGAATTGCGTGCGCTATGGGCGGACCCTGCCAAGCGCGCCGAGATCATCCGGCGGCTCGAAGAGCGCGGCATCAGCTTCGTGGAACTGGCCGAGGCTGCACAGCAGCCGGAGGCCGATCCTTTCGACCTGCTGTGCTACCTCGCCTTCAACGCTCCGCTGCGCACTCGGCGTGAGCGCGCGCAGAAGCTGCGCGAGACGCGCAAGGATATCTTCGACCGCTACAGCGGCGAGGCCCGGCAAATCCTCGAAGAACTGCTCGACAAGTATGCCGAGCATGGCGACGCCCAGTTTGCGCTGCCCGACGTGCTGCATGTGCCGCCAATCTCGGCGCATGGTACCGTCGCGGACATAATCAACCTTTTCGGTGGACCTGATGAGCTTCGACACGCAGTGAATACGCTGCAGCGCTTGCTCTATGCAGCGTGAGATAGGTGACATGAATATTTCGGATATAACGACTGGTCACATCCTCTACTACCCCAGCATCGAGTTTCAGAGCGAACCTTGGTTGAAGGCCGCGCTGTGTACTTGGGATAAGGTTTACCGAATCGTGCCAGGTACTTATATTCCTCAGGATTCGGATGAGGTCAAGCGCGCTGTAGATGCAGGTTTGGTGGAGAACGTCACACTTTCTTCTCTGGACTTGGCCGAGACCGCGCGAGGTTTTGAATCATTTTGCGAAAACCTCCCAGTTACACCCGCTGGACTCGAAGGATACGAAAGTGTTGACCTGCACCGCGACAAAGTGGATGCACGAATCGTTCCGCTACTTCTCAGTCTCGCGCAAATCGTGAAGGAAAATGGGTTCGTAACCCTGTCCCCACAAATTGCCAATGCTTACATGCTCTTTCTTGCACACTATGTGTCGCATCACCGTGGAATGCCAAAGCTGACTGATAATGCGGACATGTTCTCATTAATGCAGTATTTCGCCAACGACGGACAGTTCGACGAATTCACTTATAACCCCGAAGCGTCAGAAGCGACGGTCGCCTTGACACTTCAGACTCTTTTGCCAGCTGGGCTTAGTTCGTTCCCTATGGCAAGAGTACTTGCGTTCCGACAACAAAATGCGGAAGGACGCGCTGCTTATCGCAATATGATTGCTTCAACCTCAGAGGAGCTAACGAAAGTCAAGGATGAGCACCATGCACGCGCAGTTCTACTCGAGATGAACGACCGCCTCCGAGCTAGCGCCCACAATTGGTCGAGAGTGCTTCACAGACTACGGTTCGATATCGGTTATGGATTGCTATCGATTGGTTTACCAACTTCGCTGACTGCGATGGGGACAATCCTAACGGCGGGCGGCACGATTGGGACATCGACAGTCGTAGGAAGCTTAGTTATAGGTAGCGTGGCGACCCTGGCAAATGCTGCGCGGTCGGCAACAGCAGATTGGAAACAACAGGACGCCTTATATCACTTGCAACTTCATGGAGTATTTCAGAAGGATGGAGAACTTCGGGTTACTACCCCGAGATACGCTCGCGCATTCGAAGAGTTTATGAACGACTGAGTCATGTCACCGAAGAGTCAAGCCGGGAGGCCCACCACTGCCCAATCGTTGGGAAGCCTGCTCAAGTCCGCGCGCGACATTATGCGCAAGGACAAGGGGCTGAACGGCGACCTCGACCGGCTGCCGCTATTGACGTGGATCATGTTCGTCAAGTTTCTCGACGACCTCGAAATACAGCGCGAGCAGGAGGCAGCGCTCGCGGGCAGGAAGTTCCGCGCGGCAGTCGAGGCGCCATATCGTTGGCGTGACTGGGCAGGCAATTCGCAGGGCGTCACGGGCGACGAGTTGCTCGCCTTCATCAACAACGAGGAATGTACGCGGCCCGATGGAAAGAAGGGGCCGGGGCTGTTCGCTTACCTGCGCAAGGTCACCAGTTCTAACGGCGACGATCGGCGCGACGTGATTGCGACGGTCTTTAAGGGCGTCGACAACCGCATGAAGAGCGGTTACCTCCTGCGGGACGTGATCAGCAAAGTCGCAGGCATACACTTCACCGCGAGTGACGAACTGCACACCCTCGGCGCGCTGTACGAATCGATGCTGCGCGAAATGCGCGATGCCGCGGGCGACTCCGGCGAGTTCTACACTCCCCGGCCGGTCGTGCGTTTCATGGTCGCGGTCACCGACCCGCGGCTGGGCGAAACCGTGCTGGATCCCGCCGCCGGCACCGGCGGCTTTCTCGTGGAGGCTTACAATCACATGTCGCGGCAGGTTAAGACTGTCGCGGACCGCAAGGTGCTCCAGGAGCGGTCGCTCTCCGGTTACGAGCCCAAGCCGCTGCCGTACCTGCTGTGCCAGATGAACCTGCTGCTGCATGGGCTTGATGCGCCACAGATTGATCCCGGTAACGCGCTGCGTTTCAGGCTTTCCGAAATCGGCGAGAAGGACAGAGTGGACGTGATTCTCACCAATCCGCCATTCGGTGGCGAGGAGGAAAGAGGCATCCAGGGCAATTTCCCCGAAGATAGGCAGACCGCCGAAACCGCGCTCCTATTCCTGCAGCTCATCATGCGCAAGCTGCGTCGCCAGCCTACCACTGCCGGCCGGCATGCACGCGCGGCAGTAGTTGCGCCCAACGGTACGCTGTTCGGCGACGGCGTCTGCGCGAGGATCAAGGAGGAACTGCTTAAGGAATTTAACCTTCACACAATCGTGCGCCTGCCAAACGGCGTCTTCGCGCCATATACGCCAATTCTGACCAACTTGCTCTTCTTCGACCGCAGCGGCCCGACGAACAACGTTTGGTATTACGAGCACCCGCTACCCGATGGGCGGAAGAACTACACCAAGACCTCGCCAATCCAGTTCGAGGAGTTCGCCGACTGCGTTAAATGGTGGAACAACCGCGAGGAGAACGAACGCGCATGGAAAGTACCAGCCGCCGAACTTCTCGCCAAAAGCTGCAACCTCGACCGCAAAAATCCGCGCGGCAAAGAAGTCATTACCCATCTTCCGCCAGACCAGCTTGCCGCAAGCATCATCGACAAGGAGCGACGTATCGTAGAGATCATGGGGAACATACGCGATCTTTTGGCGAAACACGAGGCATGAGCAAGGCTTGGCCAACGGTACATCTGGGCGAGGTGCTCCAACACCGCAAAGAATTCATTACGCTTGACGATACGGCAACGTACAAGCGGCCGCGCGTGCAGTTGCACGCGCAAGGCATCGTGCTCCGTGACGAGGTGCCGGGCGCGCTAATCAAGACGAAGAAGCAGCAAGTCTGTCATCGTGGGGAATTCCTGATCGCGGAGATTGACGCCAAGCTTGGTGGTTTTGGCATTGTCCCAGAAGTGCTCGATGGCTCAATCGTCAGCAGCCACTATTTCCTCTTCGTTGTAGACGAGACGAAGCTCGCGCGACGCTATCTCGATTACTTCATTCGTACCCCATGGTTCCGCGAGCAAATCGAGGCGCAAGGCTCGACGAACTATGCCGCTATTCGTCCCGCACTCGTTCTCGACTATGAAATTCCCCTTCCGCAGCTGGCCGAGCAGCGGCGAATCGTGGCGCGAATTGAGGAACTGGCCGCCGAAATCAACGAGGCCCGGACTCTGCGTGACCAAGTAGCCGACGAGTTGGAAGCGCTATGCTGTTCAATTGTCGCGCATGACAAACACGCAAAGCCTACACCGATGCGCGAACTGGTGAAGCTCCGTCCTCCCGATGTAACTGTTCATGCAGACGAAACCTATCAGTTCGCCGGTGTGTACTCATTTGGGCGCGGCGTCTTTAGAGCAGGTCGTAAGTCTGGCATGGAGTTCGCGTACCCACGTCTTACGCGCTTGCGCGCAGGGGATTTCGTGTATCCAAAACTCATGGCGTGGGAAGGCGCGCTTGGCGTAACTCCTATCGATTGCGATGGCTGTGTCGTTTCAACAGAGTTTCCAGTTTTTGAAGTATTGGAGGATCGTGTTTTTCGGGAGGTGCTGGATACTTACTTTCGCATGCCGACGGTGTGGCCAGAAATATCGGGCGCCAGCACCGGTACGAATGTGCGCAGGCGCAGGCTGAACCCAAAGGACTTTCTCAGCTACGAGTTCCCACTTCCTTCCAGACCCACTCAGGAACTCTTGCGGAAAGTTAGGAGCGAGATTGATTCCACGAAAGATCTACAAGCCGAAACCGCCGCCGAACTCGACGCCCTGCTGCCTGCCATCCTCGACCGCGCGTTCAAAGGTGAGCTTTAGCCAACGTTCGCCCGATGCCTATTCGTCAGGTGGGTTCAAATCCAGCTTGCCTTGTTTGGCATCGGGCGGCAGCGGAAGATCGCTTACGCTCGACGCAGCAATTCCGACCATAGCCGCATAGCGTTTGACGTCGCCGTCCTCGGTGTAAATCCGCGAAGCATTCGCAACTTTGGCGATTGCTACAATTTGCCAATCAAATTTGACTTTGGCCCAAGTTGCACTCGATCCACTTTTCTTATCGCCTTGTTCCAAGGCCTGTCTTATGGCGAGTGCGTATTCGATCGCGGCTCTCTGATCGAACGCAGCTACGCGAAAGATATTCGATTTCCTGATGTGCTCGAGTACTCCCTCGGTAGCTTTGCCAGCCTTGACAAGATATTCGCTGAGTGCTGGCGTAGGTATGGCAACCTGCTCCTTCGTTTTCTGCAACGTATCGACCAAATACTCGAGCTTCTGTTTCTCCTCCGCAGGAGTTCTCTGGCCAAATAGTTTGATCAGAATTCCCGCGTCGAGGACAACCATTACTCGTTCCCGCGCATGTGTTTCAAGTAGGCTATCGGATCATCAAGTTCATTCCACTCATTGCCAGGAATCTGGCGGATCGTTTGTACTGTCTCCACGAGCTTGTGTTCGCTCAACGGCTCGAAACTAGCGATTGTGAACTCCTCGAGATCCCACTTTTCATCTTGATTACGAAACCACCGGCCCGACCCATGGACGCGAACGGATGGCCCAAGGTAGTACGCCGCAAGCTGGCGGGCGATTTGTTTGTCCCGCGTGTTGCAGTAACGGATCGAGCCGTCTATGTCTTGTAACCAGACCGGCAATGTTTCATCTGTTCCCCCGACACGAATTAGAATACCTTCGAGACTTCCGGCCTCGACCACACGGATGGTTTCAGCGACTGGCGCCTTCTTCCCCGGGAACCTGATTATCGTAGCGCCCTTCGGCTTGCGCAGAAGGCCACTTGCGTTATCTTCACGCAGCATCTTATTCAACATTCCGTACGTCTTGGCCACATCCTCTGGCGCGTCCAGCGCACCGGCTTGGCGGAGACGTGTGTCAATCTTCGGGACAGCCGTGCTCTCAACTTTGGTCTGTACGATCGCGCTACCCTTCTTAAGCTTGTCGAAATGAACGCGTTCGGGATTACCGAAGAGCGACGCAAGCTGAGTAAGATATGCGGCCAGCCGCGCCATGGGTAGCGTGTCGGGCGTGAAAGCATCGACTTTGAACTGATAAACCTCGTATTTTTCCACTTGATTGTCCCCGTCTTGGACGGATTATAGGGTTTTCATAAGAGTCTGAAGGTAGCGCTCAATGATTGAACTCAGGCAGTACGCCGGCGCTTCTTTGGCGTTGCCGTCAACGTCCGAAGCTTGCCGCGTACGGTACGAGCACGGCCATACCGCGCGGGTCCGGGCTCCTGGACTAGCAGGTCGGCGGGAATATGCAGGGCATCACTCAGCGCCCTTATCGCCGAAACCGTGAGGGGGCGCTTACCCGCGAGTACTTCCGATACGCGGTTCCTGCCGCCGAGGAGGGGTGCGAGGTCTTTTTGGCGTAACCCCTGCTCCTCCATTCGAAACCGGATCGCATCGATAGGATCCGGACGTCTGAATCGGAAGCGCTCCTTTTCATAATCCTCAACGAGCTTTGCGAGGAGCTCAAGGCGGTCGCCGTCCGCGGTTCCGGGCACAGGGTCATCAGCCGCAAGTCGGTCTACCTCGGCGAGGTACGCCCGGTATTGGTCCTCGGTCTTGATGATTTTCGCTTCAAGCATCATAACTCTCAGCTAAAACGCTTCGTGTAATCCGCATGAGTCCCGGCCCATCTCACCACTACGACACCGGTGTTGTAGGCCACCTGCACCTCTACGCGGTAACGGTTTCCTTTCACGTTGAAGATCACAATCCTGTCTGCCAGAAAACTGGCTGATGCGTAGCTCTCTTTGATGTCCTGCGGCGTACGCCATCGCACCGCTTCAATATCAGCGATCCAGTTCTCGATCCATGCACGCGCATCGGCATGGGCCTTGGTGAACTCATCGAGCTGCTCGCGCCCGACGAGTCGCACGGGGTTCTCGTGTCATTCCCATTTGTGAAGCATAGCACAATGTTCCCAAAAATGGAACACCGTTGCCATGGTCGTGCTGGAGGATGGATATAACCGACTGAATCATTGGAAAACGCCTGCCGAACTGAGCGTCTCGCCAAAGCTGCTGCCGGTCGCAAGGTCTTGCTTGGGTGGCTCCCGGGGCGCTGCGCGCTAAAGCCACCCCGCCTTGCGGAAGCGGGCGAAGAGATAGACGTCGATCACCACCATGAGGCCGACGGCGAACGGGTAGCCCCATACCCACTTGATTTCCGGCATGTAATCGAAATTCATGCCGTAGACGCCGGCGATCATGGTGGGTACGGCGACGAGAGCCGCGTAAGCCGCGAGCTGCTTGGTGGTCTGGTTCTCACCCAGCGTGATCAGCGACAGGTTCACCGAGATCGCGGTTGTCACCATCTCGCGCAGGCTGTCGATCGACTGGTTGATGCGCAGCAGGTGGTCGTAGACGTCGCGAAAATAGTCCTGGGTGCCAAGGCACACTTCCGGCACCCGCCCGCCGTAGAGCTTGCCCGCGGTCTCCTGCAGGGGTCCCGCCGCGTGCTTGAGTTCCATCAGCTTCTGCTTGAGGGCGTAGAGCTGCTCGATGTTCTCCCGCGCCGGCGCTCCCGAAAAGATGCGCCGCTCCACCCGCTCGAGATCGTCCTCCAGGTCTTCCAACACGGGGAAATAGCGGTCCACCACCGTGTCGATGAGCGCATAGAGCACGAAGCCCGCGCCGAGCTTGAGTAGCTGCGGCTCGCGCTCACAGCGCTCGCGCACGCTGGCGAACCCCTCGCGGGTGCGATTGCGCGTCGACAGCACGTAGTTCCTGCCGACGAAGATATGCACTTCGCCGACATTGAGTTCCTCCCCCACGTACTCGACCGTGCGAACGACGGCGAACAGCGAGTTGCCGTATTCCTCGAGCTTCGGGCGCTGGTGGCCGTGGCTCGCGTCCTCCACCGCGAGTTCGTGCAGGCCGAACTCCTGCTGCATCTCGGAAAGTTCCTCGGGCGTCGCGTCTTTCAGCGCCACCCAGACGAAGCAGCCAGGCCGGTTGAGGTAGCTGTGGATGTCGTGCTTGCCGATGTCGGCGAGCTTCCTGCCGTCCTGGTAGGCGGCGCAGTTGATGAGCACTTCAGGCTCCTTCCTGCGTGCATGATAGCGCAAGCCAGGCCGCGCCGGCCCCGACCAATGCGGTCACCGATACGTGGTGCTGGTGGCGCCGAGACGCCCGAAGAAGGGGAGCTTGATAGCCGGCGCCAACGGATCGACGCCGAAGGAAAGTCCGAACAGATTGACCTCGATGCCTTCCGGGCCGCTCGCCAGCACGCCCAGCAGACCATAGAGCGATAACTGAAAACCCCGCCCGCTCGGTGCTCGTGCGACGAACCGGTCCCCGAGGTAGTCCTTGCCAATTGCCGTGGGCGGCAGGTCCGCCCCAAGCTCGGGCACGACGCGGGTGAGATACGCGGTGAACGTGTTGGAATTGGGTCCGGGCCAGGCCGAGTAAACCCCGGCGTAAGGATATTCGCGCGCGACGCGGTCGATGCGGTCTATCAGGGCGTCGATCCCGTTGCCGCGCTTTTCGGCAAGCAGCACAGGGACGCTGCCGAACCAGCGCGCGTCGGGCGGGCGTTGCCGGATGGCAACCGCCGTATCGCTCGAGCGCAGGCGCCAGCCGATCACCTCGTAGACCGTATAGGCGGCGCCGTTGGTGCGCTTGACTGCGATCCAGGTGTGCACGCCGAAGTAACCCCGCCAGCCCCAGGCGCGCGCGGCGTAAACCTGGATCAATGGGTCGGGCGTTACCGCCGGGTCAGGCGCGATTCCGACCGGTTCGCTGCTGGCGGTGCGCCAATCGCGCGCCCCCGCTGCGCCGCCAAGCAGCAACCAGCAGGCGACCACGCCCGCGGCAACCGCCAGCAGGAGCAGCGTTGTGTTGTTCAGCATTCTCATATCCTGTCCGAGCCCGCCGGCCCCCTACGCAGCGGCGGCAAGCCCCGTCATGTGACAACGTCAGGCTCGAAGAAAATCCATGCTACTTGGGGGAAGCGCTGTTTGAGGGCCACCTCGCAGGCGTTGATGTGTTCGACGAGCCGCGCGGCGTCGCTAGATTCCCGCATGCGCACCTTGGCCGCCACCACCACGCGCTCGCCCCACTGCAGCGTGATGAGATTGAGTACCGCGTCCACTTCCGGACGCGCGGCCACGAAGCGCTCGATTTCGGCGTGCACGAGCGGATCGGCGCTCTCGCCGACGATCATGCCTTTCACTTCGCGCATGACCGCAAAGGCCACCACGATCAGCAGCGTGCCGATCGCGAGGCTGCCCAGCGCATCGAACAGCGGGTCTCCCGTCACGATCGCAACGATCACGGCGATCAAAGCAAACACCAGCCCGAGCAGCGCGGCAATATCCTCGCCCGCAACCACCATCAGTTCGCTCTGGCGCGTGGCGCGGAACCATTCCCAGAACGTGCGGCTGCCCCGCTGCTCGTGGATGATCTTCAATGCGCCCCACAGCGACCCCGCTTCGAGTGCGACGCTGAACGCGAGGATGCCCACGGCGAGCCAAGGGTCATTGAGCGGCGAGGGATGCATGAGCCGCTCGATGCCCTCGTAGACCGCGTACAGGCCGCCCACCGAAAACAGCATCAGCGCGACGATCATCGACCAGAAATAGGTGGCGCGGCCGTAACCCAGCGGATGGTCGGCGGTGGCGGGACGCTGCGAGCGCTTGAGCCCGATGAGCAGCAGCACCTGGTTCGCGCAGTCGGCGACCGAATGGATGGTCTCCGCCAGCATCGCGCCCGAGCCGGTCCAGAACGCCGCACCGCCTTTCGCCGCGGCGATCCCGGTGTTCGCGGCGAGCGCATAGAGAATCGCCCGTACCGCGCCCCTGCCTTGCCCTGCCATCGAAACCCTCCTATTGCCGGGCTAAACGGTAGATGAACTCCGATCGACGCCCAAATTTGTGGGTGAACCGTGAATCGTGATCCGTGAGCCGACAAGGTCTGTTTCGCGATTTTGGGTTCGCCCGATCACGGCTCACGACTCACGCCCTTCCTGTCGCACCCGAGCCACGGCATGACGCCGCGGTGGCGCTGCTCGAATGCCTCGATCTCGGGCAGGTGCCGCAGTATCAACCCGACGTCGTCGAGCCCCTTCAGCAGCCGCTCGCGGTACACCGGGTCGATCTCGAAGCGATGGCTCGCGCCGTCGGCGCCGGTCACGCGCTGCGCTTCCAGGTCGACCGTAAGTTGCGCTCCAGGGTTCGCGCGCAGATGCTGCCGCAGAGCGGCGCAGGTTTCCTCCGGCAGGATCACCGGCAGCATGCCGTTCTGCAATGCGTTGCCGTAATGGATATCACCGAACGATGAGGCGATCACGCAACGGATGCCGAAATCCATCAACGCATAAACCGCGGCCTCGCGCGAGGAGCCGCAGCCGAAGTTCACGCTGGCGACGAGAATCTGCGCGCTGCACCACGGCGCCTGATTGAGAATGAATCCGGGCCGCGCGTTGCCATCGGCGTCAAACCGGAGGTCGTGAAACAGGTACTGGCTGTAGCCGCCCTCCCGCGGTTTCCGGAGATAGCGTGCCGGGACGATTTTGTCGGTATCCACGTTCGCCAAATCGAGCGGCGCCGCGACCGCCGTCAGTTTAGTGAATGGTTGCATCCTCAGAATCCAATAGGATTAACGCAACAGCATCCGCACGTCGGTGATCTTGCCGGTCACCGCAGCGGCGGCGACCATCGCCGGGCTCATGAGATGCGTGCGCGCGCCCTTGCCCTGCCGTCCTTCGAAATTGCGGTTGGAGGTCGAGGCGCAGCGCATGCCCGCCGGCACTGAATCGCCATTCATGGCGGCGCAGCCCGAGCAGCCCGAGCCGCGCCATTCCAGGCCGGCGTCGCGGAAGATCCGGTCCAGACCCTCAGCTTCCGCCTGGCGCTTGATCGGCGTGGACCCGGGCGACACCCAGCCCGCCACCACGGCCTTCCTGCCTCTCAGCACCGCTGCGGCTGCGCGCAGGTCCTCGATGCGCCCGTTGGTGCAGGTGCCGATAAACGCGCGGTCGACGCGGATTTCGGTGAGCGGCATTCCGGGCTTAAGATCCATATAGGAGAGCGCCTGCTCGGCGTGCGCGCGTTTGCCGGGGTCCGCCATCCGCGCCGGGTCGGGCACGCGGGTGTCGACCGCGGCCGCTTCCTCGGGACTGGTGCCCCAGGTGAGCATGGGTGCGAGCCGCGAGCCGTCGAGACGAACTTCGCGATCGAAGCGCGCGCCGTCGTCGCTCGGCAAGGTGCGCCAATGATCGAGTGCCAGGTCCCAGTCCTGGCCCTTGGGCGAGTACTCGCGCCCGGCGAGATACGCATACGTCGTGTCGTCGGGCGCGACCATGCCGGCGCGCGCGCCGGCTTCGATCGACATGTTGCAGACCGTGAGCCGGCCGTCGATCGACAGCGCCCGGATCGCGGCTCCACCATATTCGACGACATGACCGGTAGCGCCTGCGGTGCCGATTTCGGCAACGATGGCGAGGATCACGTCCTTGCCGCCGACGCCCGGCCCGAGCGTGCCATCCACGGTGGCGCGCAGCGTGCGGGGCTTCTTCTGCCACAGGCACTGGGTGGCGAGCACCTGCTTTAGTTGCGATGCGCCGATGCCGAAAGCAAACGCGCCGAGCGCGCCGTGAGTGGAGGTATGCGAATCGCCGCAGGCGAGGGTGAGGCCGGGCTGGGTGAAACCCAGTTCCGGACCCACGACGTGCACGATACCCTGGCGCGGATCGTCGATGCCAAGATGCAGCAGGCCGTGTTCTGCGGCGTTCTTTTCGAGCAGCTCGATCATGCCGCGCACCTCGGGATCGGAGACGCCGGCAAGGCCCTGTCCGCGGCCGGCGGTCGGCACGTAGTGGTCGGCGGTCGCAATCGTCTGGCGCGGGCGCCTTACCTTGCGGCCTTCGCGCGCAAGCTGGCCGAAGGCGTGGAACGAGCCCTCGTGCACGATGTTGCGATCGATATAGATGAGCGCCTCGCTCTCCCCGCGGGTGAGGATCACGTGCCGCTCCCAGATTTTCTCGAACATCGTGTGTGGTGCCGTCATGCGAATTCCCCGCTTTTCTGGTATGGTGGCATCAATCATGACGACGCGCCACCCGGCAGACTGTCGGACCCGGGGTTGCGACAGGCTGCCGTCGGCAAAACCGCCTCCACATGGAACCTAAGGTCGAGCCAAGGCGATTCCCAATGAGCCTGGGAGGCGCGATTCGGAGTGGCATCACCGGTATAGGTTTGCATTCTTACCTGCCATCTTCGGCGGCGGTTTTGCCATCTGGCGTTTGTCGGCCCCAAGGCCGCCAAACGCCCCGCGACGCACCGGAGGAATTTTCATGAGCGCGGACAACACGAAGCGGCCCACGCTGGCGGATTGGGAAGCCGCCGTCGCCAGGTCGCTGGAAGGCAAGCCGCTCTCCGCACTGAACTGGACGACGCCCGAGGGCCTGAGCGTCAAGCCGCTCTACACCGCCGCCGATGTCCAGGGGCTGCCGGCGCTCGACACGCTGCCCGGCTTCGAGCCCTACCTGCGCGGGCCGCAGCCGACCATGTACAGCGGCCGGCCGTGGACGATCCGCCAGTACGCGGGCTTCTCGACCGCGGAGGAATCGAACGCGTTCTATCGCCAGACGCTCGCCGGCGGCGGCCAGGGTGTGTCGGTCGCGTTCGATCTTGCCACGCACCGCGGTTACGACTCCGATCATCCGCGCGTCATCGGCGACGTCGGCAAGGCGGGAGTCGCGATCGATTCCGTGGAGGACATGAAGATCCTGTTCGACGGCATACCGCTCGATCGGGTGTCGGTCTCGATGACCATGAACGGGGCGGTGCTGCCGGTGCTCGCGGGTTACATCGTTGCGGGGGAGGAGCAGGGTGTCGCCCAGGCGCAACTCTCCGGCACTATCCAGAACGACATCCTCAAGGAGTTCATGGTCCGCAACACCTACATCTACCCGCCCCAGCCGTCGATGCGGATCGTCGCCGACATTATCGAATACACCGCGGCGCACATGCCGAAGTTCAACTCAATCTCGATTTCCGGCTACCACATGCAGGAGGCCGGTGCGACGCAGGCGCTGGAACTCGCGTTCACGCTCGCCGACGGCATGGAATACGTGCGCGCCGCGGTGAGCCGCGGCATGAAGGTGGACGAATTCGCGCCGCGGTTGTCGTTCTTCTTCGGCATCGGCATGAATTTCTATCTGGAGATCGCCAAGCTGCGCGCCGCGCGGCTCCTGTGGTGTCGGATCATGAAGGAGACGTTCGGCGCGACAGAGCCCCGGTCGCTCATGCTGCGCACCCACTGCCAGACCTCGGGCTGGTCGTTGACCGAGCAGGACCCGTACAACAATGTGGTGCGCACCGCGATCGAGGCGATGGCGGCGGTGTTCGGCGGCACGCAGAGCCTGCACACCAACGCGCTCGACGAGGCGATTGCGCTGCCGAGCGACTTTGCCGCGCGCATCGCGCGCAACACGCAATTGATTTTGCAGGAAGAGACGCACATCACGCAGGTGGTCGATCCGTGGGCGGGTTCCTACATGATGGAGCGGCTGACCTTTGATCTTGCCGGCAAGGTGTGGGAGATCATCGAGGAAGTGGAGCGCATGGGCGGCATGGTGCGCGCCATCGAATCGGGCTGGGCCAAGCGCCGCATCGAGCGCTGCGCCGCCGAGAAGCAGGCGCGCATCGACTCGGGCTCCGATGTGATCGTGGGGGTGAACAAGTATCGTCCCGAGAATGAAGCGCCGATCGACTTGCGGGAAGTGGACAACACCGCGGTGCGCGAGGCGCAGGTGCGCCGGCTCCGGGAAATCCGCGCGAAGCGCGATGCGCGCGCGGTTGAATCCGCGCTCGCCGCGCTGACCGAGACCGGCAGAAGCAGCGCCGGCAACCTGCTCGATCTCGCGATCCGCGCCGCCCGCCTGCGCGCCACGGTGGGGGAGATCTCGAGCGCGCTCGAAGCGGCGTTCACCCGCTACCAGGCTTCGACCGAACTCGTCTCCGGCGTCTACGGCGCGGCGTTCGGCCGCGACGATAAATGGCAGGTGTTGAAGCGCGATGTCGAGGCGTTCGCGGCCGATGAAGGCCGGCGCCCGCGCATCCTTATCGCCAAGCTCGGCCAGGATGGCCACGATCGCGGCGCCAAAGTGATCGCCACCGCTTTTGCCGACCTCGGTTTTGATGTCGACGTGGGTCCGCTGTTCCAGACGCCCGAAGAAGCCGCGCGCCAGGCGATCGAGAACGACGTGCACGTCATCGGCGTATCGACGCTCGCCGCCGCGCACAAGACGCTGGTGCCGGCGCTCGCGAATGCGCTCAGGGAAGCGGGCGGAGAGGACGTGCTCGTGGTGGTGGGCGGCGTCATCCCGCTCCCGGACTACGAGTTTCTGAAGAAAGCCGGCGCCGCGGCGGTGTTCGGGCCGGGCACGGTGATCGCGGATGCGGCGCGCGAAGTGCTCCGGGCGGTGCGCGAGCGGCGCGGGATCGTGGCAACGGCAGGGTGACGGCGCAGTGAGCCGTTTCCCGCCGGGCATGGATCCTGCGGCTGAAGCGCTTGCCGCCGGTGTGCTTGCCGGCGAGCGGCGCGCGCTGGCGCGGGCGATCACGCTCGTCGAGTCCTCGCGCCGCGAGCATCAGCTGCGCGCCCAGTCCCTGCTCGAAGCGCTGTCGCCGCACGCCGGGCGGTCGCTGCGCCTCGGCGTGAGCGGCGCGCCGGGGGTGGGGAAGTCGACGTTGCTGGAGGCGCTCGGGGTGCACGTGGCGGAGGAGGGCCGGCGCGTTGCGGTGCTGGCGGTCGATCCGTCGAGCGCGGTGAGCGGCGGTTCCATCCTCGGCGACAAGACGCGCATGGAACGCCTCGCCCAGCACCCCAACGCCTTCATCCGGCCTTCACCCTCGCGCGGGACGCTTGGCGGTGTGGCGGAAAAAACGCGCGAGGCGATCTTGCTGTGCGAGGCGGCGGGTTACGGCGTCATCATCGTGGAAACGGTCGGGGTCGGGCAGTCCGAAATCGCGGTCGCCGGCATGGTGGACATGTTCGTGCTGCTGCAGTTGCCCCATGCCGGGGACGAACTGCAGGCGTTGAAGAAAGGCATCATCGAACTTGCCGACGTGGTGGTCATCAACAAGGCGGACCTCGATGCGCGGGCAGCCGAGCTTGCGCGCGCGCAGGTGCAGAATGTCCTCACCCTGCTTGCCCCGGCATCCCCGGAGTGGGCGCCGCCGGTGCTGGCGGTGAGCGCGCTGACCGGCGCCGGCGTGCCCGGGTTGTGGAATGAGGTCACGCGTTTCGAGGCAGCGATGACCGCGAGCGGCGAACTTCAGGCGAGGCGGCGGCGGCAGGCGGTGGACTGGATGTGGGGTTTGATCGATGTGGAGCTGCGCGCGCGCTTTCGCCGCCATCCGGCGGTGCGCGACAGCCTCGACCGGCTCACCGCGGCGGTGAGCCGCGGCGCGCTGACGCCGTCCGCCGCCGCGCTCGAACTCCTCGCCGCCGCGCGTGAGAATACCTGAAGCAGACAAAGGCGATTGGCCACGGAGAACACGGAGATCAATGGCACTATTTTAAGCGGTGAACTTTACATGCTCCCTCCCTTGCGCGCAGCGCGGGGGAGGGTTGG
>JACQGN010000078.1 GCA_016199545.1 Betaproteobacteria bacterium | reverse complement strand
TATCGAATCATGAAACCTCAACAAACTTCGTCCGCCCCGCTAAAATCAACCAAGAAAAATGTGGGTAATGATTAGCCTTCAAGGGGAGGGCAGGGGTGGGGATGGGGCGGCAGATTTCATCGAGCGCATGCTGGAAGTGCTGCGTCGTTCGCCGGTGCTGCGGTTGGAGGGCAACCGCACGGTCACGCTGAAGAACGTGCGCCGTCCGGCGAAGACGCTGTCGCTCACGGCGGAGGCGATAGTGGCGAACGGAAACGGAAAATCCCCTCACCCCAACCCTCTCCCGGGGGGAGAGGGAGTGAAGGGCAGAGCGCTCCCGGGGAGAGAGGGAGCGCAGATGCGTGGTATCAGGTCGAGCTGCTCGGCCTGGATGTGTTTGATCCAGGCACGATGGAGGTTCACCACAAGCGCGGCGACGACGTACCCGCTTGGTTCCTCGATACAGACTACAACGGGCTCTCATTCCACGTCTGCCAGGCTTTTTTCCCCCGCACTGCTGCGTGGGACAACCTCAAGCGCGCGCTCAAGGGCGAATACGAAGACTCCGTCTGGGAACACCTTGCCAAGAACGTCTCTGTCCCCTTTGAGGCTGGCGAACATGGCCAGATCGCGGTCAAGGTCATTGACGACCGCGGCAATGAGCTGATGGTAGTGAAGACCTTGAAGGAAGCACGGTGATCCGCACAGTCTCCATCAAAGGCTTCAAGCGATTCACCGAGGTCACGTTCAAGTTACCGGGCCAATTGGTCATCGCGGGCTCTAACAACACGGGCAAGACAACACTCCTGCAGGCGATTGCCGCATGCGAACTCGCATTCCGCACGTGGAAGCAGCTCAACAATTTTCAGCGTCATGGCGGTGGATATCAGTATGCGCCGATCGCGCGCCAGGCATTCTCCGCCGTCCCGCTGCGTCAGTTTGATTTGTTGTGGAACGAGCGAAACACCGACCGACCGATAGAAATTGCGCTGGAGTTTGACGCCGGCGCGCCCTTGATCATGGAGCTTTGGCACGATACGACGGAGCAGATCAAGGTCCATCCGAAGGCAACAGTGGAGCCCAAGACAGCGCGCGGCATGGTGCTTTCCACTGTATTCATTCCACCCATGACCGGGCTCGCGCGCGAGGAGCCGTTGTACGCGCGCGACGAAACCATCGACGGCCTGCTGGCTCAAGCGCGCCCCGGCGAGGTACTGCGCAACCTCCTGGTAAAAGCTCATCAATCTGCAGCCTGGGACCGCCTGCAGGGCGCGATCAAGAGGCTCTTCAACTACGAACTGATTCCGCCGGTGGTGGGCGCAAACATCATCTCTGAATACAAGCGGGTTGATGGCAAGACGCGCTATGACATTGCGAGCGCAGGCAGTGGTTTTCAGCAAATCCTGCTGCTGCTGACTTTTCTGCATACGCGGCCCGGCGCAGTCCTGCTCCTCGATGAGCCGGATGCGCACTTGCACGTGATTCTCCAGGACGCCATTTATGGAGAACTGCGATCGGTCGCGGCGGATACGAGTTCGCAATTGATCATTGCCACTCACTCGGAAGTGATCATCGAGAGCGTGGACCCGCGCGAGCTGTGCCTCATGTATGGAACGCCGCGGCTGCTTTCCGACACCAATGAACGGGCGCTGCTGATTCAGTCTCTGGGTATGCTGACCCACACCGATATCATGGTCGCGGAAACGGCGCCCGGGGTCTTGTATGTGGACGACTACACCGATATGGACGTCCTGCGTGCCTGGGCGCGTGTCCTGAGCCATCCCGCTCTCGACCTGTTGACCACCAAATTGCTTTGGAAGGCACGCGTCATCCAGCAACGTGAAGGCGGGAAGGGAATTCAGGCGAGGGAACACTTCGATGCTCTCCAGTTGGTGAAGCCCGGACTTCCCGGACTCCAACTGCTGGATGGCGATGCGCATCCCGGGCAGCAGCAAACTCCGATCACGGGACAGGGCTTGCAGCGCCTGCGGTGGAATCGATACGAGATTGAAAGCTACCTGTTCCACCCTGATTCGTTGGCAAGATTTGTCGCGAAGCAGGTAGGCGATGCTGCGGCGCCATCACACATAGCGGACATGCTGAAATATTTTGACGAAAATTATCCGCCTGCAGTCGTGAAGCAACCTTTGGGTGATCATGAATTCTTGAATACGATCAAGGCGCGAACCAGGTTGATTCCTCCGATCCTCGAGGCTGCGGGCCTTGCCGGAATCTCCCACACGCGCTATCACGAGATTGCGGCGTTGATGACACCAGAGGAAATTCATCCTGAAGTGAAAGAGAAGCTCGACGCAATTCAGAAGGCTTTCGGTCTGTGAGCAATTTCGAAGTCGGCGAACCGATACTCAATTCTCCCTTCGAGGAGCCACAGCAGCATTGGTGGATAGTCGAAGGCGAGATCCCCGTCAAACGGGAGGGGCGCCGCTTCGCTCACTACTTCTATCGCGACCCCCGCGCTGCAAGCAGGGACACCGCGCAGGCGGATGTCGGAACGATGATCGAGCTGAAGCTCGTGACCCGCATACGCGAGCGGCTCGCGGGGTGGCGCTCCGCGGGATATCCGGGCGCATCGCGCACGACGCAAGAACTTCTCGCTTATTGGAGCCGCGAGGGGCGCGGACATCCGCTGTTTTTTGCACAGCTTGAAGCGGCGGCGACGGTGATTTTCCTGACCGAAGCGCGGGCGGACTTTCGGCAAGGTATAGATATTCCGCGCGACGAACCTTCTGCGGACAGGAAGGCTGAGGGGTACAAAGGCTTCCTGCGCTACGCCTGCAAGATGGCGACGGGATCCGGCAAATCCACGGTGATGGCGATGCTCGCGGCGTGGAGCATCCTCAACAAGCAGGCGGATCGTTCCGACGCACGCTTCTCCGATGTCGTGCTCATCGTCTGTCCGAACGTGACGATCCGCGACCGGCTGGGCGAACTGAATCCGGAAACGGGTGACGCCAGTCTCTACCGCACCCGTGATTTGGTGCCGCCACACCTCATGTCATTGATTGCGCACGGCAAGGTGTTCGTCACAAACTGGCATGTCTTTGAACCGCAGACGCCGCAAGTGGCGGGTGACAGTGGCAAGGTCATACGTGCTGGCGTGGCGGAGCGCCGGGTAGAGACCATCATCATCGGTGAGAAGACGACGACCGCACGCGGCAAACGGTACCTTACACAGGCGGACTTCGAGCGACAGGTCGCGGCGGGGTTGCTGACGGTTCTCGAGGAGGATCGCGACAGAAGCGGCAACCTCGTGAAATCTCGCGTCGAGTCGGTTCGGTACCTTGAGAGTGATACGGCTTTGGTCGAACGGGTGTTAGAACGGGAAATCGGCGGCAAACGGAATCTTCTTGTCTTGAACGACGAAGCACACCACGCGTATCGCATCCGCCGCGACGAACCCGACGAGGACGAGGACGAGGACGATGAGCTCGATGAGTTCTACAGCGAGGCGACGGTATGGATCGAAGGCCTGGACAAGATACAGAAACAACGGGGAATCAACTTCTGCGTGGATTTTTCTGCAACGCCCTATTACCTCGGGCGCGTCGGACAGGACACCAATCGCCCGTTCCCGTGGGTAGTGTGCGATTTTGGCCTGATTGATGCGATCGAGTCCGGGCTGGTCAAGATTCCGCAGCTTGCGGTGCGCGATACGACGGGCTCGTCGATACCCGGCTATTTCAATATCTGGCACTGGATACTGCCGCAACTGACGACGGCGGAGAAGGGCGGGAGGAAGGCCGCGCCCAAGCCGGAGGCGATCCTCAAGTATGCCCACACGCCGATAGCCATGCTGGCGGGGTTGTGGGAGGAGGAGTGGCGCCGGAAGCAATCGGATGAGGAAGACAGGCGGCCACCAGTTTTCATCATCGTGTGCAAGAACACCCAGATCGCGCGCGTGCTGTACGAGTGGATTGCGCAGGATCAGCCTCCGCCCGGGATTCCGCATTCGAAGATCGAATCGTTCAGGAACGGGAATGGCACGATCAACACCATCCGCGTGGATTCGAAGGTCGTACGCGAGACTGATACTGGAGAAGCGAAATCAGACGAGTCGCGCTGGATGCGCTTTACGCTCGACACGGTTGGCAAGACCGCCTGGCCCACTGACGCGCTTGGCCGCGCGGTCTATCCGGACGATTTTGTCGAGCTCGCCGAAAAGCTTGGGCGTCCCCTTCACCCACCAGGCCGCGACATACGTTGCATCGTGAGTGTCGGCATGCTCACGGAGGGCTGGGACTGCAATACGGTGACGCATATCGTGGGTTTGCGCCCCTTCATGTCGCAACTTCTCTGCGAACAGGTGGTGGGGCGCGGGCTACGCCGCACGCGCTATGCACTGAACGACGACGGGAAATTCTCAGAAGAGACGGCCAAAGTTTTCGGGGTGCCGTTCCAGATCATTCCCTTCAAGGCCAACGCCGCCGGGGCAGCGCCGGCTCCGGCGAAGCGCTGGCACGTTCATGCGTTGCCGGCAAAGTCGATGTATGAGATTCGCTTCCCGCGCGTGGAGGGTTATACGCAGGCGATCCGCAATCGCATCGCAGTCAACTGGCACGACATTCCGCGGATCACTGTGGATCCGCAGAAGATTCCCCCAGAGGTGCAACTCGGCAGACTATTGCCGAGCGTAAGCGGCCGGCTTTCCGTGCTGGGTCCCGGTAAGTCCGAAGAGGCGACCCTTGACGCCTATCGCGCGCAGCGTCGGTTACAGGAACTCAAGTTCGACCTTGCACAGGCGTTGGTGCAAGACTGTGTGAAGAGCCGGCGCTGCGAGGTTCCCGCGCATGCGCTCTTTCCGCAGCTCCTGGGCATCGTTGAGCGTTATCTGGGTGAGAAAGTCAAGGTGCAAGCGCCGGCCGATCTGCGCGATGTTTTTCTGGCCCCGTACTATACGTGGGTTGTAGAACGGTTGACCAATGCAATCGGTCCCGATACGGCGGAAGGAGAGGCACCCGAGATGCCCCGTTACGAGGCACGCCGCGGTGCCGGCTCGACGGCTGAAGTGGATTTCTGGACCGGTCGCGAGCCGCGGGAAGTCGTGCGCAGCCACGTCAATTTCATGGTTTCCGACACCAAGAGATGGGAACAGTCGGCTGCCTACCTGATCGATACGCATCCGAAGACGCAGGCTTTCGTGAAAAATGCGGGGCTCGGATTCGCAATTCCTTATGTCCACAACGGACAGACGCATGAATATCTCCCCGATTTCATCATCCGGCTCGAAGGCAATGCTCATCGATACCTTATCGCTGAAACGAAGGGGTTCGACGAGCTGGAAGAAGTGAAGCGCGAAGCGGCGGAACGGTGGGCGAATGCGGTGAATGCTGAGGGAAGTTTCGGTCGCTGGCGCTATCGAGTCGCGAAACAGGTGTCCGACATTCCAGGCCTGATATTGTCCGCTGCCGGGGCCTGATGCCCGGGCTGCCATACCGGCGTCTCGCTGGGTTCTATTTTTTCTACTTCGCTTACATCGGCGCGTTCGCGCCGTTCTTCAGCCTGTATCTCGACGGCGCGGGAATGTCGGCGATCGAGATCGGCGTGCTGATGTCGCTGCCGCAACTGTCGCGCATCGTTGCGCCTCATCTCTGGGGCTGGCTTGCGGACCGCACTACGCACCGCTTGCGCGTGTTGCGTGTGACCGGCGCAGCCGGCTCGATCTGTTTCCTCGGCGTGTTTGCCGGCACGCAGTTTGCCCTGCTGTTCGCAGTGCTGTTCGCCATGACATTTTTCTGGAGCGCGGCCTTGCCGCTGGTGGAGGCGACGACCTTGTCGCATCTCGACGACGATACCGCGCGTTACGGCCGCATCCGGGTGTGGGGCTCGGTCGGATTCATCGTCGCCGTCGTGGGCGTGGGCTATACGCTCGACATTGTTGCGGTGGGAGTGGTGCCGTGGATCGTGCTGGCAACGATGGTGGCGATGCTGGCGGTCGGCTGGTCGATTCCGGAGCCGAAACTTGCGCCGCATCCAACCGATCTCCTGCCGATAAGGGACATCTTGCGCCGACCCGAGGCGGTCGCGCTGATCGTGGCGAGCGCGCTCATGGCCGCGGCGCACGGCCCCTATTACACTTTTTATTCGATCCATCTCGTCGACCACGGCTACAGCAAGGCGGTGACCGGCTGGCTGTGGGCGCTGGGCGTTATCTGCGAAATCGCGATCTTCATCTGGATGCCGCATCTCTACCGGGCATTCAGCCTGCGGCAGATCCTGATCGCGAGCCTTGGGCTGGCGGTCGTGCGCTTTACGGCGATCGGCTGGGGGGCGGACAGCCTGCTGGTGCTGCTGCTCGCGCAGGCACTGCATGCCGCGACCTTCGGCTCGTTCCATGCCGCTGCGATCGGTGTCATTCATCGCCTGTTTCGCGGGCGCCACCAGGCACGCGGCCAGGCGATCTACGGCAGTCTCGCATATGGTCTTGGCGGAACCCTGGGAGGACTTGCGAGCGGCTACTCCTGGGAGCAGTTCGGCGCCGCCGCGACGTTCTCGTTTGCCGCTGCGTGTGCTTGCGCCGGGATGGCGATCTTGTGGTGGAAACTCCGGCCGGAAACATAAACGTCAGCCATGCCTGGACTGTGGCACTTCCGTCTCCGGACGATTCGAAATCTTCAAACGCGCATTCGGGCCGCGCCGCATTCCGGTCGCCATCAATCGCCCGTTGCAGCCCTGATCCGGCGCCGCAACGGGCACCGGGCGAGCTATCGAGCACCGGGGCTTGTTATGCCTATCCCGGCCGCGAAAAACTGTTCATGCGTGCCGGCGCGCGAGAATATCAAGCCCTTTGCGCCGCTTTCATTCAACAGCCGTTCCAGATCTTTCGCCGCGAGGGGTTTGCTGAAAAGATACCCTTGCCCTTCTTCGCAGCCCTCGGCCTTCAGGAACGCAAGCTGTTCCTGCGTTTCTATCCCTTCGGCGATCAACCGCAGCTCGAGGCTCTTGGCCACGGCAATAATGGTCCTCGTGATCGCGACATCATCGGCATCAACCGGGATACCCCGGACGAAAGACTGATCGACCTTCAGATAGTCGATAGGGAATCGCTTCAGGTAGCTCAACGACGAGTAGCCGGTGCCGAAGTCATCGATAGCCAGCGCGATGCCGAGCGCGTGAAGTTCAGCCAGCAATTTCACGCTTCCTTCGGAGTCTCGCATGACCATGCTTTCGGTAACCTCAAGCTCAAGCGAGTCCGCGTTCAGCCCGGTCTCTCTCAGGACCGAGGCAATGCGTTGCACAAGACCGGCGTGTTCCAACTGACGCACGGACAGGTTCACCGCCATTACGAAGCGCGGCATACCGGCGTCCTGCCAAGCCCGCATTTGCGTGCAGGCGGTTTTCAGCACCCATTCTCCAATCGGCACGATCAGCCCGGTTTCCTCGGCCAGCGGGATGAAGCGGATGGGAGGAATCAGCCCGCGCTCGGGATGCTGCCAGCGGATCAACGCTTCCACCCCGGTAATCCTTCCGGTAGCGAGATCGATGCGCGGCTGATAATGCAGCAGCAATTCATTGCGCTCCAGCGCCTGGCGCAGTTGGTTGGTCAAGACCAGGGTTTCAAGCGCGTGGGCGTTCATCTCCGCCGAGAAGAAGCGGTAGGTGTTGCGCCCCTGTTTCTTGGCGCTGTACATCGCGGCGTCGGCGTTTTTCAGCAGGATTTGTGTGTCGCCGCCGTCTTCCGGATAGCAACTGATGCCGATACTCGCGGAGATAACAAGGTCATGGTCGCCGAGCGTAAACGGCTTTGACAGCGCGACGAGCAGTTTCTCGGCGACCGTCGCCGCGTCCTGCGACTCCTTCATCTCGTCGAGCAGGATGATAAACTCGTCCCCCCCGGTGCGCGCGACCGTATCGATTTCGCGCACGCATTGCTTCAGGCGTTCAGCCACCGATTGCAGCAGCCCGTCCCCCATCGCATGGCCGAGCGAATCGTTGATGGCCTTGAAGCGATCGAGGTCGATGAACAGCACCCCGACCGGTTTTCCGTGGCGATTCGCCCGCAGGAACGCTTCCTTGCACCGGTCCTGGAACTGCACGCGGTTCGGAAGATGCGTCAAGGCGTCGTGATGGGCCAGAAACTGGAGGCGCGTTTCGTACTCCTTGAACGCCGAGATGTCGGTGAACACCGTTACGTAATGGCTTGTTCTTCCCGCTTCGTTCTTGATCGCACTGACGCTGCGCAATTCGGAATAGATCTCCCCGCTCTTTCTGCGCCGCCACGCCTCGCCCTGCCAGTGGCCGGTTCGCTGCACCGCTTCCCACAGCTCTGAATAAAAAGCCTCGTCATCTTGACCCGACCGGAGAAACTCCGGCGTCTTGCCGATGACTTCCTCGGGGGTATAGCCGGTCAGGACGGTGAACGCTTTGTTGACGTGGACGATACGCCTGTCCGCGCCGTAGACGATGATGCCTTCCGCGGTGTTTTCCATGGCGTTGGCGGCAAGGCGCAAGTTCTCTTCAGCCTGTTTGCGTTCCGTAACGTCGACAAGCGAAGTGACGACGCCGGAGGAGGCCATGTCCGTTTCTTGGAGCAGCGGTTGCGCGCTCATCGAAAGCCAGAGGACGGCGCCATCTGGTTTGCGCAAACCCATCACCACGTTGGATTGCGGGTGCCCGGTGCGCAGCGCCGCATTCGACGGGCGTTCCTCGTTCGGGAAAGGAGAGCCGTCTTCGCGGATCGGCTGCGAGCTCGGGTCAAAATAGACCAGTCCCTTCATCTGGTCCAATGAGCGGCCCAGTATGCGTTCCGCGCTCGCATTGCAGCCGATAATCCGGCCCTCTTTGTCCCATATGACGATACCCTCCGCTATGGCAGCCACGACGGAACGATATCGCGACTCGCTGTCCGCCAGCCGCGCCGCGTTCTGGCGTAGCTGGAGGAACGCATAGGCCGCGTAGGCCAGCAGCCCCATGGATGCGAGAAGAAGAACGAAGCGGTAAGCATTCGCGCGCGTCAACTCGCGGTCGAATGACCGGTTGTAGGCCAAGCTAAGCTCATCGCCGAGGCGTTGGTTCTGCGTTGAAGTGATTTGCGGAATCAGCTTATCCATCTTCTGCTGATAGGCCAGGATGTTTTGCGCATGCCGGATAACCTTATCGAGTGCGGCGCGCAGGAGTGGCGGGTATTTATCCTGTTCATCGATCAATCGATCGAGGGTTTCCGATGCCCGGCTGTAATCGTCCTGCGCGGCACCCAACTGCAGCAGCAGTGCGTCGCGCAACAGCGCCTGCAGCGTGTCGCGCAGTTTGTCCGGCGCCATCGGGCTACTGGATACCGCTGCCACGGACAGCGGCAGATAGTAGGCGGAATTCCTCAGCAGCGCGTTATGGGATTTGAACTGTTCGATCAAGACCGCTTTGTTTGACAGGGTCCGCGAAAACTCCGACATCGCCCGGTCGATTTCAGCGTTCCCTTGCCCCGCGATCGCGTATTCCCCGGCTTCAAGATCGCGCTTGAGCCGCTTGATCCGGTCCAGCGTTGCCGCCAGCCGGTCGTAGTTATTGAGCAGCCCGTAGCGGAGCTTGAGCACGAGCTCACCGAGTTCGGAATCGAGTTCTTGCACCTTGCTTAAGTTGGCGGTCACCAAGTCGTGCTTGGCGGGATCGATGGAACGCAGGTTCACGACGAGAAACGCCAACACCAGGACTACGCCCAGCGCGGCGCCAGCCTGTCTGAGTAATGGCTTGCCGAACTTCATTGCGGTTTGCCGGCGTATTCGCCGGTTAATGTTTTAAGAAACGCGACGATGAGCGCCACGTCACTCGAGGGCATGGCTACGCCCAACTGGTATTTGCCCATGATGGTCACCGCTTGTTCCAGCGTGGCCGCGGAACCATCGTGAAAATAGGGCGCGGTGAGCGCCACGTTGCGCAGGCCGGGAACCTTGAACATATGCTTGTCCTCTTCGTTCTTGGTCACGTTAAAGCGCCCCAAGTCCGCCTGCACGATATCGCCGCGATCCTTGAAATAATCGCCCATCACGCCGAGTCTCTCGAACATGTTTCCGCCTATATTAACGCCCTGGTGACAGGCGATGCAGCCGTAGCTCTTGAACAGGCGGTAACCTTTCAGTTCGTCCGCGGTCATGGCGATGCGGTCACCCCTCAGGTATCGATCGAAGCGCGAATTGGGGGTGACCAGGGCGCGCTCGAAGGTGGCGATCGCATTCTTGATGTTTTTTTCTTGAATTCCGTCCGGATAAATATTGGCGAACGCGGAGACGTAGGCCGCGTCATTTTTGAGCTTGCCGATGACTTCAGGCCAACTGGAGCCCATTTCCTTGGGATGGTTCAGCGGTCCGTCGATTTGATCTTCGAGGGATTCCGCGCGGCCATCCCAAAACTGTTTGAAATTGAAGCCGCTGTTAAATACGGTCGGCGCGTTGACCGCTACCGTTTGTTCGCCAATTCCGATCGACCGCTGTCGTCCGTCTACCCCGCCTTTGTCCAGCGCATGGCAACTGGCGCAAGCTACGCTGTTGTCGCGGGAAAGGCTTTTGTCGTGGAAAAGACGCTTGCCCAACGCCACCTTTCTGGCGTCCAGGGGGATCGATTCGGGCAGGGGCGTGATGGGCTCACCCGTTGGCCCAGGAATGACCGCTTCGAGCGCACGCGAAGTCTGCGGCGAGGGCACGAGCAAATTGATCCATAGCTGCCAGGCGACCGTGCCGATCGCGCCTAAACCGACGGCCGATATCAGCCATCGTGGTTTTGGCATCACAGGTTCTCCTCAAGGCATCATACCGCGGTTTCCGGGGTGCCGAGGACGGCTGCAACGTGGGCCTGGTTTCAGGCCCTTGAATAAGATAAAACCGGCTTTGCGGCTGAGTTCATGACATCCGCATCGGCGGCGATGTCGAGTAAGTCTTCGACACTGGCGGCGGCGTGCGCGTTCACGGGCATGTTGATGCTGTGGTAAATGCTGCGTTTGCACGCGCGCGGAGCCGTGAACGTCCGCTGACGCGTCCGGTCACATCGAGGAAGGCCGAGTTTTTCTTGTTTTACCGTGGTTATTTATGCAATAATTCCACATTTACAGCGAGTTACGCAACAATGACGGCCCGTACGCTCTACGCCAAATTGTGGGACAGCCACCTCGTTCACGAGGGGGAGGACGGCACGGCGCTCATCTATATCGACCGGCACCTGGTGCACGAGGTCACGAGTCCGCAAGCCTACGAGGGACTCAGACTCGCCAACCGCAAGCCGTGGCGCGTCGATTCGGTGGTGGCAACCGCCGACCACAATACGCCGACCCGGGATTGGGACAAAGGCATCAAGGACCCGGTGTCGCGGCTCCAGGTGGAGACGCTGGATGCCAACATGAAGGAATTCGGCGCCAAGGTTTACTTCCCGTTCCTCGACAAGCAGCAGGGGATCGTGCACGTCATCGGCCCGGAGCAGGGTGCGACGCTCCCCGGCATGACGGTGGTGTGCGGCGACTCGCACACCAGCACGCACGGCGCGTTCGCTGCGCTCGCATTCGGCATAGGCACGAGCGAAGTGGAGCACGTTCTCGCGAGCCAATGCATGGTAATGAAGAAGTCGAAGGCGATGCGGATCGCGGTCGAAGGCAAACTCGGCGCCGGGGTGACGGCCAAGGACGTCGTGCTCGCCGTGATCGGCAAAATCGGCAGCGCGGGCGGCACCGGGTACGCGATCGAGTTCGCGGGTAGCGCGATCCGCGACCTTTCGATGGAAGGTCGCATGACGGTGTGCAACATGGCCATCGAGGCAGGCGCGCGCACCGGCCTGGTAGCGGTCGACGAAAAGACGATTGAGTACGTCAGGGGCCGGCGGTTTTCCCCGACCGGCGCAATGTGGGACAGGGCGGTGGCCTATTGGCGAACGCTGAAGAGCGATGACGGCGCAACGTTCGATAGTGTGGTCGAGCTTCGGGCCGAGGACATCAAGCCGCAGGTAACGTGGGGAACGAACCCGCAGATGGTCACGACCGTGGACGGCAAGGTCCCCGATCCGGCGCAGGAACCGGATCCGGTGAAGCGCGAGTGGATGGAGCGCGCGCTGAAGTACATGGATCTCAAGCCCAATACGCCGATGAACGCGATTCCGCTGGACAAGATTTTCATCGGGGCGTGCACCAACTCGCGCATCGAAGATCTCCGCGCGGCGGCGGCGGTGGTCGAGGGCAAGCGTGTCGCCGCGAACATCAAGCTCGCAATGGTGGTCCCGGGGTCGGGTCTGGTAAAAGCCCAGGCCGAGAAGGAAGGGCTGGACAAGGTGTTCACCGCGGCTGGATTCGAGTGGCGCGAACCAGGCTGCTCGATGTGTCTCGGCATGAACGACGACCAGCTCTCCCCGGGGGAGCGCTGTGCCTCCACCTCGAATCGCAACTTCGAGGGTCGGCAGGGTCCGGGCGGCAGGACGCACCTGGTGAGTCCCGCAATGGCGGCGGCCGCTGCCATCGCGGGTCATTTTGTGGATGTACGAACTTTTGGGTAATGGAGGCGATCATGACAAGACTCGCACTGCTCATGCTGGCCCTCTGGGCGATTGCCCTCGCTGGCTGCAACACCGTGCAAGGCATAGGCAAGGACGTCGAGAAGGCCGGCGAAGCAATTCAGAAAACGACCAAATAAAATGGAAAAATTCATCCGCAAGGAGGGTCTGGTCGCGCCGCTGGACCGGGCAAACGTGGACACCGACGCGGTCATTCCCAAGCAGTTCCTGAAATCGATCAAGCGCACCGGTTTCGGGCCGAACCTGTTCGATGAGTGGCGCTACCTCGACCACGGGGAGCCGGACATGGATCACTCCAAACGTCCGCTGCGCCCGGATTTCGTCCTCAACCAGAAGCGCTACCAGGGTGCGACTGTGCTGCTGGCCCGCGAAAACTTCGGTTGCGGCTCCTCGCGCGAACACGCGCCCTGGGCGCTGCTGCAATACGGGTTCCAGGCGGTGATTGCGCCCAGCTTCGCGGACATCTTCTTCAACAACTCGCTGAAAAATGGCCTGGTGCTGATCCGGCTCGACGCCCGCACCGTGGATAAGCTGTTCAAGGAGACCCAGGCGAGCGAGGGCTACCGTCTCGCGATCGATCTCGAGCAGCAGAGCGTGACGACGCCAACCGGCGAGAGCTTTCACTTCGACATCGACCCCTTCCGCAAGCATTGCATCCTCAACGGCCTGGACGACATCGGCCTCACGCTCGAACACGCTGACAAGATCAGGGCGTTCGAAGCAAAGCATCGCGGCGCGCAGCCCTGGCTGTTCGCGTGAAATGTGAAATGTGAAACGTGAAACGTGAAAGGTGAAACGTGAAATGTGAAACGTGAAATGTGAAACGTGAAAGGTGAGGGCTCCTTGCGCTTCGTTCTCTGGTCTTGCGTTTCACGTTTCACTTTTCACGTTTCACGAATTTGAGATGAAAATCGCAGTTCTCGCCGGCGACGGCATCGGCCCGGAGATCGTCGCGCAGGCGACGAGGGTGCTCCAGGCGCTCGCCTCTGACGGGCTCAAGATCGAACTCGAAGCGGCGCCATTCGGGGGTGCCGGCTACGACGCGCATGGCGATCCGCTCCCCCCTTCGACTCTCAGGCTTGCGCAGCAGGCGGATGCGGTGCTGTGTGGAGCGGTCGGTGGCCCCAAGTACGACGCATTGCCCCGGCCGCAGCGCCCCGAGCAGGGAATACTGCGCATCCGCAGGGAACTGGGCCTCTTCGCCAACCTGCGCCCGGCGGTGCTGTTCCCGGAACTGGTCGGCGCTTCCACGCTCAAGCCGGAGGTGGTGTCGGGGCTCGACATCCTGATCGTGCGCGAGTTGACGGGCGACATCTATTTCGGTGAACCCCGCGGGCGCCGCTCGAATGCGCGCGGCGAACGCGAGGGCTACGACACCATGCTCTACGCGGAGTCCGAGATCCGGCGCATTGTCGAGGTCGGGTTTCAGACCGCCCTCAAGCGTGGCAGAAAACTCTGCTCGGTGGACAAGGAAAACGTGCTGGAGACGAGCCGGTTCTGGCGCGAGGTGGCGGGCGACATCGGCAAGAAATACCCGCAGGTCGAGCTTACCCATATGTACGTGGATAACGCCGCGATGCAGCTCGTGCGCAATCCCAGGCATTTCGACGTCATCGTTACCGGGAACATGTTCGGCGACATACTGTCGGACGAGGCGTCGATGCTGACGGGGTCGATCGGCATGCTGCCGTCCGCGTCGCTCGACGCACGCGGCAAGGGCCTCTACGAACCGGTGCACGGTTCGGCGCCGGATATCGCCGGGCGGAATCTGGCGAATCCGCTTGCGACCATACTGTCGTCAGCGATGCTGCTGCGCTACACGTTTAACCGGGATGAATGGGCGTATCGTATCGAGACTGCGGTAAAGAAGGTCTTGAGCGAGGGATACCGGACCGCGGATATTTTCGAGCCCGGCACGCGCAAGGTGGGCACAAGTGAAATGGGCGACGCGGTGGTCGCGGCGCTCTGAGCGCGAGGCTGCTAGAATCGTTGCCGGATTGGGGCGACTCGAATGATGAAAGCAGGCATTATCGGCTGGCGCGGCATGGTGGGTTCCGTGCTGGTGCAGCGCATGCGCGAGGAAGGGGACTTCGACCTGATCGACCCCGTGTTCTTCTCGACCACTCGGGCGGGGGGCAGCGCGCCGGCGATCGGCAGGAGCGTGCCGCCGGTACGGGATGCGGGCAGCGTGCCTGAACTCGCGGCCATGGATATCCTGGTTTCCTGCCAGGGCAGCGATTACACGGCAGCGATGTATTCCAAGGTCCGGGCGGCGGGATGGAACGGTTACTGGATCGACGCCGCAAGAACATTGCGGATGAACGACGATGCGGTCATCGTGCTGGACCCCGTCAACAGATCGGTAATCCAGAACGCGCTCGCGAAGGGGATCAGGAATTACATCGGGGGCAACTGCACGGTAAGCTGCATGGTGATGGGCATGCACGGGTTGTTCGCGCACGATCTCGTCGAGTGGATGACCTGCACAACCTATCAGGCGGCCTCGGGCGGGGGCGCCCAGCACATGCGCGAACTCCTGACCCAGTTTGGATTGGTCAACGCGGAGGTGCGGGATCTTCTGACCGATCCGGCGAGCTCCATTCTCGATATCGACCGCCGCGTGCTTGCGAAGCAGACCGACGGCACGCTGCCGATGGAAAACTTCGGCGGGGTGCCGCTTGCGGGCAATCTGATTCCCTGGATCGACCGCGACCTGGGCAACGGTGTCTCTCTCGAGGAATGGAAGGGCGGCGCCGAAACCAACAAGATACTCGGCCGCGGCGAGGCGTTTGGCACGCCTGCCACGCCCATCGACAGTCTGTGCGTGCGGATCGGGGCGATGCGCTGCCACAGCCAGGCGCTGACGATCAAGCTGAAAAGGAATCTTCCGCTCGCGGAGCTGACTGAGATCATCGCGGGTGCGAACGAGTGGGTGCGCCTCATTCCGAACGAGCGCGAGAGTTCCATGCGCGAGTTGAACCCGGCGGCGGTTTCGGGCCGGCTGCACATCCCGGTCGGCCGCGTGCGCAAGCTCGCGATTGGCGGCGAGTACCTGGGCGCGTTCACGGTAGGGGATCAGTTGCTATGGGGCGCGGCCGAACCATTGCGGCGAATGTTGCGCATCGCCATCGCGTTCGAGGCGGCGGGCGGCGCAGCAGGCGGACAGGTTGCCTCGCGCAAGGCGCTGGTGAACGCTTGACCCGGCGCGCGCTACCCGACCACGCGTTGTAATCATGCCGGGTGCACAGCCCGGCCGCTTGGTGTTATGCTGAACGCTCCTCGACCGGACGCAAAAGGGTGGACTCGCACACATGCTTACCTTAATCAGGTTTCTGACGCTGGCTGGGTTGCTGCTGCCCGGGGCGGCGGGAGCGGCAGGGCTCGGACAAATCAACGTACTTTCGTCTCTGGGACAGCCGTTTCACGCCGAGATCGACGTGCTGTCGGTGCGCAAGGAGGACGCGGGCACGCTGCTGGTGCGCGTAGCATCGCCCGAGGCGTACCGCCAGGCAAACGTCGAGTACGGTTCCGCGCTGCGCGGCGTGAGTCTCAGCCTGCTCCAGCGAGCCAGCGGGCAGCTTTATATCCGGGCCGTGTCCTCGCAGCCCGTCAATGAGCCCTTTGTCAATCTCCTGGTCGAGCTTAGCGGTTCGGGGGGAACTCTGATGCGCCAGTTCACCGCGTTGCTCGATCCGCCCGGATATGCGAGCGCACCTCAGACTTTTGCACCAGCGCGCGTGGAAACGCGGCCCGCCCCGGCGGCGCGGGCGCCCGCCGCAGTCGCCACACCGGCGCCGGCGAAGACCGGGGGAACCGAGTACGGTCCGGTCAAGCGCGGGGAGACGCTTTCCCGGATCGCAGTGAAAGTCAAGCCGGAAGGCATCTCGCTGGAACAGATGCTGATTGCGATCCTGCACGCCAATCCCCATGCCTTCGTCAATAACAACATCAACCGCCTGAAGGCCGGCGCTACCTTGCGGATCCCGGACAGTGCTCAGCTCGCGGAATTGCCACGAGACAAAGCGCGGCAGGAAGTGCGGGCGCAAACCGTGGACTGGAATCGGTATCGGCGCAAGCTCGCGGACTCCGCCACCAAGGCGGCGGAAAGGACGTCGGATACCGGCAAGCGCGGCTCGGTTCGCGTGAAGGAGGGAGGCGAGGCGGGCGGGAAAGACGTGTTGAAACTCTCGCGCGGCCAACCCGCAGGCGCCAAGCCGGGCAGCAGCACCGAGCGCATCCAGAGTCTGGAAGAGGAGTTGATCGCGCGCGACCGCGCCCTGAAGGAAGCCAATGCGCGCATCAAGGAACTCGAAAAAACGGTGAAAGACACCACCGCCAAGAAGTAGGCTGCGTGCCGACGCTTTCCGACTCGCAGTTTCTGGCATTTCAGGGTGGCTGCCAGGCTGTGACGTTTCCCTGAAGCCGGCACTGCGTGGCGCGAGCCGCGCACGGCTTTCCAGCCGTGCATGGGCCGAAATGCCCCGCAACAATCGATTCGCTATTCAGCCGCGGTGGGGTCGTTGCGTTCATTCACGCCTGTTCGCAGGACGCGCCGCTGAGGCAATCTCGCAACATGGACAACGAAGCATCGGGCCTGCGAGCCCCGCCCCGCCAGTCTATGTTGATGAAAAATCTGTTAAAAATAGCCAGATTAGGCGGTAACGTTAGAGCGAATCTCAGCTTGCATCGCTAACTGGCTGATGTTATTTTATTTGTCCTTACGTGCCGCATAATAACGCCCAGGGTGACGCCGTGTCTCGATTCACGCTGAAGAAGTGGCTGATTGCAGCTGCATTGCTGCTGCCATGCGTGGCTGACGCAGCAGGGTTGGGGAGGCTTAGCGTGCTCTCAGCGCTCGGCGAGCCTTTCAATGCCGAGATCGAACTGGTCTCGGTGCAGAAGGAGGACCTGGCTTCGCTCTCGGCGCGTCTCGCCTCGCCGGATGCGTATCAGCAGGCAAACCTGCAATATGGCTCGGCGCTGGTCGGTCTGCGTATCAGCATCGAGAAGCGCGCAGACGGCCAGCCATTCATAAAGGTCACATCGTCCCGCCCGGTAAGCGAGCCGTTTCTCGATCTTCTGATCGAACTGAACTGGTCGTCCGGCCGGCTGTTGCGGGAGTTTACGGCCTTGCTCGATCCGCCCGGGATGGCGCCTGCGCCCGTGGTCGCGGAGCCGTTGGCGCCTGCGCCGCAAGTGCGGCCTGCGCCCGCGCCGGCTTCAGCGGCGGCTCTCCGGATACCCCCGGTCGCCGCGGGGAGTTACGGGCCAATTCAGAGGGGAGAGACGCTCTCCAAGATTGCCGGCAGCCTCAAGCCGGAAGGGGTCACGCTCGAGCAGATGCTGGTCGGGCTTTTCCGCAGCAACCCGGAGGCGTTCATCAACAAGAACATGAATCTGGTGCGAAGCGGGAAGATTTTGCGGGTGCCGGAACGGGACGAGATCGCCGCGGTTTCCCAACGGGAGGCCGTGAAGGAGTATCGCGCGCAAGTCGCCGACTGGAAGGGCTACCGTGCACGGTTGGCGGATGCGCCGGCGGCGGCGCGTGACGGTAGCCCCGCGGTGAGCGGGCGTATTACGACGCGCATCGACGACGGGGCGGCGACCGGAGCCAAGGACGTGGTGCGGCTCTCCAAGGGCGAGGCCCCGGGGCCGGGCGCGGTGGGCACGGGCGGCAAGGGGAGTGCGACCGATCGCATCAGGACGCTGGAGGAAGAAGTCGCCTCGCGGGACAAAGCACTGAAAGAGGCGAACGAACGGGTCGCTCAGTTGGAGAAGACGATCAAGGACATGCAACGCCTCGCGGAAATCAAGAGCGCGGGGATGGCGGCCGCTCAGCAGCAGGCCCAGACCAAGGCCGCAGCCACACCCGAGTCAGCAAAGCCTGAAGCGAAAGCATCTGCCGCGCCGCAGCCTGCTGCGCCCACGGCTACGCCCAAACCGACTGCAGCACCGGCTCCCGCAGCCGAGGGACAGGCCGCGGCAAAACCGGGGACTGAAAAGGCTGCCGATAAGCCTGCGCCAAAACCCGCGGCTGACAAGCCGAAACCCAAACCTGAGGTGAAAGCTGCGCCCGCGCCCAGTCTGATCGACACGCTGCTCGACGATCCGATGTATCTGGGTGGCGGCGCCGTCGTCGTACTTGGTGGTCTCGGTTATTGGTTGCTGCGGCGCCGGCGCCGGCAGGAAGCGGCACCGGAGCCCGCAGCGAAGGTTGCCCCAGTACTCGCAACGCCCGAAGCGGCCGCAACCGTTACGCCGCAGGACGCACCGAAAGCTGCAGCTGCCGAACTCGATCCGCTCGATGAGGCGAGTGTCTACCTCACGCACGGCCGGGATGCGCAAGCCGAGGCCATCCTCACGGAGGCAATTGCCAAGAATCCGGGGCGTGACGTGCTGCACGTCAAACTGCTTGAGGTTTACGCGCTGCGCAAGGACAAGGCGGCATTCGCCAAGCGTGCAGAGGATTTCCACAAGCTTAGCGGCGGCGCGGGCGACAACTGGATCAGAGTCGCGGCAATGGGATCTGGCCTCGACCCCGCGAATCCGTTGTACGGCGCCGCCAAGGACGCCTCGCCCGCGACGCCACCAGCGGCTGAAGCTGCGGGGCACGACCTTGATTTCAATCTCGATGCTCCCCCCGCGGAAACCGCGTCTCCCGCGCCAGTGCAGGCATCCGCGGCGCCCGACGTCGAACTCGAGATCCCAGCAGACCAGCCGAAAGCTGCGGCTCCCGCACCGGCGGATACCGATACCCTCGACTTTGAGATTGAAGTGCCCAAGCTCGATGTTCCGCCTGCAGCTCCGGCTACCCCTGCGCCAGCGGCGGCGGACAGCGCCGCAGCGCTCGATTTCAAGCTGGACCTGGGCGCGCTCGACCTGGGGCTCGACGACAGGAAGCCTGGGGCCGTCCCGGCCGATGAGCATGATGCGCACTGGCACGACGTTCAGGCCAAGTTCGATCTGGCCAAGGCGTACCAGGAGATGGGCGACAGGGCGGGCGCCGGGGAAATACTCAAGGAAGTGATGCAGGAAGGCGATGCCGAACAGCAGGCCAAGGCGAAGACGCTGCTCGACGGTCTGGGTTGACCGGCTGGATGCCGGGAATGAACCGCGCCGGTTGAGCCAGGCGCGGTTTTTTTATTTGTGCGGACTCCATGAGAATCGCATTGGGGATCGAGTACGACGGCAGCGCGTTTTGCGGCTGGCAGACCCAGCTCGCAGGTTGCGCGGTGCAGGATAAACTCGAATCGGCGCTGGCGCAGATTGCGGGCTCGCCGGTCGCGACGGTATGCGCCGGACGCACGGATGCCGGCGTGCATGCGCTGGGTCAGGTTGTTCATTTGGATCCCGTGGCGCACCGTCCGCTGAACGCCTGGGTCCGGGGCGTCAATGCGCTCACGCCGGCGGCGCTTGCGGTCACCTGGGCGAGGGCCGTCGGCGATGAGTTTCACGCCCGTTACTCGGCGCGCGAGCGCAGCTACCGCTACGTGCTTCTGAATCGCGCGGTGCGCCCTGCCGCCGACCAGGGCCGCGTCGGGTGGTGTCATCTGCCTCTCGACCTCGAGCGCATGAGGCACGCGGCGAGCGCCTTGATCGGCGAGCATGACTTCAGCGCGTTTCGATCGAGCGAATGCCAGGCGCGTTCGCCGGTGCGCAATCTCGTGCGCATCGAAATCCGCCGCAGCGGCGAGTACGTCGTCTTCGACCTGAGTGCAAATGCGTTCCTGCACCACATGGTCCGGAATATCGTTGGCTGCCTGGTGTATGTGGGCAGCGGCCGCCGCCCGCCCGAGTGGCTCGCTGCGGTGCTGGCCGGGCGCGACCGGACTGCGGCGGCGCCCACATTTTCGGCGTCGGGTCTCTATCTCGCCCGCGTCGTCTACGACCCCGTCTGGGACCTCCCGGGCGCTGTCAGCGCACAGGCACCGGGTCGCCTGACCACGATCGATGCGTGACGGCATGACGACGGTGGTAAAGATCTGCGGCATCACGCGCGTCGAGGACGCACTGGCGGCCGCCCGGTGCGGCGCGCACGCTGTGGGCGTGGTGTTCTACCGCCCAAGCCCGCGTTGCGTGTCCCCGTCGCAGGCTGCGGCGATCGTCGCCGCACTGCCGCCATTCGTATCGGTGGTCGGCCTGTTCGTTGACGCTGACGCCGGCGAGGTTCGAGCCACTGTCGCGGAAGCGAGGTGCCACCTCCTGCAATTTCATGGGAGTGAACCGCCGGAATTCTGCGCGCAGTTCGAACTGCCGTATGTAAAAGCAGTGCGGGTCAGGTCCGGAGTGGATTTGCTACAATACGCGCACGCATACCGCGATGCCAAGGGCTTGCTGCTCGATGCGTACGTGGACGGGACGCACGGCGGCACCGGCACAAGTTTCGACTGGAAACTGATCCCGCGGACCATACCGCTGCCGGTCATCCTGTCCGGAGGATTGAACCCCCAGAACGTCGAGCAGGCGGTGCGCGCGGTACGGCCCTGGGCGGTGGATGTTTCAAGCGGCGTGGAAGCAGCGCCGGGTATCAAGGATGCGGCGCGAATCGCCGCATTCATGTCGGGAGTACGCGATGCAGATGTATGACCTGCCCGATGTGGGGGGCCATTTCGGACCCTACGGCGGCGTATTCGTGGCCGAGACGCTGATCCACGCCCTGGACCAGTTGAAAGAGGCTTACGCCCGTTACCAGAAGGATTCCGACTTTCTTGCGGAGTTCGAATACGAACTCAAGCACTACGTGGGCCGTCCCAGCCCGGTGTATCACGCGCGGCGCTGGTCGCAGCAGTTCGGCGGTGCGCAGGTCTACCTCAAACGCGAAGACCTCAATCATACCGGCGCGCACAAGATCAACAACGTGATCGGCCAGGCGTTGCTCGCGCGGCGCATGGGCAAGCCGCGGGTCATCGCCGAGACCGGCGCGGGGCAGCATGGCGTGGCGGCGGCGACGATCGCCGCGCGCTACGGGATGGAGTGCGTGGTGTACATGGGTTCCGAGGACATCAAGCGCCAGGCGCAGAACGTTTACCGCATGAAGCTGCTCGGCGCCACCGTGGTCCCGGTCGAGAGCGGCTCGAAGACGTTGAAGGACGCACTGAACGAAGCGATGCGCGACTGGGTCACCAACGTCGAGAATACGTTCTACATCATCGGCACGGTCGCCGGCCCCCATCCCTACCCGATGATGGTGCGCGACTTCCAGTCGGTGATCGGGCGCGAGGCGCGCGAGCAGATGCTCGAGATGACGGGCCGCCATCCGGACGCGGTGCTTGCCTGCGTCGGCGGCGGTTCCAATGCGATGGGCATTTTCTACCCCTACATCGCGGACGAGTCGGTGCGCCTGATCGGTGTGGAAGCAGCGGGTTACGGTCTGGAAAGCGGCAAGCACGCGGCAACGTTGTGCGCGGGCAAGGCCGGCGTCCTCCACGGAAACCGCACGTATCTCCTGCAGGACGACAATGGCCAGATCATTGAAACGCACTCCATATCTGCCGGACTCGACTACCCCGGGGTTGGCCCGGAGCACGCATGGCTCAAGGACAGCGGCCGCGCCGAGTATGTGGCGGTCACGGACGACGAGGCATTGAGCGCGTTTCACAGCCTTTGCCGCCTGGAAGGCATCCTTCCGGCGCTCGAGTCGAGCCACGCTCTCGCCTACGCGGCGAAGCTCGCCCCGCGCCTGAAGCAGGAGCAGGTTCTTCTGGTCAACCTCTCCGGCCGCGGCGACAAGGATATGCATACCGTCGCCGAGAAATCGGGCATCAAATTCTAGTGAAACGTGAAACGTGAAACGTGAAAGGTGAAAGGTGAAACGTGAAACGTATCCTTTCCATGTGCTCCGTCATTTCACTTTTCACTTTTCACTTTTCACACCCTTTGTGATGTCCCGCATTGCCGCCACTTTCGCGCGCCTCAAAGACGAGGGGAGAAAAGCCCTCATTCCTTTCGTTACGGCGGGCGATCCGGAACCGGCGCTGGCGGTGCCCATCATGCATGCACTGGTGGCAGGCGGCGCCGACATCATCGAACTCGGCGTGCCATTCTCCGATCCCATGGCAGACGGTCCGGTCATCCAGCGTTCGAGCGAGCGGGCGCTCAGGCACGGCGTGTCGCTGAAGGACGTCATCGCATTCGTGGCGGATTTTCGGAAGACCGACCGTGCGACGCCGGTTGTGCTATTTGGCTATGCCAACCCGATCGAAGCGATGGGCGTCGAGCGTTTTGCCGACGCAGCCGGATCGGCCGACGCCGATGGCGCGTTGGTCGTCGATTATCCACCCGAAGAGGCGCATCGGCTGGTCGAGTCGCTCGACGCGCGCGGGCTGGATACGGTGTTCCTGCTCTCGCCCACGACCGAAGATGCGCGGCTCGAGCGGGTGGCCGCCCTCGGGCGTGGTTATCTCTACTACGTCTCCCTGAGGGGCGTCACCGGCGCAGCGCACGTCGATCCCGGTCAGGTAGCGGCACGCATCCGGCACATCCGGGGCTTTACCCGGCTGCCGATCGGCGTCGGGTTCGGCATCCGCGATGCGGCGACCGCCAAAGCAATCGCCGCATTATCCGATGCGGTGGTGATCGGCAGCGCTCTGGTTCAGGAGATCGAGAAAGCGTCGCTGGACGAGGTCACGGCGCGCGTCAGGCAGTTTCTGACGCCGATCCGGGAGGCGCTCGACGGCTTGTCGCCGGTTACAGCATGAGCTGGCAATCCGAAATCATGCTGAGTCGGGGTGCGGTCAGGGTGAACCCTGAAGGCCGCCGACAAGATGATTTTTGGCTAATCCCGATCGTTCCGGAGGCGGGCGCATGAGCTGGCTGCAGAAACTGCTGCCGCCGAAGATCAAGCGCGATGGCGGCCCGAGAAAGACGGTACCCGAGGGGCTGTGGAGCAAGTGCGAGTCGTGCGAGGCGGTGCTCTATCGCTCGGATCTCGAGCAGAACCTCGAGGTCTGCCCCAAGTGCAGCCATCACAACCGGATCTCGGCGCGCGAGCGACTCAATTTCATTCTTGACCTTGAGGGCCGCTACGAGATCGGCGCGCAGGTGCTGCCGGTGGACACTCTCAAGTTCAAGGACAGCAGGCGCTACACCGAGCGTCTCGCGGAGGCGCGCAAGGAGACTTCCGAGGAAGATGCGCTGGTGGTGATGCAGGGCAGCATCAAGGCGCTGCCGGCAGTGGCGGCGGCTTTCGAGTTCAAGTTTCTTGGCGGGTCGATGGGGTCCGTGGTGGGAGAGCGCTTCGCCCGCGGGGTGCAGGTGTGCCTGGAGCAACGGCTGCCGTTCGTGTGCTTTTCCGCAACCGGCGGCGCACGCATGCAGGAAGGATTGCTGTCCCTGATGCAGATGGCCAAGACGTGCGCGACGCTGACCAAACTTGCCCGCGAGCGCCTGCCGTTTGTGTCAGTACTGACCGATCCGACGATGGGGGGGGTGTCGGCGAGTTTCGCCATGATAGGCGACGTGGTGCTTGCCGAACCCGGCGCGCTGGTCGGGTTTGCGGGGCCGCGGGTGATCGAGCAGACCGTGCGCGAGACGCTCCCGGAGGGGTTCCAGCGCTCAGAATTCCTGTTGCAGCACGGCGCGGTCGACATGATCGTGGACCGGCGCGCGATGCGCGACAAGCTCGCAAGTCTCTTTACGCTGCTGCTGAAGCTGCCGGCTGCAGCTTGAGCAAGCCGGCGGTTTCCCGTTCGCAGTCGGCCGGGTTTGCAAGGATCTGCATCGCCCATTCCGAATGAGCAATACCGGCCAAACGCTGCTGGCTGCAAGCGGCCAGCGGCAGACTCTCGCGCAGTGGCTCGAGTACATCGAGGGCTTGCATCCCCGGCACATTGCGATGGGGCTCGACCGGGTCAACATCGTGCGCGACGCGTTGCGGCTCACCCCAGCGTTTCCAGTCATTACGGTGGGCGGAACCAACGGCAAGGGTTCCGCCTGTGCCATGCTCGAGGCAATGCTGAGCGAGGCCGGTTACAGGGTCGGCTGCTATACGTCGCCTCACCTGCTGCGCTACAACGAACGCGCGCGTATCGGCCGCCGCGAGGCCTCGGATGCTGATCTGTTCCATGCTTTCGATGAAGTCGAGCGCGCACGCGGAGCAACCGCTCTTACGTACTTCGAGTTCGGCACGCTGGCGGCGGTCTGGCTCTTTGCGCGGGCGCGGGTTGACGCGGCCATCCTCGAGGTCGGCCTGGGCGGCAGGCTCGATGCCGTCAATTGTTTCGATCCGGCCTGCGCGCTGGTGACGAGCGTGGATCTCGATCACATGGAATATCTCGGGCCGACGCGTGAACATATCGCGTTCGAGAAGGCCGGTATCTTCCGGCCCGGCCGGCCCGCGATCTGTGGCGCGGTACCCGCTCCGCAGAGCCTGATACGGCATGCCCAGGACATTGGCGCGAGGCTCCTGCTGCGGGAGCGGGACTTCGGGTTTGTCGCCGACCGGAATCAATGGCGGTACTGGGGTCCCTTTGGTAAGAGAGAAGGCCTGCCCCATCCGGCGTTAAGAGGCGGCATCCAGCTCGCGAATGCCTCGGCGTGCCTCACTGCGCTCGGTGCCATGCGCGAGCGGCTGCCAGTGAGCATGGGCGACGTGCGCGCAGGCTTGCTGCAGGCGGAAATTCCCGGACGCTTCCAGGTGTTGCCGGGACGCCCGATCGTCATTCTCGACGTCGCCCACAATCCGCACGCCGCGAAGGCGCTTGCGGATAATCTCGGACAAATGGGATCGCGCCAGAGGACCATCGCCGTATTTTCGATGCTGCGCGACAAGGACATCGGTGGCGTGATCGATGCGGTGAAAGCGCATGTCGATCACTGGTGCGTTGCCGCTGTCGATTCACCGCGGGGGGCGCCCGCCGAGGTCATCGAGCGGCACCTGCGGGAAGCAGGCGCATCACGCTCGGTGACGCGGTGTGACGATATCGGCGCGGCGTACGCCAATGCCCGCGAGATGGCGACGGAAGATGATAAAATTCTCGTGTTCGGCTCCTTCTACACGGTGGCTGCCGTGATGGGCGCGCGCCCGGCGCGCAGCGACCAGGCTGGCAGCCGTGGTAATGCGACAGGCTGAGATTTTGATGCTGGATTGACCGCGCATGGCACGACCGACCGGTGACGAGGAACTGCAGCTCAAGAAGCGCGCGCGACGCCGCCTGATCGGCGCTGTCGTCCTGGTGATGGTGGTCGTGCTGGTGCTGCCGATGGTGCTCGACAACGAGCCCAAGCCGGTGAGCCAGGATATCGATATCCGCATTCCGTCGCCCGACGCAGGCGCGTTCAAGTCGAAGATCGTGCCCATCGCTCCGGCACCCGATGGCAAGCCCGCGCCGAAATCTCCTGCGGGCGCGGCTGCCAGGCGCGAAGGCGCCAGGAAGGATGCCCCGGGTTCCAGGGGGGTTCCCGTCGCGTCAGATGCTCCGGCCACGAAGTCCGGGGCGGCCAAGGCAGGACCGAATGTCGCGAAGGCACCCATCCCCCAGGACACCGCCAGGTCCCCGGCCACGGCCGGGGGGCCGAAAGTTGAGGCAGCAAAGCAGGAGTCTGCGACTGGCTCGCATGTGGTGCAGGTGGCTGCGTTGCTCAACGCAGAGCGCGCGGCGGCGATCCAGGAGCGGATGCGGACCGCGGGCATCAAGTCGTATACCGAAGTCGTGAAGACGGCGAGGGGTGATGTGACGCGCGTCAGGGCCGGCCCGTTCCCGACGAGCGAAGCCGCCGAGAGCGCCCGCGAGCAGATCCAGCGCATAGAATTCGATGGCAAGAAGCTCGATGGCGAAGTCATTCCCGTCAAATGACGGTGTTCGATTACGGGGTGGCCGCCATTATCGGCCTGTCGATCCTGCTGGGCGTGATTCGCGGCCTGGTGCGGGAGGTGCTGTCGTTCGCGGCGTGGGTGGTGGCATTTGTTGCTGCGGGTCTGTTTGGCGGGTGGTTGGCGCACCAGTTGCCGGATGAGATCCCGACGCTGGAATTGCGTCTGATGGCGGGATACGTCGCCGTGTTCGTGGTGTTTCTGGTGCTCATGAGCCTTGCGGCGGTGGTGGCGTCGAAGCTGGTCAAGGCGGCGGGCCTGGGTTTGGAGGACCGGGTGCTCGGCGCCGTTTTCGGCGCGGCGCGCGGGATGTTGATAGTGACGGTCCTGGTGCTGGTCGGCGGGCTTACGTCGCTGCCGCGACACCAGGCGTGGCGCGGCGCGCTGTTGAGCCCGCCGCTCGAGGCGGTCGCCATGCAGGTGAAGCAGTGGCTTCCGGGTGACTTGTCGCAACGCATCCGATACGACTGAGGACCGGCGATGTGCGGAATTCTTGGTGTAGTGGCAAAAGGCCCGGTTAACCAGGTCCTGTACGACGCCCTTCTGGTGCTCCAGCACCGCGGCCAGGATGCGGCCGGCATCGTCACTGCGGAGGGCGCGACCTTCCACATGCACAAAGGCGGTGGGATGGTGCGCGATGTATTTCGCACCCGCAACATGCGCGCGCTGGCCGGGCATGCGGGAATCGCCCATACGCGGTACCCGACGGCGGGTTCGGCCTGGTCCGCGGCCGAATCGCAGCCGTTCTACGTGAATTCCCCGTTCGGCATCGTGCTGGGACACAACGGAAATCTCACCAACACCGAACAGTTGAAAAACGATCTCTTCCGCCAGGATCTGCGCCACGTCAACACCAACTCCGACTCGGAGGTGCTCCTCAACGTTCTCGCTCACGAGTTGCAGGAGGCGGCGACCAACTACAAGCTCGATCCGGCAACCATCTTCGCCGCCGTCTCGGGCGTGCACCGGCGATGCCGCGGCGCCTACGCGGTGGTGGCGATGATCGCTGGCTACGGTTTGCTGGCGTTTCGAGATCCATACGGCATCCGCCCCCTGGTGTTCGGGCGCGCGGAGACCGACCAGGGCTACGAATACCAGGTCGCCTCGGAAAGCGTCGCGCTCGATACGCTGGGATTCAGGCTGGTGCGCGATGTGGCGCCCGGCGAGGCGATCTTCATCGACATGGACGGCAATTTCTACAGCCGCCAGTGCGCGCAGCACATCTCTCTCAACCCGTGCATTTTCGAATTCGTGTACCTTGCGCGGCCGGACTCGGTCATCGACGGGATCTCGGTCTACCAGACGCGCCTGCGGATGGGAGAGAGTCTCGCCGACAAGATCCAGCGCCACTACCGCCACCTCGACATCGACGTGGTGATCCCGATCCCGGATTCGAGCCGGCCAGCCGCGATGCAGCTCTCGAAGCACCTCAACATCCCCTATCGCGAGGGTTTCATCAAGAACCGCTACATCGGCCGCACCTTCATCATGCCGGGGCAGGGCATACGCCGAAAATCCGTGCGCCAGAAACTCAATGCGATCGGCATGGAGTTCCACGGCAAGAACGTGCTGCTGGTGGACGACTCGATCGTGCGCGGCACCACCAGCCGGGAGATCGTGCAGATGGCGCGCGAGTCGGGGGCGAGACGCGTGTTCTTCGCCTCGGCCGCGCCGCCGGTGCGCTATCCCAACGTGTACGGCATCGATATGCCGACGCGCGAAGAGCTGATCGCAAGCGGCCGCACGGAAGCCCAGGTCGCGCGCGAGGTCGGCTGTGACGAGTTGATCTACCAGGACCTCGAGGCGCTGATCGAGGACGTGCGCAGCGTCAACCCCGAGGTGGAAAGCTTCGAGGCTTCGTGCTTCAGCGGCGTCTACATCACAGGTGACGTGACGCAGGCCTATCTCGACGGCGTCGAGGCGCAGCGGCGCGACGGCATGAAGCAGGCGCAGCAGGCGGCGATCAGCACGCAGCTCGATCTGGGTCTGGAAGAGGTTGAATGAGCCGCGCCGACGACTATCGGCTGGAAACGCTGGCGGTACGCGCCGGGATCGAGCGCAGCCAGTTCGGTGAGCATTCCGAGGCGCTGTACCTCACCTCGAGCTTCGTATTCCGGAGCGCGGCGCAGGCCGCGGCGCGCTTCGCGAACCAGGAACCCGGCAATATCTACTCGCGTTTCACCAATCCGACGGTCGCGGTGTTCGAAGAGCGCCTCGCCGCGCTGGAAGGCGCCGAGTGCTGCATCGCGACCTCATCCGGGATGGCCGCGATCCTGTCGTGTGTCATGGGGTTGCTCAAGGCCGGGGATCACATCGTATGTTCTTCGGGCGTATTCGGGGCGACCGTGACGCTGCTCGGCACCATCATGAAGCGTTTCGGCGTCGGAACTACCTTCGTCTCGGGGACGGATCCTGCCGGGTGGCAGGCGGCAGTGACGCCTGCGACCCGGATGCTGTACGTCGAGACGCCCTCGAATCCGCTGACCGAGGTGTACGACATCGCGGCGCTCGGCGCGATCGCCCGCAAGGCCGGCGCCCTGCTGGTCGTCGACAATTGCTTCTGCACGCCGGCGCTGCAGCGCCCGCTTGAATTCGGGGCGGATGTCGTGATTCATTCGGCGACCAAGTTTCTCGACGGGCAGGGCCGCACCCTGGGTGGAGCGGTGCTTGGCAAGAAGGCGGTCATCCATGAAGGGGTGTTCGGATTTCTGCGCACCGCGGGCCCGACGCTCAGTCCGTTCAATGCCTGGGTGATACTCAAGGGACTCGAAACCCTGCGGATACGCGTGGAAGCCCAATCCGCGGGTGCGCTGGAGCTGGCGTGCTGGCTCGAGCGGCAGCCGGGCATCGAACGCGTGTACTATCCCGGGCTGCCGTCGCATCCGCAGCACGAACTCGCGAAGCGGCAGCAGAAAGGTCCCGGTGCGATCGTCTCCTTCGACATGAAGGGCGGGAAGGATGCCGCATGGCGGGTGGTGGATGCGACGCGATTGCTTTCGATCACGGCCAATCTCGGCGACACCAAGACGACGATCACTCACCCTGCGTCGACCACACACGGGCGCATTTCCGCGGAGGCCCGGGCAGCGGCGGGCATCGGCGACGGCCTGCTGCGCGTTGCCGTCGGGCTCGAGCACATCGCGGATATCAAGGCCGACCTCGCGCGGGGGCTGAACTCATAGATCAACGGCAATGCAGCCGCTTGAGTCGCAGCGCAGATAGCCGCCGCGCTGATACCAGTCGTTCAGCACCAGGCGTTCGCACGTGTGGCCGTCGACCACGTGCAGATGCCGCGCCGGGCGGTGGGTGTGGCCGTGGATCAACCTCGGGTAGCCGTGCTCCCGCAGCGCCTGTTCAACTGCGCCGATCGACACATCCATGATCTCCGCGGCCTTGGCCGGCTTGCTTCGCTCGCTCCGCCCGCGCATTCCCAGCATCTGCTCCCTGCGCGCCGCTAACGGCTGCGCGAGGAACCTCGCCTGGTTAACGAGGTTGCGCGCGTAGCGGCGGAAGCTCTGGTATTCGAGATCGTCGGTGCATAGTGTGTCGCCATGCATGACGAGGGTACGCGTGCCGTGGAGGTCGATCAGCGTTGGATCGGGGATCAGTTCAGCCCCGCAGCGGGCCGCAAACGCGCGTCCGATGAGAAGGTCGCGATTGCCATGCATGAGGTTCACCGCGACACCCCGTGATGAGAGGTTTCCCAGGGCGTCGGCTACCGCGGCATTCAGCGGGTCGGTAACGTCGTCGTCCCCCAGCCAATACTCGAACAGGTCGCCCAGGATATACAGCGCGTCGGCCCCGGGCGCGATGCGCCCGGTAAAGTCGAAGAACTGCCGGTTGATGTGCGGGCGCTCGGCGCTCAAGTGCAGGTCCGAGACGAACAGCGTATGCATGGGATTGAGGAATGAGGATAGAGGATTGAGCAGAAGTCGCAAGGTCCGGCATTTGCCTCAATCCTGACAACTCAATCCTCACTCCAGCCCTCAGACCACTTCCGCGCGCTGGATGATCACGTCCTCGACCGGCACATCCTGGTGCATGCCACGGTTTCCCGTACTGACCTTTCCGATCCTGTCCACCACTTCGGTGCCGGCCGTCACGCGGCCAAACACGCAGTAGCCCCAGCCCTGGGGGGTGGCCGCCGTGTGGTTGAGAAAATCGTTGTTGGCGACATTGATGAAGAACTGCGCGGTCGCTGAATTCGGATCTGAGGTGCGCGCCATCGCGACGGTGTAACTGTCGTTCCTGAGCGCATTGTCGGCTTCGTTCCTGACCGGCGCGCGCGTTGCTTTCTGTTTCATGCCGCGTTCGAAGCCGCCGCCCTGGATCATGAAGCCGTCGATGACGCGATGGAACACCGTATTGTCAAAATGGCCGTCGTTCACGTACTGCAGGAAGTTGGCAACCGTGGCGGGAGCCTTTTCGGAGTCGAGTTCGAGCGTGATCGTGCCGAGGCTGGTATGCAGCTTGACCATGACGTTCCTTTATTTTGCGGGTTTCTTGCCGGGGCCGCCCACGATGCGCGCGCTCTTGATCAACACCGTCTTGACCGGGACGTTCATGTGGGGCGGTTTGGGGCCGTTGGGCGACTTGGCGATCCGGTCCACGACTTCCATGCCCTTGACCACCTTGCCGAAAACGGTATAGCCATGCCCGTCGGGCTTGGGAAAGTTCAGGCTCTCGTTATCGACGACGTTGATGAAAAACTGCGCGGTTGCGGAATTTGGATCGCGCGTCCGTGCCATGGCGATCGTTCCGACCTCGTTGCGCAAACCGTTCTGCGACTCGATGGGAATCGGCGGGCGCGTCGCTTTCGCGGTGAGATCGGGCGTGAACCCCCCGCCCTGTATCATGAATCCGTCTATGACGCGATGAAAGATCGTGCCGTTGTAGAACCCGTCTTCGACGTACTGGAGAAAGTTCTTGACGGTAACCGGCGCGCGGTCGGGATACAACTCCACAGTGATCGGCCCGAGGCCGGTGCGGATTTCCACCTGCGGGTCGGCGGCCCACAGCGAGGGTGATATCAGTAGCGCGAGAAGGAGCAGAAATCTTGGCATGGCAGGGTCCTGGAAGGGTGGGTGAATCGTCAGTGGGACGCACCGGAGAGCATTTCGTTGACCGCTTTGAGCTTGAGCGGGGCGCTCCGGTTCGTCTTGTCGAGTTTGGACGCCTTGTCATACGACTGTCCGGCCATGCGCGAATAAATATCGCCGAGGTTCTCGTAAGCGATCGCATAGCCCGGATTGGCGCGCACCGCCATCTCCAGCGCGAGGCGCGCCTTTTCATAATCGCCCTGCGCGGCGTACAGCACCGCAAGATTGTTGTACGGTTCCGGCAGTTCGGGATAATCGTTGGTGAGATCGGCGAAAACCTTGATTGCATCCGCGGACTTCTTCTGTTCGGTCAGGATCAGGCCCTTCAGAAAACGGCCGCGTGCCTCCTTCGGACGGCTCGCCAGATAACTCTCGACGCGTTGCAGTGCCTGCGCATGCTGTTTCTGCTTCAGCAATTCCTCGGCCTGCACGAGTTCGCGTTCCTGGGCGCAGGCGATGCCGGTTGCGAGCAGGCCGAGCGCAAACGACGCCATCCACGCGGCGCGGCGCGACATCATTATGCTATACTTTCCGCGATCTCAAAGGGTTCCAAACCCTTGAAATTCTACCAAGAACGGGCGGCGATTCATACTCGACCGTTCGGTGATCGAGAGCGACAATCCCCGCAATCCATGCTGTGCCGGCGCAGCGTTAGCCCATGCTGACGATCCACAACTCTCTCACCCGCAGGAAAGAGGAATTCGTCCCGATCACCCCGGGCGAAGTCCGCATGTATGTCTGCGGCATGACGGTTTACGACTATTGCCACCTCGGCCATGCGCGCGTGATGGTGGCGTTCGACGTGGTGCGGCGCTGGTTGCGGGCACTCGGCTACCGGGTCACTTACGTGCGCAACATTACCGATATCGACGACAAGATCATCAAGCGCGCACGGGAGAACAACGAGCCGATCGAGGGCTTGACAGCGCGTTTCATCCAGGCGATGGACGAGGATGCGGCGGTGCTGGGCATCGAGAAGCCGGACGCGGAGCCGCGCGCAACGGACCACGTGCCCGGCATGCTCGATATGATTCGGGCGCTGGAAGGCCGCGGGCTTGCCTATCAGGCGCCTGACGGCGACGTGAACTATGCCGTGCGCAAGTTTCCCGAATACGGCAGGCTTTCGGGCAAGTCGCTCGACGAACTGCGCGCCGGGGAACGCGTGGAGATCGACGCGGCCAAGCACGATCCGCTCGACTTCGTGCTGTGGAAGCGCGCCAGGGACGGCGAGCCGTATTGGGATTCGCCGTGGGGTCGCGGGCGCCCGGGCTGGCACATCGAGTGCTCGGCGATGTCGAATTCGCTGCTCGGCAGGCATTTCGACATCCACGGCGGCGGCCAGGATCTGCAGTTTCCGCATCACGAGAACGAGATCGCGCAGTCGGAAGGCGCGCACCGGGAAAAGTTCGTGAACTACTGGATGCACAACGGCTTCGTGCGCGTCGACAACGAGAAGATGTCGAAATCGCTCGGCAACTTCTTCACCGTGCGCGAAGTGCGCGCGAAATACGATCCCGAGGTGATCCGTTTTTTCATTGTTCGCGCGCACTATAGAAGTCCGCTCAACTATTCGGACCAGCACCTGGAGGACGCGAAGCACGCATTAACGAGACTATATACGGCGCTCAGAGGCGTTGATGCGGAGGCGGGCGATGTTGACTGGCAAAATCCTCACGCCAGCCGGTTTCGTGAGGCGATGAACGACGACTTCAATACGCCAGAGGCAGTCGCGGTGCTGTTCGAGTTGGCGAATGAAGTCAACCGGACCTGTTCGCCTTCGGATGCGGGGCTCCTCAAGTCTCTCGCAGCGACGCTCGGGCTGCTTCAGCGAGATCCGACGGAGTTCTTGCAAGCAATACCTAACGAAGCAAGCGGGAGCGCGGCTGTCTCGGGCAGTGGGTCCACATCGGCGGTGGGTTATAAATCTTATCCCGACGAGTCGATAAAGCAACTCATAGCGGAGCGCGTAGCCGCTCGCAAGGCAAGGAATTTCGCTGAGGCAGACCGGATTCGCAAAGATCTACTGGACGCAGGCATCGTGCTCGAAGACCGGCCCGACGGCACGACGGACTGGCGGCGAAGCTAGCGGGCGGGCGCGGGGAGGAAGTCAGGCATGCTTCTGTCCCTGCAAAGCGCATGCGGCCTGGTTGTGCTGCTCGTGATCGCATGGCTCCTGAGCGAGAACCGGCGCGCCGTGCCGTGGCGCATCGTGCTCTCCGGCATCGTGCTCACGTTGCTGCTCGCGGCGCTGCTGCTCAATGCGCCGCCGCTCAAGGGATTCTTTCTCGCGCTCAACGACGGGTTGCTCGCGCTGGAACGAGCAACCCGGTCCGGTACGGCATTCGTGTTCGGCTATCTGGGCGGCGCGCCGCTGCCGTTTGCCGAGTCGCATCCCGGTTCGAGTTTCGTTCTCGCGTTCCGCGCGCTGCCGCTCGTGCTGGTGGTGAGCGCGCTGTCGTCGCTCCTGTTTTACTGGCGCATACTGCCGGCGATCGTGCGCGGCGTGTCGGTGGTGCTCGAAAAGACCATGGGTCTGGGCGGAGCAGTGGGACTTTCCACTGCTGCCAACATCTTCGTCGGCATGGTCGAGGCGCCGCTCGTGATCAGGCCGTACCTGCGGCGCCTGAGCCGTGGTGAACTCTTCATGGTCATGACGTGCGGCATGGCGGGCATCGCCGGCACCGTCATGGTGCTGTATGCGAGTTTCCTCGGTCCGATCGTGCCGGATGCCATGGGCCACATCCTGTCGGCATCGATCATCAGCGCGCCGGCGGCGCTCGTGGTTGCTGCGCTCATGGTGCCGCCGGCGGGGGAGCCGACGGCGGGCAGGCTCGCAGTCGAGCCGACCGCAAAGGGGGCGATGGACGCGGTGACCCGCGGCACGCTCGACGGCCTCGCGCTGCTCTTGAACATCGTCGCCATGCTGATCGTGCTGGTGGCGTTGGTCACTTTGGTCAACCTTGCGCTGTCGGTACTGCCGGATTTCGGGGGAAGCGCCGTTACGCTGCAGCGCCTGCTCGGTATTGCCATGGCGCCGCTCGTGTGGCTCGCGGGCGTTCCGGCGCATGAGGCGGTCACCGCCGGTGCGTTGATGGGGACCAAGACGGTACTCAACGAGCTGATCGCGTACGTCGACATGTCGCGACTCGCCCCGGAACTTCTTTCGCCGCGCAGCCGCATTATCATGACGTACGCGTTGTGCGGTTTCGCGAATTTTGGCAGCCTGGGCATCATGATCGGCGGGCTTGCCACCATGGTGCCCGAGCGGCGCGACGAAGTCCTGGCGCTCGGCATGCGTTCAATCGTATCGGGCACTCTGGCGACGCTCTCCACCGGCGCCGCAGTCGGCGTTTTCCTGTGATCAGCGCGCCAGATTCGACCGGTTCCACCGCGGCTCCATCAACCGCAGGCGCACGGCGAGCACGAGTCACGTCGCCCACAGCACGCGACCAATTTGTTCAATGACTCTTATACGGGAGAAATGTCTTGCGCGCGACCTGGTACGTGAGAAACGGTCCTGCGGCCGAAGTTCTTGAAGTAGGTGAATTGCGCGACCCAGAACCCGGCCCGGGCGAGGTGCGCGTGCGCCTGCACGCGTCGGGCGTTAATCCGTCCGACGTCAAAGCGCGCGCTGGAAATCGCAAGGTGCTGTGGGAGCGCGTGATACCCGACAGTGACGGCACGGGCGTTATCGACCGCGTTGGAGCGGGTGTTGATTCCTCCCGCATTGGGCAGCGCGTATGGGTCTACAACGGGCAATGGGAACGCCCGCACGGCACCAGCGCGCAATACATCACGCTGTCTTCGGCGCTCGCGCCGCCTTTGCCGGAAGGCCTGTCGTACGAAGAGGGCGCGTGTCTCGGCATCCCGGTGATGACCGCGCATCGTTGCGTGTTTGCCGACGGGCCGGTGGCCGGGAAGACTGTGCTGGTCACCGGCGGCGCCGGGGTGGTCGGTCACTATGCGATCCAGCTTGCCAGATGGGGCGGCGCGCGCGTGATCGCGACCGTGAGTTCCGCCGCCAAGGCTGAGCACGCGCGGGCGGCGGGCGCCGATCATGTCATCAACTACCGTACGGAGAACGTGGTCGATCGCGTGCGCGCACTGACCGGCGGTGTCGATCGCATCGTCGAAGTCGACCTTGGCGTCAATCTGGCGGTAAGCGCGGAAATCCTCAATCCGTTCGGCGGCATCGCGGCCTACGCCACTGTCGGCAAGCCTGTCCCGGAGCTTCCGTACCAGGCGCTGTTACGCAAGAACCCGACCCTCCGGCTCGTCTTCGTCTACACCATGCCGGATGAGGCCAAGGCGCAGGCGATCGCCGCTATCGAACGCTGGGCGAGGGAAGCCAAGCCGCAGTTTGCGATCGCCGCGCGCTTCAGTCTCGATCAAGTCGTTGCGGCCCACCAGACGGTCGAGCGCGGCGAGAAGATTGGCCACGTGCTGCTTGCGCCGCTGTAGGCTGGCATACGGTTGCACAAGCAGCTTACGAACATGATTCGGTGCTCCACAGGACGAGGCTGTGGAGGAAGCTGACTTTCCGGTCCTTGCGAGGGAATCGAAGCAATCTCGTTGCAAGCAACGTGATCGCGCCAGCCTCTAGGTCGCTTCGTCGTAACCCGCGGCGTTGACTAGGACAGCTTCAATGAGGCCGCGGCGAGTCGCCGCGGAAAACTCCCTGAGCCGGAAGAGAAAGAAGAGGAAGAAGAGGCCAATGGCACTATTTTAAGCGGTGAACTTTACATGCTCCCTCCCTTGCGCGCAGCGCGGGGGAGGGTTGG
>JACQGN010000079.1 GCA_016199545.1 Betaproteobacteria bacterium | reverse complement strand
GGTCTCCGCGGATGATCACCGCGGAGATCCTGTGGAGGCCTATTCGATCAACGCCGCCACGCGCGCAAGCACGTCTACGGTCACCGCGTCGGGCGCGCGCTCAATGAAGCGAGGCGAGTGCGCTTTCCACGCAATCGAGCGTGCTTGATGGCATAGGACAACGCCTTGGGTCTCGGTGCCGGCGCCCGGGAGCGACACGGCAAATCCTGCGTCACGCGCGTACTCGCCGCCCTGCGTAATGGGACAAACGAAAGCGAGCCCGCGTCGATTGAATTCGTGCTGCGTGAGAACCAGCACGGGGCGCGTCCCGGCCTGCTCCGGGCCGATCGTCGGGTCGAGACCGACACGGAAGATGTCGCCGCGCTCCGGCGCCCCTGCCTTCATATGACTTCACGCCCGACGGGCGGCGCCGCTTCCCACTTGCGGTCGACGGCGAATCGCTTGCCCTTGCATTGCGAGAGCAAGTCCGCCAGGCGATAGTGCGGGCGCACCGTGGGCGCTACCACGATGCGCCCCGATTCGATGGCGAGGCTTACGCGGTCGCCCGCGTTCAGCCCGATCGTTTCCAGCAGTCTCTTCGGAATGATGAGCGCTACGCTGCCGCCGAGCGCTCGCAGGGTTGCGTTGGTCATAACATATTTCTCCGTGGGCCGGATGCCAGCCGACATTATAGCGCCTTGTTAAATAAAAGTTATACTGACAACAACGGTGCGCCAGAACCTGGGCGATTTGCTCAGACCGCGACTTGCTGGAGCTTCGCGGGAAGCATCCGATCCAGACCCCGGCGGAGTTCGTGCGCCGCTTGTGATCACGCCAACGGCCGAAGTCTGTTCAATGCACTATTGCTGTGCTGGCGCCGCGGCTGGCGCAGTGGGAGGGGTGCGCAGGCACCGGACGCGCACGGTCGAGGCGGCGCCGCGGGAGGCGATCTCGGTGTTTTCCAGGCGCGCGGAGTCGCCGGCAGCGGTGAAGATGACGTTGTTCGCTTCGAGGAAGGTGCGCACGACGTCGCCGCGGATCGCGAAGTTGACGTTTTGCGGCAGGTCGCCCATGCGCTGGGCGACCTTCAGCGCGTCGAGCTTGGACACCACCACGCCGATCACGTTGCCCGACTGGTCGAACACCGGCCCGCCGCTGTTGCCGCGCTGGATCGGCACCGAGATCTGCATCTGGGACTGGTTGCCGCGGATGCCGACCGTGGAACTCACGTGGCCGAAACCCACGGTGGGTCGCGTGCCGAGCACGTTCACCAGCGGAAAGCCGACGACGATGACGGCTTCGCCGAGCCGTGGCGTGGCGTCGCTGCGGATCGGGGCAACCGCGGCGAAGCGCTCTTCGACGAGCAGCAGCGCCAGATCCTTGGTGCGGTCCACCGCATGCAGGCTCGCCTTCAACCGGCGGTTGGTGTCGTCGATCACCTCGTAGGTGCTGCACTGGTTCACGACGTGCTGGTTGGTGAGCACGTGGCCGTTGCGGCTGACGATGATGCCCGAGCCGCTGGACGCCCGCGGCAGGGGCTTGGCGGCCGGCGGCGCCGGCTTGCCTTCCGCGAGTTCGCCTTTGCCGATCTGCGCCAGATGCTCGCACGCGAGCCGCATCGCTTCCGCCAGGTCGCCGCCGGCCTCGGGCGCGGTGAACTCCGAGCGCCGGATGGTCTTGTTCACGACCACATGGGTGAGCTTGCGATCCTCGCCATAGAATTGCGACACGGCGAGCGCGGTCGTTCGCTGCTTGCAATCGGTGACGTAGATGAAGCGCGCGGTGTGGTACTCCTTGCCCGATTCGTGTTGCTGGGCGCTGGCGTAGGCGTGATGGAGGGTAAAGCGGCCGAAGCCGCGCATCGTCCCGACCGAGGCGAGATCCACCCGCGCCCGGTACTCGTCCGGCGAGGGCAGCGGGCGCCAGTCGGCCGCCCAGGATGCGGAGGCGAACAGCAACAGAGACAAAACGGCGATGCGCATGGAGGTTCCGGGCCAAGGTGACCGGGCAATCACGGCTATTCTAATGACAATCGTCACGTGAGGTGCGTTCCGCGACATGCTGCGTGAATGGGACGATGACCCGACGGTTCTGGCCAACCTGCGGCGCGTCGTGGTAGTGTCGGCTGCGTCTCAATAAACCTCGCGCCCGGAATACGCCTGCCGCCATGAATGCCGCTCAGCTCGAACCGGGACTCACGGGCGTTGCCGAAATCCTGGTGGGGACCCGGGACACCGCGCCGCATGTCGGAAGCGGCAAGATCAAGGTACTCGCGACGCCGGTCATGGTGAGCCTGATGGAGGAAGCCGCGTTGAACGCGGTCGAGGGGCTCCTGCCTGTCGGTCACCAGACGGTCGGCATTCGGCTCGACATCACCCACACCGCGGCGACCCCCGTGGGGATGCGGGTGACGGCGCGCGCGGAGCTCACCAAGGTCGAGGGACGGCGGCTCACGTTCCACGTGTCGGCGAAAGACGAAAAGGAATTGATCGGCGAGGGCGTGCACGAGCGCATCATCGTCAATGTCGCGCGCTTCGACGAGCGGACGCAGCAGAAGGCGCGGAAGGCCGTCGAGCGTGATCCGTGAGCCGTGATCCGACGCAGCGTTGCAGGTTGGGGTTCGCCGCGCCTACCCCAACCTACGTACCCTTGTCTATGCGGCGAATGGATTCGCGGCGTTCGACGACCGTGAACTCGCCATCGAGGGCCGCCTGTTCGCGCGCGCGGCGCAGTTTGCGCGAGATCCACCACAGGCGTCCGATGACCGCCAGCCCCACGATCACGCCCGCGACGAGCGCCACGGTCAGGAAGAAGAACGCGAGTACCAGCAGCGTCAGGCCGATCACGGCGACTGCGAGCTTCCCAAGCCAGGTCGTGGGGCGGGTGCTGAGCAAAAGTACGCGCGGATTCGGTTCGCGGGCCATTGTGTTTAGACGGGTAGTGCGGCTCGTGCTAAGACCGCCGCGCCGCGCATGAGTTCAGATCCGTGTTGGGGTTCGCGTCGCTCACCCCCAACCTATGTATTGCGTCCCTCACCTTCGATCCCTCTCCCGGGGAGAGGGAAGTCAACGCAGGGTAGCCATTGTCCACCGATCAGCGGCGCGCGGTGCGCACCCTTCGCCAACTTTTGTCATCGCGAGGAGTGGGCGACGCGGCGATCGCGCGGCTGGCCGCGGTTGCGTTGCCTACAACGAGATTGCCGCGCTTCGCTCGCAATGACATCACTCCGATGCATCCCGCCGATCCTCGGCGGAGAGTCAATTGTCAGGATTGAAGCTCGTGATGATGACGCCGCCCGATTTCTCGTCGGGCTCGACCGCGAGCAGCTTGCGCGCCGCGGCTTCGTCGAGCAGCTTGCTGAACGAACGGAACCCGTAGTAGGACTCGTTGAAGCCGGGCTTGCGGCGCTTCAACGCCTGCTTCACCATCGAGCCCCAGATTTTCTCCCCGGTGCCGCGCTCGGAAAAGAGCGCCTCCACCGTTTCCAGCACGAGATCGAGCGCTTCCTGCTTCTTCGCATCCGCGTCCGGCGGCGGCGGCGCCTTGGCAGCCTCACCGGCGCTTGCGGGCGCGGCGGGTTTCTTCCTGACCTGCTTCTTCGCCTTGTCGCGCACGAGATCGTCGTAGAAGATGAACTCGTCGCAGTTGGAGACGAGGAGATCGGAGGAGGACTGCTTCACGCCCACCCCGATCACGGTCTTGTTGTTCTCGCGCAGCTTGCTCACCAGGGGCGAAAAATCGGAGTCGCCGCTGATGATGACGAAGGTGTCCACGTGCGACTTGGTGTAGCATAGGTCCAGCGCGTCGACCACCATGCGGATGTCAGCAGAGTTTTTTCCCGACATGCGCACGTGCGGAATTTCGATCAGCTCGAACGCGGCCTCGTGCATCGCGCCCTTGAACTCCTTGTAGCGCTCCCAGTCGCAGTAGGCTTTCTTGACCACGATGTCGCCCTTCAGCAGCAGGCGCTCGAGTACCCGGCTGATCTCGAACTTGGCGTACTTGGCGTCGCGCGCACCCAGTGCGATGTTCTCGAAATCGCAGAAGAGCGCCATGTTCTGGGTGTCCTGTTGCGTGGTCATTGCCGGCTCCGGGCTGTGCTGTGGCGCGATTGTGACCTGCGAGGCGGGGTTTGTCGAATGCCGCAGCGGGGCCCGGTTCCGCGCCGGCGCCGGAACGGGTCGCCAAGCGCGGCGCATGGTTCTACAATTCGGGTGCCATGGAAGACGCTCTGTTCGTGAACCTGCGTAACCAGATGGTGGCGGAGATCGCCGCTGAGGCGGCGCTCACCGTCCAGTACACGGGGCGGGCGGCATTTGCGGAGCGGGTGATGCAGGCGATGGCGAAAGTGCCGCGGCACGAGTTCGTGCCGGCCGAACTCAAGGGCTATGGCTATCTCAACCGGCCGCTGCCCATAGGCTGCGACAAGACGGTGTCGCAGCCGTTCATCGTCGCGCTGATGACCGACCTGCTGGACCTCGCGCCCGGCGACACCGCGCTCGAAATCGGCTCCGGCGCCGGCTACCAGGCGGCGGTGCTGGCGGAACTCGTGCGCGAGGTGTACACGGTGGACATCATCGCCGAGCTTGCCCAGGGCGCGGAGAAACGCCTCCAGCAGCTCAAGTACGCCAACGTCTCGGTGCGCGTGGCCAACGGCTACTACGGCTGGGCGGAGCACGGGCCGTACGACAAGATCATGGTCACGGCCGCATGCGAGCTGGTGCCGCCGCCGCTGATCGCGCAATTGAAGCCCGGCGGGCGCATGATCATACCGACGGGCATTGCCGAGCGGCAGACACTGACGCTGGTCGGGAAGTCGCCGGCCGGGAAGGTGAGCACGCAGGATCTGCTTCCGGTGCGGTTCTCGGAGCTGGAGGAACCGGAGGGCATGGCCGGCATGGCATGAAGCGGGCTTGTCTCGCGTCGTGAGTCCCGGCTATCATCAGAACCTATCATGACGCGCCAGGTGAAAACGATGGCGGTGCTGTTCGCGGACGTGAGCGACAGCACGGGCCTTTACCACAAGCTCG
>JACQGN010000005.1 GCA_016199545.1 Betaproteobacteria bacterium | reverse complement strand
CGGTCCTCACGCGGCGACCGGCGACAGCCAGTCCCGATATTGATCGGACTTGCCGTTGACGCACTCGAAAAACGCCTGCTGCAAGCGCGTGGTCACCGGCCCCCGCTTGCCCTCGCCGATCGTGCGCCCGTCGACTTCGCGTATCGGTGTCACTTCCGCCGCGGTGCCGGTAAAGAACGCTTCGTCCGCGATATAGAGATCGTCGCGCGTGATGCGCCGCGCGGAAACCGGGTAGCCCATGTCGCGGGCGAGCGTGATCACCGATTCCCGGGTGATGCCGATCAGCGCGCTCGTCAATTCGGGTTCATAGATGGCGCCGTTCTTGACCATGAAGAGGTTTTCTCCCGAGCCCTCGGCGACGAAGCCATCCACGTCCAGCAGCAGGCCCTCGTCGTAGCCGTGCTCGGTCGCTTCGAGATTGGCGAGGATGGAGTTGGCGTAGGTGCCCGAATACTTGGCGCGGCACATCGACACATTGACGTGATGTCGCGCGTAGGAAGAGGTCTTCACCCGTATGCCCTGCTCCAGCGCCTCGGGGCCGAGGTACGCGCCCCACGGCCAGGCGGCGATCGCGACGTGCACGCTCGTACCTTTCGGCGATACCCCCATCTTTTCCGAACCGTAGAAGGCGATCGGACGGATGTAGCACGAGTCCAGCCGATTCGCGCGCACCACTTCCTTTTGCGCCTCCATGAGGGATTCCCGCGAGTACGGGATCTTCATCATGTAGATGTGCGCCGAATTGAACAACCGCTCGGTGTGCTCCTTGAGCCGGAAGATGGCAGTGCCGCCGGCAGTGCTGTAGGCGCGCAAGCCCTCGAAAACCGCCAGTCCGTAGTGCAACGAGTGGGTGAGAACGTGGGTGGTGGCGTTGCGCCAGGGCACGAGCCGGCCGTCATACCAGATCTGCCCGTCGCGATCTGCCATCGACATGTGAGCGCTCCATCGGGGAAAATTCTATTTTATCGTATCCGGCGCGTGCGACAGGACTTCGGCCCATAGATCCATCACTGCCCGTGCCAGCGGCTCGATTTCAGGGCGCGGCACGCGCGCGTACCGGTCCCCCTGCAGCCGCAGGCCGTGCTGCAACTGGCGAAAGCGGCGATAGGCGGCGTGCACGGCGAGCGCGCGCGCCGAGTCGATCAGCCCGAGGGTGCCCGAGAGTTTCAGAAGCGCGAGATTGCCGATGTTGCCGGTGAGCGCCGCGTGCCGGCAGGCATGACCCAGCACCAGGTACTGCACGATGAATTCGACGTCGATGATGCCGCCGCGGTCGTGCTTGATGTCGAAGAGCCCGCTCGTATTGGGATGCGCGTCGAGCATCCTCTGCCGCATCGCGATCACTTCCCGCCGCAGTTCGGCGAGATCGCGCTGCTCGCGCAGGATCGTGACGCGCAGCGTCTCGAACTCCCGTCCGATCCCGGCGTCGCCGGCTGCAAAGCGGGCGCGCGTGAGCGCCTGGTGTTCCCACATCCAGGCCTGGTTCGTCTGGTAGTCGCGAAAGCTCGCAAACGGGCTCACCAGCAGGCCGCTCGCGCCATCCGGTCGCAACCGCAGGTCCGTTTCGTACAGCACGCCCGCGGAAGTCATGCTCGTGAGGAGATGGTTGATGCGTTGTGCGAGCCGTCCATAGTTTTCGGCCGCTTCCGGCGCCGGGTCGTCATACAGAAACACCACGTCCAGGTCGGAGGCGTAGCCCAGTTCCTTGCCGCCGAGTTTGCCGTAGCCGATGACGGCAAAGCGCGGGTCGGCGCAATGGCGGTGGCGCAGGCCGCGCCAGGCGAGGCGCAGCACCTCGGAGAGTATGATGCAGGCGAGGTCCGAGAGGTGATCGCTCAGCGTCTCCAGCGGCAGCGTGCCCGCGAGGTCTTGGGCGAGAAATCGCATGGTCTGCACGTGCTTGAAATGGCGCAGCAGCTCCATCTGCTCCTCGGCGTCGCCCTCGGCTTCATCCAGTTGCGTGCGCAACGCCTGCGTGAGCGCCGGCCACTCGGGCGCCGCGTGCAGGGTGCGGGCATCGAGCAGTTCGTCGAGCAGGATCGGGTGCTGCGTCAGGTACTGCGCGGCCCACGCGCTCGCGCTCATCAGGTCGGCGACCCGCGCCAGCGCCTGCGGGTACTCCTCGAGCAACGCGAGGTACGACTCGCGGCGGCTCACCGCATCGAGCAGATCGAGCATGCGCGCGAGTGTTGCATCGGGGCGTTCGCGCGCGGCCGCCGCCGTGATGACGAGCGGCACGATGCGGTCGAGCCGGGACTGGCTCGCCGCGGGCATCTGCCGATAGCGGGTCCCCGCGCGTATTGTCGCGAGGCGCCGTTTGAGATCCGCGCCGTCCCGGAACCCCAGAGCCGCGAGTTGCGGCAGACCGCGCTCGCTCGTGGCCGCCTCGTGCCACAGCGCGGCAAGTTCGTGCTGTTCCTGCGGAGTCGCCGCGAATATGACTTCGAAGTGGCGGGTGACGTTGCCACGGTGGCGTTCGAGTTCCCCGAGCCAGGCGCCGGTGTCGGCAAACCCCATGCTATGCGCGATTGCCGACCGGTCGGCGGACGCGGCGGGCAAGGCCTGCGTTTGCCGGTCGTCGAGATACTGCAGGCGGTGCTCGAGATTACGCAGGAACACGTACGCCCGTTCGAGTTCGGCGACGGCTTCCGGCGGCAGCAGACCGCGTTGCGCGAGCAACGGCAGCACTTCGACCGTGGGCTGCCGGCGCAATTCGGCATCGCGGCCGCCGCGGATCAGCTGAAAGACCTGGACGATGAATTCGATCTCGCGAATGCCACCCGGGCCGAGCTTGATGTCGTCGAGCCGGTCGCGGCGCGTCACCTCGCGCCGCACCTGGCGGTGCAGGTCGCGCATCGAGGCGAACGCGCTGAAGTCCAGATGGCGGCGATAGACGAAGGGGCGCACGAGTTCCATCAGGTCACCCGCGCGGTCGCCGGTGAGCGGCCGCGCCTTGATCCACGCGTAGCGCTCCCATTCCCGGCCCTGGGTGATGAAGTAGTTCTCGAGCATGTCGAAGCTCACCACCAGCGGCCCGCCGTCGCCGTAGGGCCGCAGCCGCATGTCGACCCGGAACACGTACCCATCCTCGGTCATGTCGTTCAACGCGGCGATGAAGCGGCGCGCGAGACGCGTGAAATACTCGTGGTTGCTCACGCGCCGGGGGCCGTCGGTTTCGCCGTCTTCGGGATACGCGAAGATGAGATCGATATCGGAAGAAACGTTGAGTTCGCTGCCCCCGAGCTTGCCCATGCCGATGACGTGCAACTGCTGAATCTCGGCACTGCGTTCCCCCCGCGGCCGCCCGTGCCGGGCCGCAAGCTCTGTGTCAAGCCACGGCAGCGCGGCGGACATCGAGGCACACGCGAGCGCGGTGGCGCTCGCCACCACTTCGGCGAGGCCGGCACGGCCACCGATATCGCGGGCGATCAGCCGCAACATCACCCGCTTGCGGAGCATGCGCAGGACCCGCTTGAGTGCGGCTTCGTCCCCGAACGGGCTTGCGGCGAGAAACGCCTGCATTTCATCGTTGTCGAAGGGATGATCGCAGCCGGCGCGCGCCGCGAGATCCGGTTCGGCTTCGATCAGGCGTCGCGCATAGCGGCTGAAGGCGCAGGCGCGCTCGATATCCGGGTCGGCGCACGGCGCCGGCTGTGCGTTATTCGGGTCCATGTACGGATTGGCGTAAAATAGCTAAATCATTGTTTGAATATCGCATTTTTTCGGAAACCTGGCAAAAAGTGGCGCTGTCCACCCTCTACCGATGGATCGGTCTTCCCACTCTCGCGATCTATCGCCTGCTCACCTGGGCGATACTGGTCGCGGGCTTCGCCTTTGTCGCGCTCGCGCTCGCGCTGCGCTACTGGGTGCTCCCGAATATCGAGAACTACCGTGAGGACATCGCGTCAGCCGTCAGCAAGGCGGCCGAGCAACCGGTAACGATCGGCAGAATTTCCGGCAGTTGGGATGGCATCCGCCCGGAACTCATCCTGGAGGACATCACCGTCCTCGACCGCGCGGGGCGCCCGGCACTCAGGCTCGGGCGCATCGACAATACCCTATCCTGGCGGTCTCTGCTGGCGCTGGAATTGCGCTTTCACTCGATCCGGATCCACCGCCCGGCGCTGCGGGTGATGCGTGACAAGCGCGGAATCGTCTCGATCGCGGGCGTTGAACTGAAGGAGCACGAGGGCGGCGGCGGATTCAGCGACTGGCTCCTGCGGCAGGATGAAATCGTGGTGCGGGATGGCTCGATCACGTGGCACGACGAGTTGCGCGGCGCCCTGCCGCTCGATCTGCGTCAGGTCGAGTTGGTGGTGCGCAACGACGGCGAGCAGCACCGCTTCGGCCTGCGGGCGATCCCTCCGCGGGAGCTCGCCGGGCCGCTGGACCTGCGCGGCGATCTCTTCGGGAAGACGGTGGAGACGCTCGCACAATGGAGTGGCCGGCTGTACGCAAGGCTCGACACCGCCGACATCGCGGCCTGGCGTGCCTGGGTGCCGTTTCCGATCGACGTTCCGCAGGGCGCCGGCGCGTTGCGTGTGTGGCTCACTGTCGACAAGCAGCGCTTGACCGATCTCGTTGCCGACGTGCGGCTCGCCAACGTCCGGACGCGCCTCGCTGCGGATCTCTCGGAACTCGACCTTAATGAACTTTCGGGCAGGATCGCGTGGAAGGCGACGGCGCGCAGCTTCGAGATTTCAACGGTGAAACTCGGCCTGGTGACCCAGAAGGGGCTGACGCTCCCGCCGGCCGATTTTCTGTTGCGCCTGGAGTCGGGCCCGGGCAACAAGCCGCTGCGCGGTGAGCTGCGGGCCAACGCGCTCGACCTCGAACCGCTGGTCGCGCTTGCCGACCGCTTGCCGCTGGAGGCGGGGCTGCGCAAGCAGCTGGTGGCTGCGGCACCCAGAGGGAGCCTGTTCGACGTCATCGTGCGCTGGGGCGGCGAATGGCGTGCGCCGGCGCAGTTCAACGTGCGCGGCCGCTTCCATGGGCTCGCGTTGGCGCGCACGGAACGCATTCCCGGTTTCTCGGGGTTGAGCGGCAACGTCGATGGCACCGAGAAAGCGGGGACACTGCATTTCAGCAACGTCAAGACGACGCTCGACATGCCGAAGCTGTTTGCCGCGCCGCTTGCGTTCGACACGTTGACCGGCCAGATAGTGTGGTCGCGCGATTCGCGCGCTGCGGAATTGAGGCTGAACAACGTGGCCTTCGCCAATCCGGACATGGCCGGTACCCTGTTTGGTACCTGGCGTGGCGGCGACACCGGCCCCGGCGCCATCGATCTTGCGGGGCAGCTCACCCGGGCCGATGCCCGGCAGGTGGTTCACTACATTCCGCTTACCGTTGCGGGCACTTCACGCGCATGGATGTCGAGAGCGCTGGTCGGCGGAGAGTCGAACGACGTGCGATTTCAGGTCAAGGGGGACCTTGCCCGGTTTCCGTTCCCCGACAACAAGGGCGGGACATTTTTCGTCGCGGGCAAGGTTGCCGGCGGCGCGCTCAACTACGCCGACGGCTGGCCGCGCATCGAGAATATCGAGGGCGACTTCGCGTTCCGCGGCAAGCGCTTGGATATCCGCGCCCGCCAGGGATCCATCTACGGCGTGCGTATGCCGCAGGTGCATGCCGAGATCGCGGACCTGGAGACGAACGACCCGGTGCTCGAAATCGCTGGTGAGGCCGAAGGCCCTACTGCGGATTTCCTGGAGTTCATCGCGAAGAGCCCGGTTGCCGGGATGATCGATCATTTCACCGACGGCATGCAGGCACAGGGGCAGGGGCGCCTTACCCTGAAGCTCACGCTTCCCTTGCAGAGGATGACCGACGGCAAGGTGAGCGGCACCTATCAGTTGACGGGAAATCGCCTGCTGGCGGATTCCGATTTGCCGCCTCTCGAGCAGCTCTCCGGCAGACTGGAGTTCAGCGAGGCCGAGGTTCGCGTGCCGGCCGCCACCGGGACTTTCCTTGGCGGGCCAATCTCCATCACCGCGGGGACACAGCGCGATGCGACCGTGCGCGTCGCGCTGCAAGGCCGTGTCAATGCCGACAACGTGCGGCGGGCCGGCGGGCCGGCCTGGATGACCTATCTGCGCGGATCGACGGAGTGGCGCGGCACCCTGACATTGCGCAAGAAACTCCCAGACCTGGTGGTTGAATCGAACCTGCAGGGAATCGCATCGGCGCTGCCGGCACCGTTCGTCAAGAGTGCCGCCGAAAGCATCCCGCTTCGGATCGAGCGGCAGTACATCGGCCCAAGGCAGGAGCGGTTCGCGCTGCAATATGGCAACACCGCAAGTGGAGTGTTCCTGCGACGCAACGACGGCAGGGACACCGTCATCGAACGTGCGGCGCTACGTTTCGGGGAAGACACGGTTGCGGAGCCCGAGCACGCCGGGTTGTGGATCGCCGGGGCGCTCCGGTTCCTGGATGTGGACGGCTGGGTCAAGCTTCTGAACGAATCGCCTGGCGGTGCGGGGATTACCCTGGGCGGCATCGAGTTGAAGGTCGACGAAGTCGATGTTTACGAGCGCAAGTTTCACGACCTCGCGATCAAGACGGCGAGCCAGCCGGGCGGCATGCAGATCGCGCTGGCGGGCCGCGAGATGGAAGGCTCCGCGAACTGGCAGTCCCAAGGCAAGGGACGGGTGACGGCGCGCTTCAGCCGTCTGGTGATCCCTGAAGCGCAGCCGGGAGTGGTTCTCCCCAAGAGCATGAAGCCCGTCTCCCACGAGCGCACCGCCGATCTGCCGATACTGGAGGTGACGGCCGAGCAGTTTCACCTGGCAGGCAAGCCGCTTGGCAAACTGGAGCTGAATGCCACGCCTGACGGCCGCGACTGGCGGATCGAGCGCCTGCGCATCACGAATCCCGACGGTGTTCTCGCGGTGGACGGCGTCTGGCAGAACTGGCGTACGCAGCCGCAGACGCGCGTCAGAGTCCGCTTTGACGTGGCGGACGCGGGCAAGACGCTGGTGCGTTTCGGCTATCCGGAAGGCATACGCCGTGGGACGGCGAAAATTGAAGGCAACCTCACATGGAGCGGCAACCCGCAAAAAATCGACTATCCGACACTCACGGGAAATTTCATGCTCGACTCCGCCAAGGGCCAGTTCATCAAGCTCGAGCCAGGCATCGGAAAGGTGCTCGGCATCCTCAGCCTGCAGGCGCTTCCACGGCGCATTTCTCTCGATTTTCGGGATATTTTCAGCGATGGTTTTGCCTACGACCAGATCGTGGGTGTCATCGGGGTCAATCGCGGCGTGGCGAGCACGGAGAACCTGCGGATCGAGGGTCCTTTGGCCCGTGTGCAAATGAGCGGTGAGGTCGATCTCGGGCGGGAGGCGCAGAAACTCAACGTGAAGGTGATTCCCAGCATCAGCGACAGCGTGTCGCTTGCCGGCACGCTCCTCGGGGGGCCGGTGGCGGGCGTGGGGGTGTTCCTGGCACAGAAGATACTCAAGGAACCCCTCGATCAGTTCATATCCTACGAATATGCCGTGACTGGAACCTGGAACGAGCCGGCGGTGACCAGGGTGCGGCGCCCCTTTGCTCCCGATACGATCCGGCCCGACTGATGTTGCGCCCCGTTCTGTCCCTGTTCATCCTGTCCTCCTGGCTGTTCGCGCTTGCCGTGGAGTCCCGGCATATCGGGTTGCTCGGCGATCTCAAACCCGGCGAGGCGCTGCGGATGGCGGTCCTCCGATGAGTACTCGACTGCGATCGTCGGCCGCCCGGCCGCGGCGCGAGGCGAAGCCTGCGGCCGTTGCGCCCGGCGTGGCGCGCATCGCCGCGGTGCAGATGGCGTCCGGGCCGAACGTCAAGGGCAACCTGAACGAGGCGGCGCGCCTGATCGCGATGGCGGCCGGGCAGGGCGCGGCCCTCGTGGCGCTGCCGGAGAACTTTGCGATCATGGGTCTCACCGAGCGTGACAAGGTGGTGCTGCGCGAAGCGGCCGGCAGGGGGCCGATCCAGGAATTTCTCGCGGCGACCGCCAGGCGCCACCAGATCTGGATCGCCGGCGGATCGGTGCCTCTGGTGTCAACCGATGCGGGGAGAATTCGCAGTGCCTGTCTGGTGTACGACGACAAGGGCCATTGCGCCGCACGCTACGACAAGATTCATCTTTTCGGCTTCGAGATGGGCGACGAGAGCTATCGCGAGGAGCGTACCATCGAGCCGGGCACCGAGGTGGTCACGGTTGATTCCCCGTTCGGCAGGCTGGGGCTCTCGATCTGCTACGATCTGCGCTTTCCCGAACTCTACCGGGCAATGGGTGAAGTCGATATCGTGCTCGTGCCCTCTGCGTTTACGGAGACCACGGGGCGCGCGCACTGGGAAACACTGGTTCGCGCCCGCGCGATCGAAAATCTCGCGTACGTCCTGGCTCCGGCGCAGGGCGGCTACCACGTGAATGGACGCGAAACGCACGGCGACTCGATGATCGTCGATCCCTGGGGCGTCGTGCTCGACCGGCTGCCGCGCGGCTCCGGCATCGTGGTAGCCGGGGTCAATCTCGCGCACCTCAGACGCTTGCGCGCGAGTCTGCCGGCGTTAAGTCACCGCACGCTGCATCGTTGCTGAACGCGTGTTGCCTCGGATCACGGCTCACGGATCACGCATTTTTTTCAGGAATGACCATGGCTGAAACCCCGATGACTTCAACCGCCACCGTACGGCCCGAAGCATTGTTCGCGACCGCCGACTCCATGCTGCTTGCGCCTCACGATCTGGATGGGCGGCAGTTGCAGTCCGTGTTCGGGCACATCATGGCCCATCGCGTCGATTACGCCGACCTCTATTTCCAGTACACGCGCGGCGAATCGTGGAGTCTGGAGGAAGGCATCGTCAAGAGCGGCAGCTTCAACATCGACCAGGGCGTGGGCGTGCGCGCCGTGACCGGCGAGAAGACCGCATTCGCCTACTCGGACGACATCAGCTTTGACGCGCTCACCAGCGCGGCGCAGGCGACGCGCGCGATCGCCCGGTCGGGATCCGGCGGCACAACGCAAGTGGCGAGGCGCGGTGATGGCCACCACCTCTATCCGCCGGTCGATCCCTGGTCGAGTCTCAAGGACAGCGACAAGGTGGCGCTGCTGGAGCGCCTGGAGCGTCACGCCCGCGCCCGGGATCCGAGGGTGACGCAGGTGATGGCATGGCTCGCCGGTGAATACGAGGTGGTGCTGGTGGCGCGCAGCGACGGGTTGCTCGGCGCCGACGTGCGCCCGCTGGTGCGGGTATCGTTGCAGGTGATCGTCGAGCAGGGCGGCCGCCGCGAGCAGGGCAGTTCCGGCGGCGGCGGGCGTTTCGACTACGCGTACTTCACCGACGCGCTGCTGCAGGACTACGCGAAGAAGGCGGTGGACCAGGCGCTGGTGAATCTCGAAGCGCGGCCCGCGCCGGCGGGCACCATGACGGTCGTGCTCGGACCGGGCTGGCCCGGCGTGCTGCTGCACGAAGCCGTGGGGCACGGGCTCGAAGGTGATTTCAACCGCAAGGGTACCTCGACCTTCAGCGGGCGCATCGGCGAGCGCGTCGCTGCGCCCGGGGTCACCGTGGTGGATGATGGCACCATCGCGAGCCGCCGCGGGTCGCTCAACATCGACGACGAAGGCAATCCGACGCGGCGCAACGTGCTGATCGAGGACGGGGTGCTGAAGGGCTACCTGCAGGACAGTCTTAATGCAAGATTGATGGGAGTGCCCGTCACAGGCAATGGACGGCGCGAGTCTTTTGCCCACATCCCGATGCCGCGCATGACCAACACCTACATGCTGAACGGCGAGCGCGACCCGCGGGAGATCATCGCCTCCGTGAGGAACGGCCTGTATGCCGTGAACTTCGGCGGCGGGCAGGTAGACATCACCAGCGGTAAGTTCGTGTTCTCGGCCTCGGAGGCGTACGTGATCGAGAACGGCAGGCTGACGCATCCGGTGAAAGGCGCGACGCTCATCGGCAACGGCCCGGATGCGCTGACGCGGGTCGTGATGATAGGCAATGACATGGCGCTCGATCCGGGCGTGGGTACCTGCGGCAAGGAAGGCCAGAGCGTTCCAGTGGGTGTCGGTCAGCCGACGTTGCGCATCGACGGCCTCACCGTCGGCGGAACGGTCTGACTTCAGTGAACGGTGAACGGTAAACGGTAAACGGTAAACGGTAAGCAGTAAACGGTAAACAGTTGATCGTGCCGCGCGTTGAACGGCGACTGCTTCGTCCGTTCGAACGCGTGGAGTTAAACCGGAGCACCGCTTCCCGTTTAACGTATAATGTGTTGATTAATCAAGCTTTGGGCCAACATGCAATACAAGACTGACGATCTGCGGATCAGGGAAATCAAGGAACTCGTTCCGCCGTCTCACATTCTGAGGGAGTTTCCGATCACCGAGAAAGCGGCGCAAACGGTATACGAGGCGCGCAGCACGATCCACCGTATCCTGCACGGCGCGGACGACCGGATGCTGGTAATCATGGGCCCCTGTTCGATTCATGACGTGAAGGCAGCGAAGGAGTACGCAGGGCGGCTCAAGGAGATGAAAGACCGGCTCGCGCACGACCTGCTGGTGGCGATGCGGGTCTACTTCGAGAAGCCGCGCACCACTGTAGGCTGGAAGGGGCTCATCAACGATCCCAAGCTCGACGGCAGCTTCGGCATCAATGAGGGCCTGCGCATCGGGCGGCAACTGCTGCTCGATCTGAACGAGATGGGCATGCCGGCCGGCTGTGAATTTCTCGACATGATCACGCCGCAATACATCGCCGACCTGGTGGCGTGGGGGGCGATCGGCGCGCGCACCACGGAGAGCCAGATCCATCGCGAACTCGCTTCAGGGTTGTCCTGCCCCGTGGGATTCAAGAATGGCACCGACGGCAATATCAAGATCGCGGTGGACGCGATCCGGGCCGCGCAGGCGCCGCATCACTTCCTGTCGGTGACCAAGGGCGGGCACTCGGCGATCGTATCGACGACCGGCAACGAGGACTGCCATATCATCCTGCGCGGCGGCAGGACGCCGAACTACGACGCGGCGAGCGTTGATGCCGCGGCGCGGGGGCTGGGTGAGACCGGCATTCCGGGCCGGCTGATGGTCGACTTCAGCCACGGCAACAGCAGCAAGAATCCGCAGAAGCAGGTCGACGTTGGGCGGGATGTCGCGCAGCAGGTTGCCGGCGGCGAAGATCGCATCTTCGGCATCATGGCGGAGAGCCATCTCAAGGCCGGGCGCCAGGATCTGGTACCGGGCAAGGAACTCATCTACGGACAGAGCATCACCGACGGCTGCATCGGCTGGGAGGACAGCCGGGCGCTGCTCGAGACGCTGGCGGACGCCGTTCGCAAGCGCCGGGTCAGGGCCGAAACCGAAGCAGAATAAGGAGCCCCGCCGTCCGGCGCGCGGCGGGCCGGTACGCCGCGGCGGCGTTGCGCGAACCAATTCGGGCGAACAAGATGGCTGAGCATGCGGACGGCAGCCGGTCGGGGTGGGAAGGCTTTCTCAAGTTCGAGAAACTCGAACGCAACGTGGCTTTTTCCGGTGAAGCATTCGCGCGGGTCGGCGGTTCGCAGTTCTTCGCCGAGCTCTCGCGCGAAGACATCGACACGTTCGCCGGCTATATGGAGGTGTACCGCGCGCAGACCGGCGACATCGTGATCCGTGAAGACGATCCCGGCGACTTCATGCTGTTGATCGTCGAGGGCGCGATGGATATCCTCAAGAAGGGGGCCCATGGCGAACCGCAGCACGTGACCAGCGTCGGCCCCGGCATGACGCTCGGCGAGATGTCGATGATCGATGGCGAGCCGCGTTTCGCCACCTGCGTCGCAACGACGACGACGGTCTTTGTGGTCGTCACGCGCGACGCCATGGCGAGGATCATGCTCGATCATCCCGCGCTTGGCACCAAGATACTCGTCAAACTCGTCGCCATGCTGTCGCTGCGGCTGCGGCAGACCAGCGTGAGGCTGCTCCATTTCCTGGACGGCGGACGCTGATTACGGTTCAGGCTCGATGGTTTCCCGGCCCGCGCGCATCGTGCTGCTGCTGTGCTGGAGCACGCTGCCGATTCTGCCGTCACCCGGGGCCACGCCGCGCGATGATCCTCGCATCGACGTGCGGCTCATTGCGTCGGCACGACGCATTGTCACGCTGGCGCCGCACCTCACGGAGATCGTTTTTGCCGCCGGGGCGGGCGAGCGGCTCGTGGGTATCGCGCGCTTCAGCGATTTCCCCCCGGAAGCGCGAACCCTCCCGCAGATCGGCGACGCCTCGCGCGTCGATCTCGAGCGCATCCAGTTCCTCAGGCCCGATCTGATCCTTGCCTGGAGGAGCGGGAACCAGGCCGGCGACATTGCGCGACTGGAGAAACTGGGCCATCCGGTATTCACGACCGAACCGCGGCGCCTGGAAGACATTCCGCGCCTGCTGCGGGCGGTGGGGCGCCTCGCGGGGTCGGCCGATGCCGCCGGCAGGGCCGCGCTGGCGTTCGAAGCGGAAATCGCGGCCTTGCGCGAGCGCTACGCCGGACGGACACCGGTGCGGGTGTTCTACGAAATCTGGCACCGTCCATTGCTGACGGTCAGCGGTGAACACATGATCAGCGATGTGATCGCTTTGTGCGGCGGGGTCAACGTGTTTGCCGGCGTACCGGTGCTGACGCCTTCAGTGTCGCTGGAATCCGTTGTCGCCGCCCGCCCCCAGGCGATTCTCGGCGGAAGTTCGAGCGCTACTCGCGGGCAGTTTGTCGCGCAATGGCGCGGTCACGCGGTTGCGGCGCTGAGAGGCGTGCCCGCGTTCCATATCGCGCCCGACGAGATCCAGCGTGCGACACCGCGCATTCTCGCCGGCGCGCGCGCGATCTGCCGGCATCTGGATGAAGTCAGAACGAAGCGCGAGGAACCGTAATACCGCCCCGGCTTAAACCGCCTCGCGAACGGCGACGAGGAACGCCTTCGCCTGCGAATCGACACGATTATGCAGCAACCGTGGTAACTTGTGACGGCAGCTTGCTCAAGGTGAGCTGCTTGAGCTGAACCTTGCGGCTCGCGTTATCGATATCGATGCCAACAAGGTTTTCGCTGGCTTCGTAATCCAAAACGACGCCCTCGGAAATCTCACGACTTTCCCCGCTCGGAATTTCAGAGAGGTCGATATATAGCGAGTCGGTCTCGGGATGGTAGTTCAGCTTCATGGCTTGAACCTAACGCGCTGCCGCCTCTTTACGCGTCGACTATCGCCGCACCCGGCACCAGATCAGCGAAGTAGAAGCCGTCGCGCTCCACGACCTCTCCCACGACCGCGGGGAGGGGCTCACGAAACATCGGCCCGGCGAGGACGCATGTGTGGAACTCGCCGTTTTCCCCGCAGGGGTCGACACCTTCCGGCAGGTCGTTGAGAAACGCGTGATCGAACTTCCGCCCGGCAAAAGCGTGCGAGAGCTTCTTCGGATCGACGCACGTGAGGAACGCCTCGACGCCGGCGTCGATCATGCGTCGCGCGAGTGGTTCCGTCGGCTCGTGCCAGATCGGAAAGAGCGGCTCGAGACCCGACCCTTCCAGTTGTTTAATTCGGTAGGCGCGGATGTCCTCCAGGAAAAGATCTCCGAAGGCGATGTGCGTTACACCGCTCTTGAGCGCGGATTCCATCGCTGCGCGCATCGCGTGCTCGTACACTTCCTTGGAGCAGGGCCACGGGAGTGGGATGACGTGGAGCGGGAGCCCGACCGCCTGCGCCTGGGCCTCGAGGATGGCTCGCCGCGTCGAGTGCATCGCCACTCGTCCGTGCGTGGTGTTGACTGTGGTCAGGAGGCCGACAATTTCGACGTCTGGATCCTGACGGAGCACCTGCATGGTCCAGGCGCTGTCTTTGCCAGAACTCGAGGAGAGCAGCACGCGGCGGGACATCAAGCAAACCTCCAAAAAGCCAGGTTGAGCACCCGGAAAACCGTGGCCGCCAGAATCATGGTGGTGACGACAACGAAGCGAACTCGGTCCATGTCTGCTTTTCCCTTTGCAAGTGCGGCTAACGTCTGCGATGACGCGCGCGGGCGAGTAAGCAAAGCGCCGCTCGCATCGCGTCGCTGTCGATCGCACGGTTCGGCGTCATGATTGGTCACCGGCGCTCTCCTCAAGGTATCGTAGGTCTCGATCGGCTTCGGTTCGCTCTAACGTTGCCGATAACCGGCCCGAAACGGCGGCACAAAGTGCCGCTGGTGAGGGTCCGTGTTCATCGGCGGACTCGGCGGCGTTGTAGCCATGACTCTATGGCGACGCGGCACGCTTTCGGGTTCGCACATTCTTCCGTGGGAATGCGTCGATTGCCACCCAGGAAAGCGACGGATCTCGCTTGCCGGTGCGAAGGAGATGAAGCACGGCCTGTTCTGCGGTCGCGAAAGGCACAAACAGCTCGCATGGCCAAAGCTCTTGGCCCTGCCCTCCGAGTTCAACATAGACCGCAGGCTTCGACAGCTTCGCTCCCGTAGCTACAAAGTGACTCTTCGCGCTCAGTTCCATGCAGTGTGCTTCATACCCGAAGTCAGGATACCAGCCAAGAGACAAAATCGGATACTGGCCTTCGCCGTCAGGTCCGGGTTTCGCGTCAGGCGAAATGATCAGTTCTTCCCAGGTTGACCGGTTCTGCATGGCGCGAAGCATTCCGGGCACTCTGTCGGGCGTAAGCTTCAGCGTCCGCTTTCCTGCGACCATCGTGTAATTGAACTTCAGCATGGGAGCCAATGCCGATGCTTTGGCGCCACCGAACGTTCCCAGCCACCGGCGCGCGCGGGTGATAGCGGTTGGTAAAGCACAGCGCTCGCGCGCGCGTCCGCGTGGGCTGGGTGGTGTACGCCCGACATGGGCATGAGCTTATGGGGTGAAAGTCCCCTGTGGGAGGACATCGTGGAGTCAGGATACCCGATTAGATTTCCGTGTCTCAGCGCATTTTCCGGCCCCGGCGTAAAATGTTCAATATGGATTCGGTTTCAGGGAAACGATCATGAGAGAGCCCGTGGTACTCGACGACGTAAAGGCCAGCGAGCTGCCTAAAGCCTGGCGCCGGCGTGTCAAAGCCAAGGCGGACGAACGGCTCACCGTGACGATCGCCCGGCGCGCGGGTAAAGCGCGCGGGAAACCCAACGCGACCTTCGGCATGTGGGCCGATCGCGCCGACGTGTCTGATCCAGCCGCATACGTGCGCGCCCTGCGCCGCCCGCGCTCGGCGAGCCGATGAGGCTCGTCGACTCCGACGTCATCATCTGGAACTGCGCGGCCGAGAAGCCGCCGCTGCCGTGCTCGCCACCGAGCCTTTCGCCATCTCGGCGGTCACCTACATGGAACTCGTGCAAGGCATGCGCAACGCCCGCGAGCTCAAGCGGCTTCAATCCGATCTCAAGCTCTGGCAAACGCGCACCCTTCCCATCACCGAGGCGATCTCGCGACGGGCAACGGAACTGGTCGAGGCGCATTTCCTCAGTCACCACGTGCAACTCGCCGACGCGCTGATCGCAGCTACCGCCCTGGAGCGCAAGCTCGTGCTTCTCACCTCCAACACCCGGCACTTCCAGGCAATCAAGTATCTCAGGCTCGAAACCTTCAGAGCCTCCTGAGCAACTGCGTCCAAGACGCATCACTTCGCGGGGCCCTCGTCGGCCTGCTCCCGCGGATGGAACTTGCTGTGCATCGCGCGCAGGTCGTTGATCGTGACGCGCGTATAGACCAAATGTGCAGCTGCACATTTGGTCTATACGCACGTTCTGAACAAGGGACGACGCGGCGCATCCGCGTTCATCTGCGCCTGGTTCTATTCGAGAGGCAGTGACGATGTAGTAGTGACGAGAAATGGTGACGAGATACGGGTGACGGGAAGTCATCGACGATGCCGCGTGCTTCATCCGTGGTATCCGTTTTTATCCGTGGCTGATCCCGTTCTTGCCTTGCCATGGCGCCCTGCCGTGCCTGGGGTGCAGTCGGTGTCAAGGCAAGAAGGGACATTGCCCCCGGCCGTCGCGGAGCCGGCGAAGTCAGAGGCAGTGGGAGAGGAATTTGGCCGCTTGGAAAAGCTGCACTGACCCTCGTTTCATCAATCGACCGAAACGCCGACAAGGCGTTTGATCCGGGCATGCCAGGCATCTACGTCGAAACCGTGCGATCCGACGACCGTGCGGAAGACAACAATGCCATTCTCATCGAGTAGATAGAGCCGATCCGGAAGCGCGGCATACAGGTCGTCTACCTTGTTCGAAATGTCATCGAGAAGCATCGGCATCTTCAGGTCGAGACGGAGTACGCAGACGTGCGCCACCTCTTCCCGCTCTTCGATCGACTGTGGCTGCGCGAACAACACATCATCGATCAGATTTTGCGCCGCTTGCCGTCCGTCCGTCGGATGGGCCTCCTGAATGTAGACGCAATAGAACTGGACGCGGTCTTTGAGTTCTTCGTATATCTCGTTCAGGCGCACGGCCTGTTCACGGAAAGGCGGTCACGTGTACGATCCGAAAACGAGGGCGACCGGCCTGCCGCGTGTCGATGACAGGCGGAACATTTCTCCGGTTCTTTTCCCGACAGGCGACAGCCGCTCGATCTCGAAGTCCGGGGTCAGCTCACCGACCTTCGGCGCCGCCTGATCGCGCCGCGCCCGCTCGCGTACCTGGGCTTCATATTGCGCAAGATACCGTTCGCGGGTTTCGCCGATTTTCTCCCACCGTTCGGGGAGCAAAGTATCGGGGTGTGGATAAGACGTGCCCAGCCAGTTCAATTCAGTCATTTAAAACTCCCTTCGGTTACGAAATCGGCAAGAATCTACCATTTGCCAAGGACGGCCGATATATTGCGTTCAACGCTGCTTGATGCCGGCTTTCCTGATTACCGTTCCCCACTTGCCGGTCTCCGATTTGATGTAGGCCGCATATTCCTCGGGTGTGCTGCCGACCACATTTGTTCCGCCGGCCATCAGCCGCGCCTTCATGTCGGGTGCTTGAATTGCGCGCACGATTTCCTGATTAAGCCGATCGATGATCGGTCGCGGTGTACCCGCCGGCGCCAGCAAGCCGTACCATTGCACCGCTTCATAGCCTGGCAACCCTGCCTCGGCAATGGTCGGCAGTTCCGGCACCGCCTGAATACGTTCTTTTCCCGTGACGCCCAGCGCGCGTAACCTGCCGTTCTTGAGATGCATCATGACGCTGACCGGGGTTGGAAACATTACCGCACCTTCGCCGGACAGCACGCTGAGTATGGCCTGGCCAGCACCATTGAAGGGCACCTGCAGCATATCGACGCCAGCCATGATCTTGAACAACTCCTCTGCCATTACCGAAATCGAGCCCTGCCCCGGAGCTGCGACGTTCAGGCCGCCCGGTCTCGCCTTGGCAAGCGCAATCAATTCCTTCACGTTCTTCGCCGGCACCGACGGATGCACCACCAGCAGTATCGGGGCCTCGGCAATTCGCGATATCGGCGCGAGATCGCGCATCGTATCGTAAGGCATCTTGATATAGATGCTCGGGTTGATCGCGAGCGTCGTTGTGGCGGTGAGGAGTGTGTAGCCGTCCGGCGCTGACTGGACGACCAGGCCGGCGGCGACGATGCCGCTCGCACCGGGGCGGTTGTCCGCCACGACCTGCTGACCGAGTGCCGCACTGAGTTTCCGGGCCAGGTCGCGGAAAATGATATCGCTGCCGCCACCGGGGGACGTGCCAATCACCAGCCTTATTGGCCGGACCGGATAGCTTTGCGCCAGCGCAAACTGACTGACGATACCGAACAGCGCTATCAGCACCTGCAAGCCGAACTTGTCCTTCATGGCGATCTCCAAAGGGTAGTCAATTCTTCCCGCCTCGCGAACTCAATCGACCTTCTCACCGCAATACGTGGTGATCCTGGCCCATTAAGCGTGCAGAACGCGCTGGCATGTTCGACAGCCGACGATGCGCGCTACGTCAGTACGAAGCCGTCCGATCAGCTTTGCAGTGGCAGCTACCGCAACAAGCATACCAAAGAAAAACGGGGCTGGCAGCACGATATCCGCCGGCTCGGCGCCGTATGCGCGTGAAAGCCTGCCGTTGCAGGGGATGAACCGGCTTCGTTGGTCGGGTCCGGCTCGGACCCGGAGCCGGGCAGGTTCTCAGCGCTTGCGGCGGGGGCGTGGAGTCTCCTATCCTTCTCGACCTGCCTCGAGGACTCGCCACGGGGAAAGGAGACGGCATGAAAATAGCCAGATTCAGCGTTGACGGCTGGGAGAGCTACGGCCGGGTGGAGGGCGTCCGGGTCCGGGTGATCCAGGGCGACATATTCGGAGAGCATAAGGAGACCCGGGCGTCCTATCCCCTGAACCGCGTGAAGCTGCTGCCGCCCACCCGGCCCGTCACCTTCTGGGCCGTGGGGCTGAACTACGCCGCCCACATCGCCCACCAGGAGGTGGCCCTGGACGCCGAGCGCATCCAGCGGGAGTCCCGGGGCTTCCGGCCCTGGCACAAGGGCGCCCACTGCCTCATCGGCCAGGACAACGCGGTAGTGATTCCCGGCGACGCCGACTACGTGCACTACGAGGGAGAACTCGTCATCGTCATCGGGAGACCCGCCAGCAAGGTCACTCCAAAGGAAGCGCGCCACTTCATTTTCGGCTACACCATCGGCAACGACATCAGCAGCGAAGGCTCCTGGCATCCCGACTTGTCGAACTGGCGCAAGAAGGGCAGCGACACCTTCGGCCCGGTGGGGCCGTGGATCGAGACCGACGTGGCGGACCCCCACAAGCTGGAGATCATCACCCGGTTGAACGGCCGGGAGCGCGACCGCGGCAGCACCGCCGGCATGGTTCACAACTGCTACGCCATCGTAAGCGGCATCAGCAAGTACGCCACCCTGCACCCCGGCGACATCGTCCTCACTGGCGCGCCGGGCACTGTCGAGCAGATCAACCCCGGCGACGTGGTGGAGGTGGAGATTCCTGGCATCGGCATCCTGCGCAACCCGGTCGTCGGGGAGAATTAGCCGGGCCTCAAGGGTCGGGATCGAGCCTGGCCCCCCGCTTCTCATGCTTACCTCGTCACTTCCTTTCGAATCGCGTCCTTTCATCCGTGCAGAAGGGAGACGGGCGGGGCTTGGCGTCGAGTGTTGCATGCTACGACGCTAGACCAGACCCCTTCTGCCTCTGTTGCGATTACTCTTTTGGGGTCAGCAGAGGTTTACCGTCCTTGTCACTCATGCGTTGTAGTTCCTCGACAGTACACCCTACTGTTTGAATCGGACCAACTACACACAAGCGGTGTAGCCATCGATCCCATACCAGGGTCCAAGCGCTTTCAGTATCACGTGGCAAAGTCTCATAACGAAAAACGTGAGCTGCCCCGAGCAGTGTGCCAAGAGCAAGAACCAGCCAAATCCAGGCAGCGTATTTCACTTGAAGCCTCGAAGCGCGGTCTTGATTCCTTGTTCGTTACCGTCATCAAGATCGCGCCGATAAATCCTCGCGCGCTTTCCATCCTTTTGTGTGATTTCGTAGGAAAGGGCGTTCTCCCAACCCCCGTCCCGTGGCTTGATCTGAACCGGTTCGGCCGGGTTGGATCCGATTTCCCGAAACAGGCGCTGGATCAGTCCTTCGACTTCAGCTTGCGTTTTCATATCGCTTCCACTTGGCTCGCCGTCAATACCTAACGTGTTGGTGAACGGCGGGCCAGCACTGCCGGCTGATGTGGCACAGCGCGGGCGGCCCGTCCGTTCCACCTGGGTTAGGCGCGTTCATTCGAAAATCCTTTTCAGGATTGCGATTTTTGCTTTCCGATCACCTGGAACGTCCGGAATGTCGAACGCTTTTTGAAGCGTAGTGATCCTGCTGTCCGCCGATTCGAAATTGGCATTTCGGCACATTTCTGGGTTGTTCAGTTGATCTTTCACTTGCAGCTGGTCTGCACGCCAACCGTCATTCTCCATGATGAATAGTGATGACTCATACATCTCTCTCATTCGGTTTCTCAGTTCCGGAAACCGCGATTTTCGAGCATGAACCATGCATAGTCTTCTGATTCCAAGGCCAAGGCCCGCCATAACAGCTGCGCCAATTACGAAGAACGATAAGTAAAAGGTCAGCGTATGTTTTTGATCGGGTAAACCAGTAACGAAGAATGGATACGCCTGAATAGCCAAACCAAATAACGCGAGATAAACAAATGCTCGTCTTAAAACTTTTTCAATTTCCGATTTCTTGTATGCGAAAGGATTGAAGTCCAGGTACGTCGCGTTCAATTCTTGAGGTTCATAGGTAATAAGCGAGCCGATGACGCCCGTTCCGGCTATCAGGATGGTAATCAAGTTTAGAATCGCCTTATCCATTCAGCCTGCGCCTAACGTCCACAGCCACCGGCGCGCGCATGCGATGGCGACTGATGAGGCACGGCGCCTGCGCGCGCGTCCGCATGGGCTGTGCTGTGATAGCGCATGGTTGCTACTCAGTCGGCAGTTCATAGCCGTTCATGATCAGTAGAGCACGGTACGCCTGAACGGCCTTCCGCCATTCGTGGATGGGGTATTCACGCATGAAGCCGCGGCCGAGGACCGTGATTGCGTTTCCGGTATGTGCGTACATGGCCGGGAAATTGCCCTCGACAGGCAGGTGACCAGAGTAGTACGCGAACCCGTCCTTCGTTGTGACTTGATCCAGTGTCATCTTGCCGAGTTGCGCAACGCGGCGCTTGTCCGCATCTTGTGCGTGCGACGCAAGGGGAACGAGGAGCAGAACTAGGCAAAGAACACCAATGCGCGATCTCGTCATCATATGTCCTCTTGCGAATGCGCCGACGTCTGCACCCAGCGGCAAGAGCCTACTGCCCACCGAAGTTCATGCGCTATAACGTCGTGCTCTGCGGCGGGCCAGCGCTGACATTTGTGCTCGCGCAGCGCAGGTGGCCCGTCCGTAGCAGCTAAGGGTTAAGTGGCACATATGTCGCCACAATGGTGTACAGAATCAGAAGCGCCCATGCACCCAAAAATACTCTTGGGATGAACGTCCAAGGGAACAACCAAAAAGGATGCCCTGAGAAACAAGAAGCCACGTCGTTCTATGATTGGTAACGTCGTTCTCTTGGCGAATCAAGGCGCGAAGAATCTCGGCGCGCTTCTCAAGCTCTTCCCGTATGTTGCCTGTGGACTCCATATGCGTTCGTGTGATCCTTGTGCCACTTAACTTGAAATAAGCGGCTGGCGCCTAGTCGGGAAAAGTATATACCGGTAGCGAAAACTGCATGGCAATAGCAGTCAATCGCTAGGAATAGCGAACCGTCGCAGCCTCGGTAACGGTGCGGGCAGGCTCTCCACAAACGATACGGTCGCCCAGCCCCAATCGCCGCGCAGTGTGCAGCGGCATTTCCCAAAGCTTCTGCCGAGGGCGCCAGATCGCGCCCTCGGACTTCACCCATTCGCGCAGTCCGGACTCGCGATAGTCAATTCTTACGCCGACCATCGGATTCCGGTCCGGGAACCGCGCAAGCCCACCGGCTGATCGGGGAAAGCCGGGATTTCGCTTTCCCCGGTGAACTGGCGGTTAGCGATTTCCGCTCTTGTCGGCGTTTTTCCGTGTACCCCTCAAGGGGGTATTGAGAAGAATCTGTCGGCGGCCTTGGGTTACATCACCTTCACGCACCGGCCCTTGAAGATCACGGGGCCGGTGGGCGCGCCGGTGGGCGAGCCGCCCTTGGGTTCGACGGACAGCACCATGCCCCAGGATTGCCACACGCCCTTGATCTGGGAGCGCTCGAGGCGGATGGTCTGCATCGGCTCCAGCTTCACCAGGCCCACGGGAATCGGCGCGGCTTTCGCTTTCGGCAAGATCCAGAGCTGCCACGACCGGTCGGGCGGCAGGGTTGGGTGCTCCTGGACGATCCGTACGCGTATGTGTGGATCGCGCGCGTCTTTCAACTGCGGCCAGGACACCACCATCGCCGGGCGCGCATTGTCGTCCGACATTACCGCTACGATCGCGACCGGCGGTTCGGGCGCGGGGCGGCTCCCGACGTAGACGGCGAGGGCCAGCACGGCGGCCGTCGTGGTAACGGTACAGGTGCGCCAGAGCGCGAGGCTTGTCCACCATGCGCCGCTGCCGGCGCGCCCGCCGATGCGTGCGGCGATGCGTCGCCACAGGCGCGCGGGGGGCGCGATCTCTCCGACCGCCTCCGCCATGGGCGTGAGGTGGCCTTCCCACTCGGCAACCAATCCGCGCAGCCCCGGATCGTACTTGAGCAGGCTTTGAAAGCGCGCGCGTGCCGCGCCGCGCATCGTGCCGAGCACGTACTCGGCTGCGAGCCTGTCGCGCAGTTGCGGATTGCTGTATGTAGCCATGTGTTAAATGCGTGAACGGTGAACGGTGAACGGTGACCGGTAAGTGCGGAGGGCATGAACGGTGAACGGTGACCGGTAAGTGCGGAGGGCGTAAACGGTGACCGGTGAATGGTGACCGGGAAACTTCAAAACCACAGGAATTTTCCCGTCACTGTTCACTGCTCACTGTTCACTGCTCACTGTTCACTGCTCACTGCTCACCGCTCACCGCTCACTGTTCACGCCCTTTCAATTCACGCCGTTTCTGCCGAAAGGCAGCCCTTCAGTCGCTCGAGTCCCCGCCGCTCCCAGGTCTTCACCGAGCCGAGCGGTTGCCGCATGTGCGCGGCCAGTTCGGAATGGCTCAGACCGTGGTAAATCGCGTGCATGATGCTTTGACGCTGTTTGCTCTCGAGTTG
>JACQGN010000083.1 GCA_016199545.1 Betaproteobacteria bacterium | reverse complement strand
GATAGGGCGTGACTGATAGGGCGTGACTGATAGGGCGTGACTGATAAGGCGTGACTGATAGGGCGTGACTGATAAGGCGTGACTGATAAGGCGTGACTGATAGGGCGTGACCAGGACGAGTCAAAAGCAATTTGCCACAAATTATCAATCACGCTTCACCAGTCACGCCTCACCAGTCACGAGTCACGATGTCTTCGAAGCAGATACAGGCAGTGCGCGGGATGAACGATGTCCTGCCGGACGAAGTGCACCGGTGGGAGTGCTTCGAGGACACGGTGCGCGCGTGGCTGCACGGTTACGGCTATCGCGGCATCCGCATGCCGATACTGGAACGCACCGAACTCTTCGTTCGTTCCATCGGCGAGGTGACGGATATCGTCGAGAAGGAGATGTACACCTTCGTCGACCAGTTGAACCAGGAAAGCCTGGCGCTGCGTCCGGAGGGAACCGCCTCGTGCGTACGGGCGGCGATCGAGCACAATCTGCTCTACGGCGGCGCGCAGCGCCTGTGGTACTGGGGACCCATGTTCCGGCACGAGCGGCCGCAGAAAGGGCGCTATCGCCAGTTTTACCAGGTCGGGGTGGAAGCGCTGGGTTTCGCCGGGCCGGACATCGACGCCGAGCAGGTCGTGATGTGCGCGCGGCTGTGGCGCGAACTCGGGCTCGACGGCATCCGGCTCGAATTGAACAGTCTTGGCAGCAGCGATGCGCGGGCGCGTTATCGGGCCCGGCTGGTGAAGTTTCTCGAGCAGCACCACGGCGCGCTCGATGAGGATTCGAAGCGGCGCCTGCACGCCAACCCGCTGCGCGTGCTCGACAGCAAGCATCCGCAGATGCAGGAGTTGATCCGCGAGGCGCCGCGGATGAGCGACGACCTGGATGAGGCATCGCTGCGGCATTTCGAGGCGCTGCAGGCAAGCCTGCACACGGCCGGCGTCACACACGAGATCAACCCGCGGCTCGTGCGCGGGCTCGACTACTACAACGGCACCGTGTTCGAGTGGGTGACGGATCGTCTCGGCGCGCAGGGCACGGTGTGCGCGGGCGGGCGCTACGACGGACTCGTGGAGCAGATCGGTGGCAAGCCGACGCCGGCGTGCGGATTCGCGATGGGCGTGGAGCGGCTGCTTGCGCTCATGCAGCACGGCGGCGGCCTGCCGGCGCCGCGGGCGCCGGACGTCTATCTCGTGCACCAGGGCGAACTCGCGGACCGGTTCGCCGAGCGGGTTGCCGAGAACCTGCGCGATGCGCGCGTCGCGGTGCTGTTGCACTGTGGGGGCGGCAGTTTCAAGTCGCAGATGAAGAAGGCGGATGCGAGCGGCGCCCGGTTCGCGATCATCGTCGGCGACGACGAAGCGGCGGCGGGCGACGTGAGCCTCAAGCCGCTGCGCGAACTCGCGGAGCAGATGCGGGTCTCGGTCGCGGAAGCCGCGGATATCATCAGGAACGGCGTGACTGATGATGCGTGACTGATGATGCGTGACTGAAAGGGCGTGACGGGAAAAGCGTGACTGATGGGGCGTGACCGATGAGACGTGACTGGTACGGCGTGGGTTGCAGGGTGCGTATCGCGCACCGCATGCTGGTGGGTAATACCCATTTTGCAGTTCTTGATCGCGCCTTACCACTCACGCCCTACCAGTCACACTTTTCCCGTCACGCACCATCAGTCACGCCCTTTCAGTCACGCACTTAGGAAAAAAAGATGGCATACGACCTGGAAGAACAGGAAGAGATAGCAAAGCTCAAGGCGTGGTGGACCGAGTACGGCACGATGGTGATCATCGTGGTGATTGCATGTCTCGTCACGGTGCTGGGGTTTCTGGGTTGGTCTTACTACCAACAGCAGCAAGCGCTTTCCGCGTCCGCGCTGTTCCAGCAGATGGAGGAGGCGGCATTCGCCAAGGATCATAAGCGGGTACGCGACATCGCCACGCAGATCGAAAGCGGGTATCGGAGCACGGCGTATGCGTCACTCGCCGCCTTCAGCGCGGCGCTCGCGGGCGTGGAAACGGGAGACCTGGCGGGCGCCAAGACTCATTTGAAGTGGGTGATCGACAACACCCGCGAGGAGGAGTTTGTCCATCTGGCGCGTCTGCGGCTTGCGACGGTGCTGCTCGACGAGAAGAACCATGCGGAGGCGCTGGCGCTGCTGGAGGGCAAACCGGCAGAAGCTTTCGCGGGACTGTATGCAGACCTCAAAGGCGACGTCCTGGTGGCGCAGGGGAAACCCGCGGAAGCGCGCGCCGTTTATCAGCTTGCTTTCGACAAGAGCGACGCGCAGAGCCCGTACCGCGCGCTGTTGCAGGCGAAGCTCGATGCCCTGGGGGACGCGAAGTGAGGCGAAGACTGGCTGGGCTTCTCGCTCCGGCGCTGCTTACAGCATTCCTGTCGGGCTGCCAGACGGTAGGGAGTACCTACGACCGTTTTTTTGGCCCGCAACCGAAACAGAAGCCCGCGGAACTGCCGGCGCTGCGGCCGTCGATTACACCGAGGGTGCTGTGGCAGGGCAATGTCGGCAGCGCTGACCGGAACGTGTTTTCGCCGGGCGCTGCCGGCAGCGTCGTCTACGCGCTCGGCGCCCGCGGGCAACTCACGGGTTTTGATGCCACCACCGGACGGGACGTCATGCGCCTCGACATCGGACAGCGCGTCTCCGGCGGGGTGGGAGCGGGCGCGTCCATGGTGCTGGTCGGCACGGCCAAAGGGGAGGTGCTGGCATTCGACACGAGCGGGAAGTTATTGTGGAAGGTGCAACTTTCCGGCGAAGTCCTGGCGCCGCCGCGGGTCGCGGAGGGTGTGGTGGTGGCGCGCGCCGGCGACGGCCGGATTTACGGCCTCAATGCCGCTGACGGCAAGCGCAGATGGCTTTATCAACGAACGACGCCGGCCTTGTCGGTGCGCAGTCACGCGGGTGTCACGCTCCAGGGCGGCATGGTGTTCGCGGGATTTCCGGGCGGCCGCGTTGCTGCCATCGGGCTCGCCGGCGGCAACGTCGCCTGGGAGGCGACGGTCGCGCTGCCGCGCGGGACGACCGAGCTTGAACGCGTCTCGGATGTCGCCAGTCTGCCGCTGGTGGATGATCAGCGCGCATGCGCCGTTGCCTTCCAGGGACGCGTCGCCTGCTTCGATGCGAAAAGCGGCAGCGGGATCTGGGCACGGGAGCTGTCCAGCCTGAAGGGCATGTCGACCGATGGACGCAACTTTTACGTGACGGACGACAACAATGCCATCGTGGCCCTGGACAAGACCAATGGCGCAAGCCTGTGGAAGCAGGACCGGCTTGCGGGGCGCAGCGTCAGCGGCTCGCTCGTGTTCGGGCGCTTCGTGGTGGTCGGGGATTTCGAGGGCTACGTGCACTTTCTGCAGCGCGACGACGGGTCATTCGCCGGGCGCATCGCGACCGACGGCAGTCCCATCACGAGCGCACCGGTGGCACTGGACCTGTCCAGCTTCGCGGTGCAGACTCGCAACGGCGGGATCTTCGCGATCACCGTCCAGTAAAGTCAAGAGCTGAAACGCAAAGGACGCAAAGGAAAAAACGAAGATATAAAGGGAACCAAGACCCCGAATATTGCAGTCAGAACGTTTTCCACCTCCTGGTTCTCGGTGCGTTCTCCGTCGTCTCTTGTCTTCCTTTGCGTCCTTTGTGTTCTTTGCGTTAATGCTCTTCTGAAATGAAACCCACCCTCGTCATCGTCGGGCGGCCGAACGTCGGCAAGTCCACGCTCTTCAACCGCCTGACGCGCAGCCGGGACGCCATCGTCGTGGACGTGCCCGGCAGCACCCGTGACCGCAACTATGGTGAAGGACGCGTCGGCGGGAAATCCTTCCTGGTCGTCGACACCGGAGGGTTTGAACCGGTGGCGCGGCAGGGCATAGTGGTCGAAATGGCCCGGCAGACGCGCGAGGCGATCGATGAAGCCGACGTGATCCTGTTCCTGGTCGATGCGCGCGGCGGATTGACGGCCCAGGATCGCGAAATCGCGCAGGAGCTGCGCGAGAGCGGGCGCACGGTGCTGCTGGTGGTCAACAAGGCCGAAGGTATGCGGCCGGCGGTGGCGGCGGCGGAATTCCACGCCTTGGGCGTGGGCGAACCCGTTGCGATCTCGGCGGCGCATGGCGAAGGCATCTCCGACCTCGTCGAACTGGCGCTGGCGCCGTTCCCGGAGGCGGACGAAACGCGTGCCGAGGCGGCCGATCACCCCATGATTGCGGTCGTCGGGCGCCCCAACGTCGGCAAGTCGACCCTGGTCAACGCGCTGCTTGGCGCGGAACGCGTGCTGGTGTTCGACGAGCCGGGAACCACCCGCGATGCGATCCACGTCGAGTTCGTGTGGGAGCAGAAACGCTATACGCTGATCGATACCGCGGGCCTGCGGCGGCGCGGCCGGGTCGCCGAAACGACCGAAAAGTTCTCGGTGATCAAGACCATGCAGGCTATCGCGGATGCCAACGTGGCGGTCCTGGTTCTCGACGCGCGGCAGGAAATTTCGGAGCAGGATGCCCATGTGGCAAGTTTCATACTGGACGCGGGGCGGGCGCTGGTGGTCGCCGTCAACAAATGGGAAAGGCTGCCGGCAGCCGAGCGCGACGAGGTGAAGCGCCTGATTGCCCGCAAGCTCAATTTCCTGGACTTTGCGCGCATTCATTTTGTTTCAGCGCTCGAGGGCAGCGGACTGCGCGCGCTCATGCGGTCGGTCGATGCCGCGTACGCGGCGGCGATGGCGCGCCTGCCCACTCCAAAGTTGACGCGCGCGCTGCAGGCCGCGGTGGTGCGGCAGGCTCCACCGCGCGCCGGCATGGTGCGACCCAAGCCGCGTTACGCGCACCAGGGGGGGGTCAACCCGCCGCGTATCGTGATCCACGGCAACGCCCTGGAACATCTGTCGGAGGGCTACTGCCGGTATTTGGAACGATTTTTCCGGGACACTTTCAAATTGACCGGAACGCCGCTGCGGATCGAGTTGCGCAGCGGGCGTAACCCCTATGCCGGACACAAGCGCCGCCGGGCCCGCTAACCCTATGGCGCAGCGGCACAAAATCGAGTACAGTGGGTTCCTTAATAACGACAACGTGAGGGTATCATGAGCACCAAAGGGCAGTTGCTACAAGACCCGTTCCTGAACACTTTGCGCAAGGAGCATATTCCGGTGTCGATCTACCTGGTGAACGGCATCAAGTTGCAGGGGCAGATCGACTCCTTCGACCAGTACGTGATCCTGCTCAAGAACACCGTAACGCAAATGGTCTACAAGCACGCCATTTCGACCGTGGTGCCGGCGCGGGCGGTCAATTTCCAGCTCGATCCGGGTGCCGCCTGATTGACCCAGTTGCGGTTCACGCTTGATGTTTGACCGTCCGGGCCGCGGCACCGACGCGGTGCTGGTCAGCCTCGACGCCGGCGGGGCCGACTACGCCGAGAATCTCGCGGAGATGCAGCAGCTTGCGGCGGGCGCCGGTGTCGCCGTTCGCGCCGTGATCAAGGGGCGGCGGTTGCGGCCCGAGCCCGCCACGTTCGCCGGCAGCGGCAAGGTCGGCGAAATCGCCGCGGCGGTGGCGGCGCATGGCGCGGCGATCGCGATCTTCAACCACGAGCTCACCCCCGTCCAGGAGCGCAATCTCGAGCGGCATCTGAACTGCCGAGTGATCGGGCGCACCAGCTTGATTCTCGATATCTTCGCCCAGCGCGCGCGCAGCCACGAAGGCAAGCTGCAGGTGGAACTGGCGCAGCTCGAACATCTGTCGACGCGCCTGGTGCGCGGCTGGACCCATCTGGAGCGGCAAAAGGGCGGGATCGGGTTGCGGGGGCCGGGCGAAACCCAGCTCGAGACCGACCGCAGGCTGCTTGGCAAGCGCGTCAAGCTCTTGAAGGACAAGCTCGCCAAGGTGCGCAGCCAGCGCGAAGTCCAGCGCCGTGCGCGCGGGCGCGCCAGGCTGCTGTCGGTGAGCATCGTGGGCTATACCAACGCGGGGAAGTCGACGCTCTTCAACCGTTTGAGCCGCTCTGACGCCTACGCCGCCGACCAGCTGTTCGCGACGCTCGATACGACTACGCGACGCGTGCATGTCGCCGGCAACGGATCCGCGGTGGTGTCGGATACCGTCGGGTTCATCCGGCGGCTCCCGCACACGCTGATTGCCGCGTTCCGCGCAACCCTGGAAGAGACCGTGCATGCGGATCTGCTGCTGCACGTGGTCGACGCGAGCGCCGCCGACCGGGATGCCCAGATCGACGCCGTTAACGAAGTCCTCGCCGCAATCGGCGCAGCGGCGATTCCCCAGATTCTGGCGTACAACAAGATCGATCTGACACGACTTCCGCCGCGGGTGGCGCGGGACGAGTGTGGTAAAATTACGAGCGTCTGGATCAGTGCGCAATCGGGGCAGGGACTCGATTTCGTGCGACTGGCGCTCGAAGAGTACGGGGCTGCCGCCGCGCACCGTACCGCGTTCCCGCATTCCGCCGCGGCGTAGAAACTGGTCATTCCATGATTGATGCTGTCCGGTCGATTCGCGACGCCGTCAGGGAGCGCGCCTTGCGCATGCTCGGAAGACTGATGTCGCTCAACGATCCGCAATGGGGCCGGCGCCCGGGGGGCAACCAGGGCCCGCCGGACCTCGACGAGTTGTGGCGTAACTTCAACAAAAAACTGGACGGACTCTTCGGCCGCCGCCGCGGTGACGGCGGGGACGGGGAGGGCGGGCCTCCGACCCCCCGTGCGCGGAATTTCGGCGGCGGCGCCGGCCTGCTGATCGGCCTGGTGTTCCTAGTGTGGCTGATGAGCGGCACCTATATCGTGAACGAGGGCCAGCGCGGCGTGGTGCTGCGTTTTGGAAAGTTCTCGGAAACCACCACCGCCGGATTGCGCTGGCATCTGCCGTACCCGATCGAGTCGCGCGAAATCGTCAATGTCGCCCAGGTGCGCACGGTGGAGGTCGGCTACCGTAACAACGTGAAGAGCAAGGTGCTCAAGGAATCGCTCATGCTCACCGACGATGAAAACATCGTCGATGTGCAGTTCGCCGTGCAGTACATCCTGAAGAGCCCCAATGATTACCTCTTCAACAGCCGCGCGCCGGACGATTCCGTGCTGCAGGCTGCCGAGACCTCGATCCGCGAGGTGGTGGGCAAGAGCAGCATGGATTTCGTGCTCTACGAGGGGCGCGCGGAAGTCGCGGCGCGCGCGCAGAAGGTGATGCAGGAGATCCTCGACCGCTACGGCACCGGCATCAACATCAGCAAGGTGACGATGCAGAACGCGCAGCCGCCGGAGCAGGTGCAGGCGGCGTTCGACGACGCGGTCAAGGCGAGCCAGGACCGCGAGCGGCAGAAGAACGAAGGCCAGGCCTACGCGAACGACGTGATTCCGAAGGCGCGCGGGATGGCGGCGCGGCTCGTGCAGGAGGCTGAGGGCTACCGGCAGCGCGTGATCGAGCAGTCCGAAGGCGATGCCGCGCGCTTCCGCCAGGTCGTCGCGGAGTACAACAAGGCGCCGCAGGTCACGCGCGACCGGCTCTACCTCGACGCGATGCAGCAGATCATGAGTAATTCCAGCAAGGTGCTGGTCGATCAGAAAGGCGGAAACAACCTGCTTTACCTTCCGCTCGACAAGCTCATGCAGATGACGGGAGCGGGCGCGGATGTCGCGGCCAAGCCCGTCGAGACGCCTCCCCCTGCGGAACCTTCCACCGCCCGGTCGCGCGAAGCCTTCCGCAGCCGCGAACGTGAGTCACGGCAATGAAGCAGACCATTGGCACCGTAGTGGTGGTCATCATCGCGGCGCTGGTCGTGCTGTCGCTGTCGCTGTTCATCGTCGACCAGCGGCAGAACGCGATCGTGTTCCGCTTTGGAGAATTCGTCAGCATCAAGAAGGAGCCGGGGCTCTACTTCAAGGTGCCGCTTATCGACAACGTGCGCTATTTTGACGTGCGCATCCTTACCATCGACACCGCCGAGCCGGAGCGCTTCCTCACCTCGGAGAAGAAGAACGTGCTGGTGGATCTGTTCGTGAAGTGGCGCATCACCGATGTGCGCCAGTATTACGTGAGCGTGCAGGGCAACGAAGCACTGGCGCAGACGCGGCTCCTGCAGACCATCAACGACGGTTTGCGCGCGGAGTTCGGCAATCGCACCGTGCACGACGTGGTTTCCGGCGAGCGCGACAAGATCATGGAACTCATGCGCGCCCGCGCCAACGACGACGCCGGGAAAATCGGCGTCGAGGTGCTCGATGTGCGGCTCAAGCGCGTGGACCTGCCGCAGGAGGTGAGCGAGTCCGTTTACCGGCGCATGGACGCGGAACGCAAACGCGTGGCGAACGAGTTGAGGTCGACCGGGAGCGCGGAGTCCGAGAAGATACGCGCCGATGCCGACAAGCAGCGCGAAGTGATCCTGGCGGAGGCTTATCGTGACGCGCAGCGGGTCAAGGGTGAAGGCGACGCCAAGGCAACCGCCACTTACGCCCGCGCCTACGAGCAGAACGCCGAGTTTTACGCTTTCTATCGCAGCCTGGAGGCCTACAAGGCGAGCTTCAAGAACAGGAGCGATGTGCTGGTGCTCGATCCGAACTCCGAATTCTTCAAGTACTTCAAATCGGGCGGCAAGCCGGGCAAATGACGTGACGGCGGGCGCGGCGCGGGCGAGATGGGGCCAGGCTCGATGGACCGGCGTAGCCGCGCGAACCGAACTCATAAATCGAGCCTGACCCGCATTTCGAGATCATGGGCAAGACTCTGCTGACGGCGATCGCCCTGCTGCTCGTGATCGAAGGCATCCTGCCGTTCCTGGTGCCGGGACTGTGGCGGGAAACCTTCCGGCGCCTGATCGAGATGACCGACGGCCAGCTGCGCTTCATCGGGCTCACTGCGATGCTCGCCGGCCTGCTGCTCCTGTTCATCGTGCGACAGTGAAAGAGGCAGGATTGAGGAATCAGGATTGAGGATTGAGGAGGGAACCTGCCGCGGTCCCTGCTGTCCGCGCCATTTTTTCTCCTCACCGTTCTCGATCCTTGATCCTCGATCCTCGATCCTAAATGAGAACCTGGCTCCTGCCCGAGAACGTCGAGGACATTCTCCCGGACGAGGCGCGACGCATCGAGCTCCTGCGGCGGCGGCTTCTCGACCTCTTTGCAGTCCACGGCTACGAACTCGTGATGCCGCCGTTGATCGAGTACGTGGAATCCCTCCTGACCGGCACCGGCCGCGATCTGGACCTGCAGACGTTCAAGCTGGTGGACCAGCTCTCAGGCCGCATGCTCGGCGTGCGCGCCGACATCACGCCGCAGGTGGCGCGCATCGACGCGCATTTACTCAACCACCGCGGGCTCGCGCGCCTGTGCTACGCGGGCAGCGTTCTGCGCGCGCGGCCGGATGGGGCGGGCGCAACGCGCGAGCCGTTGCAGATCGGCGCGGAACTCTACGGGCACGCCGGCGTCGAGAGCGACATCGAGATTCAGCGGCTGCTGATGAGGTCCCTTGATCTCGCCGGGATCGCGAGCGCACACCTCGACATCGGCCACGTCGCGGTGTTTCGCACTCTCATGCGGCGCGGGAAGGTGCCGGCGGAGCTGGAGGCGGAGATGTTCCGCGCGGTGCAGGCGAAGGACGTGCCGACGCTGCGCGCGTTGTCGCGCCGGGTCGACCGGCGCATACGTGACGGAATTACGTTGTTGCCGGAACTCTATGGTGGCGCCGGGGTGCTGGGCGTGGCCGAGCGCGGCCTGCCGCCCTACCCGGAGTTGCGGTCCGCTCTGCGCACCTTGCGCGTGCTCTCGGTGCGGTTGAGGGATGTTGCCCGTATCCGCTGCTTCGATCTCGCAGAGTTGCGAGGTTACCGCTACCACAGCGGCGTGGTGTTCGCCGCCTACGCGGAAGGCCAGGCGAACGCCTTGGCGGTGGGCGGGCGCTACGACGAAGTGGGCAAGGCGTTCGGGCGCGCGCGGCCCGCGACCGGCTTCAGCATGGATTTGCGCGAGTTCGCCGCAGTGAGCCCTGGAGGTCCCGCCCGATCGGCGATCCGGGCTCCGTACCGCCCGCGCAGTGGTGCGCTGCAAAGGAGGATCGAAGTGCTCAGGGGCCGCGGCGAAGTCGTGGTCGAAGACCTGCCTGGGCATGGCGGCGCGCGCGACGCACTCGGCTGCGCCCGGCGTCTTGTGCTCCGCGCTGGAAGGTGGGTCGTTGAGAGGTTAGAAGCATGAACGCCAAGAACGTAGTGGTGATCGGCACCCAGTGGGGTGACGAAGGCAAGGGCAAGATCGTCGACTGGCTCACCGACCACGCCCAGGGCGTGGTGCGCTTCCAGGGCGGCCACAATGCAGGTCACACCCTCGTGATCGGGGGCAGGAAGACCGTGCTGCATCTGATTCCCTCGGGCATCCTGCGCGAGCGCGTCGCATGCTACATCGGCAACGGCGTCGTACTCTCTCCCCAGGCGTTGCTGGAGGAGGTCGCGACACTGGAGGCTGCGGGCGCAGATGTGGCCTCACGCCTCAAGATCAGCGAGGCGTGTCCGTTGATCCTGCCGCACCACGTCGCCCTCGACCAGGCGCGGGAGGCGGCCAAGGGCACCGGCAAGATCGGCACCACCGGGCGCGGCATCGGCCCCGCGTACGAAGACAAGGTTGCACGGCGTGCGATCCGGCTCCAGGATCTGTTCTATCGCGAACGTTTTGCGGCGAAGCTGGGCGAGGTGCTCGACTTCCACAATTTCGTGCTCAAGCACTACTTCCGTGCGCCCATGGTGGACTTTCACGAAACCCTCGATTCGAGTCTTGCATTCGCCGAGCGGATCAGGCCGATGGTGGCGGATGTGCCGCGCCTGCTTTATGAAGCGCAGCGTGCGGGCCATGCGCTGCTGTTCGAAGGCGCGCAGGGAACGCTGCTCGACGTGGATCACGGCAGCTATCCCTACGTCACATCGAGCAACTGCGTGGCGGGCGCCGCCGCGGCAGGAGCGGGGATCGGTCCGCAGAATCTGCACTACGTACTGGGCATCACCAAGGCCTATACGACGCGCGTGGGCTCCGGTCCGTTTCCGACCGAGCTCGAGGACGATATCGGCAGGCAGTTGGCGAGCCGCGGCAACGAATTCGGCTCCACCACGGGACGCCAGCGGCGCTGCGGATGGTTCGATGCCGCGGCGCTCAAGCGCTCGATCCAGTTGAACGGCGTTTCCGGCCTGTGCGTGACCAAGCTCGACGTGCTCGACGGCATGGAGCGAGTGTGCCTGGGCGTGGGGTACCGCGTCGGCGGGGTGGAGCGCGACATCCTGCCATTCGGCGCCGACATGCTGGCCGAATGCGAACCGGTATATGAGGAACTTCCCGGCTGGAACGCGAGCACGGTGGGCGTCACGCGCTTTGGCGACCTGCCCGCGGCGGCGCAGGCCTATCTCGAGCGCATGGAGGAGGTGTGCGAGGTGCCGATCGATATCATCTCGACCGGCGCCGACCGCGAGCAGACGATCGTGCGGCGGCACCCCTTTGAATGAAAACGCGGAATGATGAATGATGAATGGCAAGCGTGCTGATGTCAGGTCGGCGTTCCGCATTCCGTATTCATCATTCCGCATTCATCATTGGATGGGTTGGTGCCGAGGAAGGGATTCGAACCCCCACAGTGTTGCCACCGCCAGGACCTGAACCT
>JACQGN010000082.1 GCA_016199545.1 Betaproteobacteria bacterium | reverse complement strand
GGGTTGAATCTGGAGACCGCAATGGCGAAAAAATTCGACGCGATCGTCATCGGCACAGGACAGTCCGGACCGTCCCTGGCCGCGAGGCTCACCAAAGAAGGCATGAAGACCGCCATCATCGAGCGCAAGCTCTTCGGCGGCACCTGCGTCAACGTGGGCTGCATCCCGACGAAGACCCTGGTTGCAAGCGCCAGGGCCGCTTATATTGCGCGCCGCGCCGCGGATTTCGGCATCGTGATCGACGGTCCGGTGCGGGTTGACATGCAGCGGGTCAAGACGCGCAAGGACGCGGTGGTGCGGCAGTCCAACGAAGGCGTCACGCGGTGGCTCAAAAACATGCCGGGTCTTTCGGTGTATGAAGGCCATGGCCGCTTCGAGGCGCCCCACGCACTGCGGGTCAACGGTGAGTTGCTGGAGGCCGACAGGATTTTTATCAACGTCGGCACGAGAGCCTACGTTCCCGACATGCCGGGAATCAGGGAAGTGCTGTACCTCACCAACTCGAGCATGATGGAGGTGGATTTTCTTCCGGAACATCTTGTCATTATCGGCGGCAGTTATGTAGGCCTGGAATTCGCCCAAATGTACCGACGCTTCGGAAGCCGGGTGACCGTGGTGGAGATGGGACCGCGGCTCATCGCCCGGGAAGACGAGGATGTGTGCGCGGCGATCAAGGAAATACTGGAAGGCGAAGGCGTTGAAGTGCGATTGAACGCCCGGTGCATGAGCGTGGAAAAGCGCGGCGATCAAGTGGCGGTGAAAGTGAGTTGTGACGCCGCTCCCGATGAAGTCGTTGGCTCGCACCTGCTGATCGCCGTAGGGCGCGTGCCCAACACGGATGATCTCGGCCTCGACAAGGCGGGCGTAAAGACGGATGCGCGCAGCTTCATCGTGGCGGATGATGAGCTTTGCAGTAACGTCCCGGGAATCTGGGCCTTGGGTGACGTCAACGGCCGCGGGGCCTTCACCCACACTTCCTACAACGATTACGAGATTATTGCCGCCAACCTCTTCGACGGTGACTGCCGCAGGGTGACGGACCGCATCACGGCCTACGCCCTTTATATCGACCCACCCCTCGGCCGGGCAGGGATGACCGAGACGGAAGTCCGTGCGTCGGGGCGCCCAGCGTTAGTGGGCAGGATGATGATGTCTCGCGTGGGGCGCGCCCGGGAGCGCAGCGAGACGCAGGGGTTCATGAAGATACTGGTGGATGCGCAAAGCAAGAAGATTCTCGGGGCCGCGATCCTCGGGATCGAAGGCGACGAGGCGATTCACTCCATACTCGACGTGATGTACGCAGGGGCGCCTTATACCGTGATCCAGCGGGCTGTGCACATACATCCGACCGTCACTGAATTGATCCCCACCCTACTTGGCGACCTTGAGCCATATACCCACTGATAGCCCGATACCACCCGTAGCTTTAAAGTGCTCCCAACGGCAGCATACTTTCAATGTCGCCAACTTCACCGACTTACCCCCTGAGCTCGCAGCGCGAGTCCTTTTTGTTTTCCGGTTACGACGGCACTCAAGCGTGGCCTTGCCGTCAATCGCCAAGTGTTCGCGTCCGGATACCTCTATGCCAGTGAAAATGCAATATGACCCAAGTCAACGCTGCAATCCCGCCAAGCAGCAACCAAGCCCAGAGTGGCACCGTCAACATCTGGTCACCCAGGACGTTGAGCAAGATGGTGAGGGGCAGGATGCCGATCCCTGTCGCCCAGAGGAACGTCCACCACGAAATCTCGGTCAGCGCCGCCGCGTAGTTGATCAGGTTGAAGGCGATGACCGGGATCAGGCGGCCGATCAGCAGCGCCGCGCCGCCGCGCTCTCGGGACCAGACCGCGAGCTGCTGCTGCTGACGGGATGAAAGGACGCGTTGCACGAACGGCCGTCCCAGCGCTCGAACCAGACCGAAAGCCGTCGAAGCGCCGAGCATGGCGCCTGTCCATGTGATGACCGTCCCCCACACCGGGCCGTAGATCATGCCGTTCGCGATGCCGACGATTTCCGCCGGGAACGGCAGGAAGGAGTGCGCCACCATGAGTGCGATCGAGCCCATTACGCCCCAAGCACCCCATGAACGGATCAATGCCACTGTACCTTCCACGGTGTTGTCGAGGCCGAGCAACCAGGACGGCGGCAGCAGCCACCAGGCGAGGACGCCACTGGTCGACAGCAACAGAAGCGCTGCCGCCAGGTATGCGGCAACAGAGCGACTATGCGACAAAGTGGTTGAACCCCGAGAGAAGTTACGGTGGAGTCTAGGTTTCTCTCCGGTAGTGGTCAAGCGCCAGTCACATGCGACGAGAGTGTCAAACAGCACAACACAGTGGGGAATCCGGGCCGCCTGCTCTGGCGATGTACGAAGCTGGAGAACCCGTCGCGCGTGGAAATCAGCGATTCCTCGTACGCCTTGTACGCGCGGAGACGGACCGAACTTGCTACCAGCGCAACAGCCACGGGCCCAGAATCGCGCCGAGAACGGTCGGGATCAGCATGCTGAGCATGTACCAGATGGCGATGAACGGTGCCGCCATTTCGGGGCAGTTCAGTGCATACACCAGCGCGCCCCCAGCCCCGGCGAGTAGTCCCGCCGCACTGCCGGCCAGCGTGAGCCGGGTCGGGGCAAGCCCCTTCATCGCCCACAGCGAGGCGACGAACAGCGGAACCGAGATCGTTGGGATGTTCGACAGGCAGGACGTCCATGTTCGCCCGAAAATAAGACCGTCAAGCTCTTCGGGCGCAGCGGTAATGAGCGCGGCCACGGCGAGCAGCCACATTGCGACGATCGGCGCTGCGATTCCGGCGGCGACATGCCCCAGCGGCATGCCGGGCCGCGAGAGCCGGGTCGCTGCGAGCAGCGCGGCGGCGAAGAGCGTGGCAGGAAACGCCAGCTTGACCCAGAACACCGGCAGCAATATCGCTTCGGCAAGATCGGACCGGACGCCCAGCTTGATCGCCATTATCAGCGTCGCCCCAAAGGCGCCCCACCCCAGCGCCGTCGCGTACCGGCGCTGCAGCGTGTTTGCCTCAATCGCCGTCGCCCCGCTCGCGAGCATCGCAACCAATTCATCGGTCTTCATATTTCACCTCGTATCATTGCCGCGAGCGCCTTGAGGCCACGGTGCACACCCACCTTTACCGCGGACTCCGACATTCCGGTCACCCGTGCCGTTTCGACCACTGAAAGTCCTTGCAGTTTCATATGCACGATCGGCAGCCGCTGCTGGTCCGGCAGGCGCTCGAGCAGCTTCGCGAGATCGCGCCTTGCATCGGCCGCTTCGGTGTCGGATGACGCAAACACGTCGAGTTCGTCGTCCAGCGGATCGTTCAACGCATCGCGCACCGCGCGCCGGCGATACAGATCGACCAACTTGTAGCGCGCGATCGCGTGAACCCATGCCGTCAGCGGCTCACCGGGATCATAGGTATGACGCTGATTGTGGACCGCCAGCAATGCTTCCTGCACCAGATCCTCCACCTCGTCGGGCAAGCGGGAGAGCCGCACCCTGAAGAACGCGCGCAAATGCGTGCTCAAGTCCTTCAGGAATGCGTGGTAGGCCGATGCGTCGCCGTTGAGTCCGCGCACCAGCAGATCTCTCAGTCGCACTTCGCTTGCGCTCACGCGGCCTTCTCTCCTTATTCGTTATGGCGCGGCATCCGGTTACATCCTGGCAAAAATATTTTCAATCGGCTTAATTGTGCCCGACCTGTAACCATTCGCCAATCCTCTCCGAACTATCCCTCAGACCGCACGTTCCGGATCAAACCCGGTCTGGTCCGCGGCTTCATGTTAGTAATCCCGATAAACGAAAGGAGACAACCATGTTGAAGAGCATTGCTTATATCGTAATGACAGGTGGCCTGCTGCTCACCTCGGTGACGGCATCCGCCATGCCCGAAACCGACAGCCCCTTCCCGAAGGACAATAGCACCAATGCGCTGACTGCCCAACCGGTGATTCTGGCCGAGGGTGATGGTGGTAAAAGTCCGTTTCCGCCTGGCACCGATGCGCTGCCCGCCCAACCGGTGATTCTGGCCGAGGGTGATGGTGGTAAAAGTC
>JACQGN010000085.1 GCA_016199545.1 Betaproteobacteria bacterium | reverse complement strand
TCACGGGGTGCGAGCGCCTTTGAGGCGCTCACCCAATAAGCCCCCGGCTTTGCCGGGGATCATTTAACTCGGCGCACCCCCGGCGCGTCAACCTGAGCCAGATTGCGGCAACGGTGCCGAGTCCCGCGAACATCGCTGCCGCGATGCCGACGCTTGATGCGATGCGCTTGACCGCAGGCTTTGTCACGTTGCGAGTCAAGGTTGGCGAGGAGAGGAGCGCTATTTCGTGACTTCGATCTGCGTAATGATATATGCGCCGCCGCTCCTGTCGGCTGCGAACTTGATCTTGTCGCCCGCCTTGACCTGATCCGAGGGGGGCTGCTACTTGATTTTCGTGACCAAGTAGTTCCGGCCGTCGTAGGCAAGCTCGAATTCCACCTTCTGCAGCGGCTGCAGATTCGTCAGCATCGCTTTGTCCTTGACGGGAAACGACATGGTCATGGCGGGCATGTCGAGCCCTTGCAGCGGGCCGTGCTTGATGGTTATTGCCCCCTTTTCCCGGTCGATCTGCTGGATCAAGCCGGTGCTCTTGCCGGTTTTCTGGCTGGCGGCGGGGGCTTGAGCTTGCGCCAGGTGCTGCGCGCCGGACTTGGTCTGGGCAAAAGCGCTGCCGGCGCCCGCGACCGCGAATAGCACGATAAAGAGAAAAGCTTTCATGATTTGCTCCTTTCGATTGGATTGGCGAAATGAGGTAAGAGAATGCGCTACGCCTTGACCTTATAGCCGATCATCATTCCCGTGTCCTCGTGTTCCAGGTTGTGGCAATGGAACATATAGGTCTGGTCGCCGGAGAACGGATGACTAAAGTCGAGCGCGATGCGCACCGACTCTCCCGGCCACACCAGCACGGTGTCGAGCAGGCCGAAGTCCTGCGGAAGCAGACCGTTCTGCCGGGTGGCGAGCGCTTTCACCTGCGCCGGGCTGTCCCGCCGCTCGATCACCCGGAACTGGAAGCCATGGATGTGTATCGGATGCGGCATGCTGGCGCGGTTGTTCTGCAGCAGCCAGGTTTCACGCGTGCCGCGTTGCACGGTGACCGGAGTCTCGTGCATGTTGAAGCGCCAGCCGTTGATGTTCCATTTGCCCTTGCCGTCGTGGCCGAGCGTCAAGCGCCGCGGCTCACCCGCTGCGGCTGCGAGACTGGGCAGGCGGGAAAGCTGGGGCGGGATTTCTCTCTTGTACTCGGGCGACGACTTGACGTTGATCTGGAGCAGCGGCATTTCCGTGCCGTCCGCAATTGCGCCGGGGGCCGCGTGAGCGGCGTGAGGGTCCGCTCCACCCTGCGCCGCGACTGCCGGCGGTTTGCCGGTTTTCTCGTCAACCGACTCGTTGTGCATCGGGTCGAAGTCGAGGCTTTTGAGAAATACCGGTTCGCTCCCGGATGCTTCGCGCAGGTCGAGCAGCACATCGAGCCGTTGCGCCGCCCCGATGAAGGTTTCCCGCACCTTTTGCGGCTGCTCCAGCAAGCCGCCGTCGCTACCGATGAGGTGGAAATCGAGCAGGCGGTTGCCTTGTGCAAAGGCAAGCCGGTAGCTGCGGGCGTTGGAGCCGTTCAGGATGCGGAAACGGTAGATACGGCGGGCGGCGTCGAAATAGGGCCGCGCCGTAAGGTTTACCAGGATTTCTTCGCCCAGGAAGCCCATGAACATTTGCTCACGCGAGAGCTTGTATTCGAGCTTGCCTTCGAAATTGAAGCTGCGGTCCTGTATCACCAGCGGAATATCGGTGGCGCCGAGCACGAGATCGAGCGCGCGGGCGAGTTTCTCCTCGTCGTCATCCTTCACGATAAGCAGCCCGGCGAGCCCCTTGTAGGCCTGCTCGCCTGCGATGTCGTGCGGATGAGGGTGATACCAGTAGTTGGCGGCGCGGTCTCGTACCGTGAAGGCGTAGTCGAAACTCTTGCCCGGCTCAACTTGATACATGCCGATGCCGTCGTTACGTTCGTCATTGGTCAGGCCGTGCCAGTGAATGACCGTCGGTTGCTTCAGCCGGTTGACCATGCGCAGCTTGATCTGGTCACCGGGCCGTGCCAACAGCGTCGGATTCAGTAACCGCCTGCCGCCTATGTCGGTGACGTAGGCCCAGAACGGTGACGAGAGCCTGGGCAGCACCTCGAAATCCAGCTCGCTTACCGTGATTTGCTTTACATCCTTTGCCGCTACCGGCGCGTAGAGACCGCTCGCGCCGGGGAGGCGCAGGCGGTTGGTGAATCTGCCCGCGGAATCCGCAGCCGCGAATGCCGGATTGCGCCAACCTGACAATCCGCTCAGGCCCGCGGCGCCGGCGCCCGCGAGCGCAGCCAGAAATTTTCTGCGTGTCGTAGAGTTCATGTCTGTCTTCGTCCTTGAGGTATCCGCTTTGCGAGAACGCAATGCGGGCGAATGCGCGCGTTGAGCGCGCCACGCGGGGTTTACCCGAGTGCGACCGGGATCAGGACTTGCCCGGCTGGAACACCAGGAAGTACTGGTTCGGCAGGAACGTGTGCTCCTTCGCCAGAGCGTAGCCGGCGCGCTTCATCTCGGTTATCACCTGCTCCGGCAGCATACGCGCACTCTTGGGCGGACCGACCGGTGAGTCCCGGCGGAAGTCGATGATCGCAACGCGGCCGCCGGCCTTGAGCGAGTCCTGGAGCTTGCGGAAATAGCGCTCGCGATCCCCGACGTGGTGATACACGTCCACCAGCACGATCACGTCCGCTTTTTCGGGCAGGCGCGGAGTGTCCGGCGCGCCCGCTACGGCGGTTACGTTGGCGAGGCCCTCGCGTTTCGCGCGCTCGGTGAGGTGCTTCACCATGTCGGGCTCGGTGTCCACGCCGTACACCCGGCCCTTGGGCACCATGCGCGCGAAGCGCATCGAGAAATAGCCGGTGCCCGCGCCGATATCGGCAATGACCGCATCCGGCTTGAGCGCGAGCGCCTGGATGACCTCATGGGGTTTCTGCCACGCGTCGCGCTTGGGGTCGTCGAACACCTGCGACCATTTCTGCGCGTCGCCGAAGCTGTGCTCGTGGGTGCTGGGAGACTGCGCAGCGGCTGGCGCCGCCAGCGCTCCCATGCAGGCCGCCAGAACCGCAAGTGTCGACAACGAAATTCGATTCATGCTGCTATCTCCTGAAAAATGAGTTAGGGGCCAATCATAAAACGTAACCGCGCCCGCCGCGGGATCGCTTCGTCAGCACAGCTTCCTCGCGACGACAGAAAAAGTGTGTCATTGCGGTGAGGCGAAGCCGCGAGCGAAGCGTGACGGCCTCCGAAGCAATCTCGTTGCGGGCAACGGCGCCACGCCCGCCGCGGGATCGCCGCGTCAGCAGGCCGCCACGCTCCGCTCGCGGTTTCACCGCACCCTCGCGACGACAAACAGGCGTGTCCTCGTCGCAACGACAAACATACGTGTCATTGCGAGCGTAACGAAGCAATCTCGTGGCAAGCCACGCCGCGGCGGGATCGCCGCGTCAGCGCCGTTTCCTCGCGATGACTAGGGGCAGCGTCATTGCGAGTGTAGCGCGGCAATCTCGTGGCAGGCCACGCACCAACGATCGCCGCGTCAGCGCTGTTTCCCCGCGACGGCAGCCTTCATCTACCGCTGCGGCGCCGGAGCAGCGGCCGGGCCCATGCCCGCCCGTGGGCCGCGCGGCCCCGCTGCCATGCGCGTCATCATGCCGCGCCTCATTGCGACCATGCCTTCCTGCGCGAGTTCGGTCACTTCCGCCGCATGGCCCTGAAGCGCGGCCACGACCTTGGCATCCGTGGAAGTCCGTGTCACGACGGAACCCTTTTCGGTGACTTCGACGACGGACTTGATCTTGTCCCAATTCTCGAACAGCACCGGCAGCGTGGTGCTGAAGATATTGAACTCACGTCCGTCCTTCAGCCGCTGCGACATGCTGGCGACGTGGGCTTTGATGGTCTGCGCGACCTGTGGGTCATCGGACTCGGTGACTGTCTTGATGCCGTTCGGCAGATTGGTCACCGTGCGCTTGATCTTGGTGTGATTCATCAGCAGATCGTGGACCAGGCCCATGTCGGCCGACGACCCGGCGTCCTGTTTCGTGAGCATGGCGGTCGCGCCCGCCATGGGGCCATGGCCGCCTGCGGCCGCGCCGTGTTCCGTGCCATGCATCATTCCCGGTCCCATTCCGAACGGCTGGGCCATGGCGGCGGCGACCGCCAGGCTCAAACCCAATGATGTGAACAAACCAATTGCGATACTACTGGAGCGTCTCATGATTATCCTCCGGAACAATAAAAGTCGCGGGTTGCCCATCTCTCCCTCCCCCGATTACGGGGGAGGGTTGGGGAGGGGGCGAGGTTAGTGAACGTGCTCGGCGTCAGTCGGGGCCTGCGGCGCCGCAGCGGCAGCCGGCCCGGTGCCCATGCGCCCGTGCGGTCCGCGGTGCTCGGGCAGGGTGATGCCCTTCTCCTGCGCGCGCTTCTGCATTTCCGTGCGGGTCGCCTGGGCGATCTGCTGGCGTTCTTCCGGCGTCTTGGCGTTGCGCATTTTCTCCTGCAGCGCCGTCCGCTCTTCGGGCGTCATCAGTTGTTGCATGGCTGCCGGTCCGGCAGGACCGCCTTTCATCGCGCCGGGGCCCATGCCTCCCTTCATGCCGTGCTGCATCCCACCGTGTGTGCCTGGCCCCATCCCGCCGCCCATCTGGCCGGGTTGGGCGTAGACGCCGGCCGCAAGTCCAAGGCCGAGTGACAAAGCGGCTGCGGTTGCGATTTTGCTCGAACGTTTCATGATCGTTTCCTCTTCAATATTGAGTTGAGTATCCTGGCTTCGACCACCCCGCCGGCACGTGTGCCGGAAAGCGGGGTGTCTCGGTTGGGCCAATTAAAGCAGAAGAACGCTTGCGGCTTATGTCGCGCGAACACTTTTTTGTATCGCAGGATTGCGCGAGCCGGTGTTGTCGCGATACGTTACAATTTTCCAGCGCTGAATTCGTCAGTCGGGGTATTTGCGGGCGAATGAGGAACATCCCTGGGATCACCGGCGAACAGGACGCGGCCGATCAGCCGCGGCTCGTGGGCAATCGCTTCGATCGCATGGAGTGCGCGGGGGCATTCGGCGATCTCGGCACCCTGATCCCGTTCGTTGTCGCGTACATCTCGTTGCTCAAGGTGGACCCCTACGGGATGATCCTTGCGTTCGGCGTCGCCAATATCTGCGTCGGGCTTTATTACAGGACACCGATGCCGGTGCAGCCGATGAAGGCGATCGGCGCGGTGGCTACCACCCAGGCAGCGCAAACCATCGTCATTACCCCCGGCGCGGTTTATGGCGCCGGGCTGGTTACCGGCATCATCTGGCTGGTACTTGGTATGACCGGCGCCGCGCGCAAGGTCGCTGACCTGGTGAGCCGGCCGGTGGCGATCGGCATCATCATGGGACTCGGTTTCTCGTTCATGTTCGAGGGCGTAAAGATGATGGCCCACGGCTGGGCGCTGGGTGCGATCGGGTTGGCGGGCACGCTCCTGCTGTTGACCAATCGCGTCGTTCCCGTAATGTTCCTGCTGCTGTTATTTGGCGCTGCGGCAGCGCTCTTCCAGAATCCGCTGCTGCTCCAGGAATTTGCCAGAATGGAATTCGGGTTGCGGCTGCCGACCTGGCAGCTTGGTTCTCTGACCTGGAACGAACTTGCGATCGGGACGTTGTTTCTCGCTTTGCCGCAGGTACCGCTCACCCTGGGCAATGCCGTCATCGCGATCACCGAGGAAAACAACCGCCTGTTCCCGCGCCGTACGGTCAGTGAAAACCGTGTATCCATATCCACGGGGTTGATGAACCTTTTCGGTTCGACCATCGGCGCGATACCGATGTGTCACGGGGCCGGGGGCATGGCAGGACACGTGCGCTTCGGCGCGCATACCGGCGGGGCGACGATCATTCTCGGCGTGTTTCTGGCCGGTCTGGCGCTTTTTCTGAGCGGATCGATCGAGACGGTTTTCAGGATCTTTCCAACACCGGTGCTCGGCGTCATCCTCTTTTTTACCGGTGGCCAGCTTGCTCTCGGCAGTTGCGATTTCGGCGAGGGCAAGAATGACCGGTTCGTCACACTGACGACCGCCGCGTTCTCGATGTGGAATATCGGGCTCGCCTTCCTGTTCGGCATCGTGCTATATCACGCGTTCCGGAAGGGCTGGGTCAGGCTGTAGCCTCCGATAACTACGCGCGGAAAGCGATGACGACGCCGGTAAACTACAAGGCACGGTCGCGTGTTCTCCGGTGCAACAAGTGCGCCGACCATGGAAACACAACGGTAAAGCCGATGAGGGCGGCGATATCCACTGCAGGCAGAAAGTAGTTTGCCTCGCCAAAGCCGCCGCGAACCAGATCCGCGCTGTAGGACAGTGGAGACAGCGGGGCGAGCCAGCGGCCCCACGCCGGCATCTGGGCAAGCGGGAGGAACACCCCGCTCACGAAAATGATCGGCAGACGCACCAGGTTGGACAGCATCATCACCTGGGAGGGCGTGTCGCTGGCGGGGGCTGACAACAGGACGCCCAGGGCGGAGAAGGCGAATGCGCCAAAAGCCAGCCCTAACACGAGTTGCAGCACCGAAACAAGGTGCACTTCGGCAACACTCAACCCGATCGCCAGGGGTAAGAGTGAGAGCACGATGCTGAAGGGGGCGCCGGCAAGGACGTCCCCGGCGAGAATGGCTGAAAGCGAAGCTGGCGACGTTACCAGACGCTCGTAAGTCTTCGCCTGGCGTTCCCAGGGAGTGACCAGCGGTCCCACCGCCGAGGCGGTGAAGAACAGCGCCATGCTGATAATTCCCGGTACCATCGCTTCCACCGGGCCCGAGTGCCCTGCCGCAAACGCGAGGTAGAAGAACAGCGGGAAAATGACCCCGAACGTACCCGGACGCCTCGGCTTCGCGCCAGCCTGGCGGCGGCGTTCGAAGAATGATTCCGCCGTCGATTTCGGTTCCGTTCATCGGCGAGATCCGCACGGCGGACCTGTCGCTGCCGCTCCTGACGGTACTGCTGGGCGCACTCGACGGGTTCAATCCCTGTGCGATGTGGGTGCTCGTGTTCCTGATCGGGTTGCTGCTCGGCATGCAGGACCGCTTCCGCATGTGGGTGCTCGGCACGGCGTTTATCGCCGGCTCGGCGCGCGTATCATGAGCCACTACGTCTCGGGCAGAAGGCATGAGCAGATTTTCGGGCAGGTGATCGAGGTGATGACGGCTTGCAGACTCCCCAAGGATGTTGGCAGATGACTTCCCGGTACTCGTCGATGCACGACGAACAACCGAGCGCGGCAGGAGTGCCCGCCCGGACCCTGGCCATTGCCGTGATCGTGACGCTCGCCTTCGCGGCGGTCGAAGCGCTGGCCGGGTGGTGGTCCGGCTCGCTCGCCCTGCTGGGCGACGCCGGGCATATGTTCACCGATGCCGTCGCGTTGCTGATCGCGGCACTCGCGGCGCGCGTTGCGCTGATGCCGCCGTCCGTCCGGCATTCGTACGGCATGGCGCGCGCCGAGCTGGTGGCGGCATTCGTCAACGCTGCGTTCATGCTGACGGTTGTCGGCATGCTCGTGGTGGAGGGCATCGCGCGCCTTCTCGATCCGGTCGAAGTCGAGGGTACGACGGTGGCAGTGGTCGCCGGCGTGGGGCTCGTGCTCAATCTGGGCGTGGCCTGGATGCTTTCGAGGGGAGGGCGCGACCTCAATGTCCGGGCTGCGCTGCTGCACGTCGTTGGCGACGCACTGGGCTCCGTCGCTGCGCTTGTGTCGGGCGTGGCCGTCATGCTGACCGGCTGGACTCGCATCGATCCGGCGCTCACCTTCGTCATCGCGGGCCTGATCGGGTTTTCGAGCATCCGCCTCGCGCGCGAGGCGCTGCACGGGTTGATGGAGGGTGTTCCCTTTCACCTCTCGTTGCCCGAGATCGGGAAGGCGATGGCCGGTGTCCCCGGCGTCTTGTCGGTGCACGACCTGCACGTGTGGTCC